>JANODD010000304.1:0-43318 GCA_031412515.1 Planctomycetia bacterium | reverse complement strand
CGGAAAGTCGTGAACAAACGCAGTAGCGGAAGCCGTCAAGGCTTTCGGGAGTTGATATTGCGGGCCAAAGTTGCATGCACGAAATGCTTGACGCATTCCGCTACCGACTTTTCGCCATACCAGCTGGAAGCATACGCCACTTATTGAGGATTCCCAATGCGATTGTCGGCTGGTCAAGATGCGCCTGATTTCGAAGTGACGGATATAAGCACCGGCAAGCCGATCTGGCTTGGTGATTTTCGAGGTCACAAACTGCTTTTGTCCTTTCATCGCTATGCGGCATGTCCGTTTTGCAACTTGCATGTGCATGAGCTAAGTAAAAGCTATGCTGAATTCGAAAAGCAAGGATTGAAAGTGCTGGCTCTGTTCAGATCCGGGCCGGAACGAACTCTTGAGCAGTACGGATCACGAGATGTACCGTTTCAGATCGCTGCTGACCCTAAACTGAGTGCCTATCGCGCTTATGGAATTGAGCAATCGCTGCTCGGGATGCTCGTTTCGTTTATACATCCGCGTGGTTTGTATGCGACTTTGAAGGGGTATTTCCCAGGGAAAGTTGACGCGGATGTGCGTTCGCTGCCGGCGGACTTTTTGGTAACGGAAGATCAGAAGATTGCTCGTGCTTATTATTCTTCGAATATTACTCAGCACTTGTCGTTAAGCGAGATTAGGGAGTTTGTTCGCTAGACGGCGTAATCACTTCTGAGGAAATAAATCAGACCTTTTTTGACACTTTTCGCCGATCACCTCCGAGTTTACTCGGTGGAATTTTGACTTGAGGCTAAGTTGGAACGCAAAACGCCTCGCAGGGGCTACGGCTGATTGTCTTTCTGCTTTTTTTAGCTGATAAGTCATCGCACCACCCAGCAAGCTAGGTGGTGGCCGTCAGCGAGTAATGTCGCTTTTTTGGTAGACAGGTCGAGAGATAAACAAGCTAAGAAAATATCGGACTGGACAAATGGCCCCATCCTACGATAGATAATAAAAACGATCGCGGGCGGTGATGGGCCAACTGGTGACGACCTTGCCGTTTTCGACTACATGGAGATGACTATGTAGAGCGACGGTTGGGCAAACGTGAGCTGGTAGCGCATAGACAACATCACCAACTGCATAGTCTTCAGCGTGAGCAGTGTCAATCACTAAGTGCTCTTCGCTGTGTCCGACTTCTTTCGCGTCAGGAATATTCAGCACATGACATCGACGACCTGCGGGCTGATCACCAGATACGGCTTTGTAACCAAGATCAAGCGTTAGTCGACCGGGGCCGCACTTGCTGATCACGCGAGCCATCAGGACTGCCGCATGTTTGATACACGCCATATCGGTGTAGTTTCGACCGTAGTTGTAGTCCGACAGAGTGCATGTTCCCGGAGAACATTCGATGCCCACGTCCTCAAGCGCCGCAAACATTGGAAACGTCGGAGTGCCGCCGCATACCAAGCGAGGCACTACTTGTCCCTGGTTGCGAAGTTCCTCAATCATCGCACGAATTGGCAGCATCAACGCATCCACTGCAGCCCGACGTTCAACCTCGTTGGGTTGATGATTATGACCGTCGTAAATATGCAGACCGCCAGCGGTTAGATTGGGCATTGAGCCAATTTGCGCATAAAGCGTCATGGCTGCTTCGCCCGCTGGTATTCCAGTGCGATGCATACCGGAGTCAATATCGAGCAGCACATCGAGCGTGTGATTGCTGCCCTGTAACGCGGCCGACAGATGGGTAAGCGATACGTGGTTATCGACGGTGCAGCGGAATTGTGTTTTTGGAAATTCAACCATCAATTGCGCGAGTTTTTTTATCGCTGGGCCAACGATTGGATAGGCGATCAAGATATCGGGCACTTCGCATTCGGCGAGCATAGCGGCTTCGAACAAAGTCGCGCACTTATGTTTCGTAATCCCAGCTTCAAGCTCAAGTTTTACGACATGCGGAGTCTTATGCGTCTTGACGTGGGGTCTCAAGCGTTCGACCGAACCGGCGATCCGGATCGTTTCCACTAAGTTCTGTCGAACAATCTCTGGGTAAACCAATATGCAGGGGGTTAGGAGTTGTTCGCTGGAAGTTACTTCATACCAAGCAGCATTCGTCACAGATGATTCTCTCTAACTCAAGTTCTTTGTAGCTGGGTTCGTGAGAACCCGGCAGTGCTGCGATATTTATCAACGTCAAACCGATTCCACTTATCTACTTCGCCACGAGCAATGACCCAGCATATCCAACGACTTGCGATCGATCGCCCGAGACATCACCACTGGTACCATACTCAAGCTCTTTTACTTCGAATTTGTATCCAAGCTGATGAAGTGTTTCCATTACCAACGCCGCTGGGATAACACCACACATGCTGATATCTTTCTCACGGCAAGTTTTTAACAGATTTTGGGGGTCGCAGGTCGCCATGGCATCCAGGGCCATTCGATCAAGGCGGCGATTCTCAGCGTCTGATGAATAGTGATTCAAATCGCTTGAAATAACCAGCAGCGGCAACTTGTCCAACGTTCGCAGCACTGCGGCCAACTCAGTGGCGGCTTGTTGTATATCGGCCCAACTGCCACCGTGCAAGGCAACTCCGATGACTTTTACGTTCGGTGCAACTTTTTCCAAGATGGGCAACTGGACTTCGATGCCGTGTTCGTTTTGATGAGCCCCCGCGTCCAGCTCGAGTGCTTTAACTCCGTCGACGATCTTGGCAGCCAACTCAGCGTCTGACGCGAAGGCAGTACCCGCCGATAACCGCCAGCTTTCGCATGGACTTACAGACCAGTGTAACCCGTTCATGGTGTGCTTGGGCGATATGATAATCACGGTCTGTCCATCCAAATCCGCGATGCTCCGCCAAACGTGGGCAGCGATCTGTCCGCTATATTTCAGACCTGCATGAGGAACCATCACCGCCAACGGTGATGACTGGAGTGGCGTTGGTCCCTTGCAAATGGACTGGACAAGTTCACGACGCGCGGCATCTTCAGCTGGATAGAATCGACCGGCGACCGCAGGCGGTCTTACTCCAGCGGTCTTGACTGCAGGCGGTGCCGAAACGCTAATTACACCTGGCATCGACGACATTGTTTGAACTGAGTGGATCGGTGCTTCGCGACTGCCTACGGGCAACGAACGGCGCAGAATACTCAGCAATTCTTCAGCCGATTTGGTGGGATCGAATGCGAAACCGCAGTGCGTTGGATCAGACAAAATGATTGCGCGACTGGCTGAATCGATTCCCGCCAAATCCACTTTCTCGCCGCTGCCGTGCATACATGGATCTATACCAACGGTGATGCCAACTTGCAAGTTGCCCGAGTATCCCTGTTGCTGGAACATGGCTGCAGCGCTTTGGCACATTTGAAACAAAGTCGATTGCAGGGGTACGCCAGGCCTAAAAGAGACTTGTAACGCGTTGGCTTGACGCAGCCCATCGGTCTCGTTGCCCCATTGCATCGACAAGACAATCGCGTTGACCGTCAAGTCCGGGAGGCCAGGTGCGTAATAGGTCGGCGTCGATCCGGCCGAAACTGCGGCAATATTTGTTCCAGCCAACTGGGAATAGAGGTTCAGTTGCTCGGCGTCGAGCGGCGGAGCAAGTTGCACCGTTTTGTCGCCGAGTAGATCCGCAACCTTGCCCTCGATCGCCTCACCATCGAAAGTACTCACGCGGACCGCATCTTGTTCCCAAGCGGACGTTGGCAAACCTGCTTTACGACAAACCGCCTGTAGGAATTGCGTCGCGTCCCAACCATTTTCCGGAGCAACACTCGGCAACAGCAGTCCGTTCTTGTCGCCTGACTGGATCATCAATCCGTGTTTGCCAATTTGAATTTGCGATGGGCGTTCACTCGCGGAAATCGTCAGCTGCTTAAAAGGCCCTAGGAGCGTCACGTCAATAGAAAGGTAAGGAAGCTCGACAGGCGAGATTGGAGCCATGCGAGTGTCCTCTTTCGCAGTGCGCGCGGCAGCCCGCGCGACTGCCGGACCTAGCTGCATCGGTTGTCCCAACACTCCACAGCAACCACGAAGCAGCTTGCCACGTTTCAGCGTCACGAAAGCGCCCATGATGACCGACTGATTTAGATCGCCAAGTAGATCTTGAGGATTGGGAAGGGGCTGGTTTGGACCTTGCTGATAACCAACGGAGCACAGCACTGTTCGCGCGGCCAGTTCGAGCAGCGAGTGACGCTGAGCCCTGGTGAGGCTATTCAACTTGAGAGCACCTGGCGGAACGATGGTTGCACTGGGGGATGGCTGTGAAGAGGTTGAGCCGGTCATGTTATCGCCCTTGGACTGAAGCTGAACAAGTGGTTGAATCGGAAAAGTTGCTGGCGCTGTCGTGGAATTTTGAATTGAACTAGTGACGTGATTTGTACTGGCAAATTGATCAATACGAACCGGTTGACGCTCGGCACCCCAAGTGCCACATTTCTCGCCGAACCGCCCCGGTATAGATGTCTTGCAATGCTTACAGCGACCTGAAGCATCAATGTTATAAACCCCCAGTTGATACCAATCGCGCTGGACGATCAATCGCCCACAACTATGGCAATAAGTACTCTGACGCTCGACGTCATGAGTGTTGCCGACGTAAACATACTTTAATCCCGTCTGCTTGGCGATATCGTATGCCGTGCAAAGCGTCTTGGGATTGGTGCGATCGCGATCCTTCATCCTGAAATCGGGATGGAAAGCCGTGAAGTGAATGGGGACTTCATCACCAATCGACTCTAAGATCCAGTCGCACATCTTACGCAGTTCGCCTGGATTGTCGTTCGCGTCCGGAATGATCAAGTTGGTGATCTCAAACCAGACCGACGTCTCATGCTTCAAGTAGACCAACGTATCGAGCACTGGTTGCAAGTGCGAATAGGTTATCTTCTGATAGAATTCTTCCGTGAAGGCTTTGAGGTCGACGTTGGCCGCATCCATATCCGCGAAGAACTCAACGCGAGCCTCTGGGCTGATGTATCCAGCCGTTACCGCGACTGTTTTTATCTCTAGTTCATGACATGCCTTGGCGGTGTCGATCGCGTACTCGGCCCAGATGACTGGATCGTTGTACGTGAAAGCAACGCTAGTGCATTTCAGTTCGCTAGCTGCACGAGCTACGGTCATCGGTTCCGCGATGGCGCTCAGTCGTTCAGTTTCACGTGATTTGGAGATGTCCCAGTTTTGGCAGAATTTGCATCCCAGATTGCAGCCGGCAGTACCGAACGAAAGTACAGGCGTTCCAGGGAAAAAGTGGTTCAACGGTTTTTTTTCGATCGGATCGATGCAAAAGCCCGTACTTCTTCCATAGGTAGAGAGCACCATTTGACCGTCGCGGTTTTCTCGAACGAAGCAGAAGCCCCGATCACCGGCTTTGAGATTGCATCTACGTGGACAGAGAACACATTCGAGCCGTTCGTAGTCCGTCGGATGATACCAAGCACCGGCCATTGCTCCGTCCGCCAAACGCCGCTTGCCACTTTGCCCATAGCCTCGCATCTCGTTTTCACCTGCAGGTTGCGAAAGTGGAACTGAAGTCATGACTTAGGCCTTGGTAGCTCGAAATCGAAGTCGAACGTAATCTGCTGCCCAACTTCCCGAACTACTTTTTACGTTCGTAAGTCGCGACCATCATCGGCTCACCTGTCGTGGTACCCATCCACATCTTGAAAATGTGCTTGTCCTTACTCACGTATTCTGTTTCCGTTTTATAGGTGGTCGATGTTCCGTCTGGCGAAGGCCCCTTTCCCGTCATGGTGATCTTCTTACCATCGGCGCTCCTGTCGCCTTCAAGAATCAACGGCGCTGCAGACATTGAATCGACCCAAACACCCACGAACTTTTTCTTGATTGGATCGAACGAATCGAGACCTGATCCGCTAAAGGGACCGTCGGGCATTTTCATGTCCAGTGTCGAAGTTAGCCAAAGTCCATTGTGGGCCATCTTGTAGACGCTCTTACCAGTCATTTCGCCGCCTGGGTAAGCCATGGTAACATTCCATTCGCCGACGACTTCTGCAAGGAAGGCGTGTTCAGCGCTAGGCTTGACGGATTCTTGACCCAATAATGTAGGTGCAATGGACAGAACAAGACAAATTCCGAGTGCGGCCAATTTCATTTTCTTACCTCGTTTGATACAAGCATTGAAGGAAGTTATTTTGCGCCGAAATTCTGATTCAGCGATTGAAATATAGTCGAATTGTTCATCCATGAATCGACACCAATCAAAAATTTCCCGCAAGCAGCATCAGCATCAGTGTCCGTCCACCGGCTTGATCCAGAATCGCGCGGACCTTCCGAGCCAAGCTGAGGGGCGTGAATGGTTTTTGAATAAAGTGGTCGTCCGTCCCTTGCAGGCCGTGTCGGTCGAGTGCGTCGTCGGTGTAACCGGACATGTAAAGTACTCGCAACTCGGGCCGCGTCTTACGGGCTGCTTCCACTAACTCGCGTCCGCTAATCTCGGGCATGATAACATCGGTGATTAGAAGGTCGACTTGCCCTCTGTTGGCTTGGATTACGTCGAGTGCTTCTTTCCCACTGGGTGCTGTGAGCACCTTGTACCCTTGGCCTTCCAGTGCGACCCGAACGATCGTCCGGACCGCTTCTTCGTCTTCTACCACCAGCATGGTCTCGCTGCCTCGAGGGTCGATGAACGTATCTGCTGAGGATGAGGCGCCGAGAGCACTCGTTTCATCGGACGCAAGCGGAAGCAGAACCGTGAACGTAGTCTCCCCGACTTTAGAGTCGACCGTGATCAAGCCGCCTGACTGTTGAACAACTCCATGCACGACGGCCAGCCCGAGTCCGGTACCTTTGGCCAATCCTTTGGTTGTGAAGAACGGTTCAAAGATTTTCTCGCGTACATTGGCACTCATTCCGCAACCAGTGTCCGTAACTCGCACACTGGCGCACAGTCCAGAAGGCAAACTGCGACGCAAGAGTTCTGCTCCTGCCTCTTGCTCCACCGCCATGTTTTCGACGGCGCGATATTCCACCAAGCGAGTCTCGATGGTCAGTTGCCCGCCAGTGGGCATTGCATCGCGAGCGTTCACGGCCAAATTCATCAGCACCTGCTCGAGCTGGCCCGGATCAATCAACACACGGATTGGCGAGGGATGCGTTAATAGTAAGAGTGTGACGTCCTCACCGATCAATCGACATAGTAGGTTTGTGGACGCTGCCACCAATTCGTTTAAGTCAATTAACTGTGGTTCGACGACCGACTTGCGGCTGAACGCCAGCAGTTGCTGTGTAAGACGAGCGGCGCGATCTCCCGCGTCATGGACAGCAGTCAGCAGAGGCTTTGCTGGGTTGTCCGCAGTTAGTCCTTCCAATAACAATTCGGTGTAACCGTTGATGACGGTCAGCAAGTTGTTAAAGTCGTGTGCAACCCCGCCTGCAAGACGTCCCACGGCTTCCATTTTTTGCGCCTGCCGGAACTGCTCTTCGAGTTGTCGGCGGGCCGTGATGTCGCGGAGTACGCCGGTAAACTCTTTTTCTCCATCGCGCAGGAACTCGGTTATTGTCAATTCAGCAGGAAAAACTGTCCCGTCTTTTCGGCGGCCCTCTACCTCTCGGCCGATGCCAATGACCTCGGGTACACCTGTCCGCAAATAGTTAGCCACATACTGATCATGCTGCCAGAGGTACGGTTCGGGCATCAGGACGCTTACGTTCGCACCCAGTAACTCGAGCTCAGCGTATCCGAAGAGCCGCTCGGTAGCTTTGTTGGCCGAACTCACCGTTCCATTGACGTCGATGGTTAAGATAGCGTCTCCCACGCTGTCCAGCACGGACCGAAGTAAAGCCGCCGACCGATCTCGTTCGGTTAAGTCGGAGATCGCGACCAGGGTCGCAGGCCCTCCGTAACCGTCGACTGGAGCAGCGACAACGTGAATGGGTACCGTTCGGCCGTCGCAGCGCAGTCCCAGCATCTCGCAACCTGGAAGCGGCATCCCAGTTCTTGCCATTTCGTTCTGTCGACGGCGGTGAATGTCATGGGAAGATTCATGTAAAAGTTCAAACGGGTTTCGACCCAGAAGTTCGTTCGAGTCTGACGCCCCGATGAGACGCAACATCGCGGGGTTTCCATACAATACCTGATTATCAGCGTGCACTAGTATGGCCGTAGGTAGCATGTCTGCTAGTTGACGGTATCGAGCCTCACTTGTCTTGAGCGCCTCGGTCGCAACCACCCTCTCTGTAATGTCTAACGCGAGCACCAATCGCGAGCGACCGGTTCCCTCTTGCAGATCGTGGCCTGCAATTTCTACATCGAAGACAGTCCCATTCTTGCGCCGGTGCTTCCAGAGTGTAGAGCGGCTAAGCCCAGGCAATGTTCGGGCGACAGCCAGTTCCAGCCTCTCTATTTCTCCGGGAGGTCGGATGTCTTTGATGGTCATCGCCAGGAACTGATCGCGAGTGTAGCCATAAGCAACAAGAGCGGCGTCGTTGACGGCTAAAAATCTGAAAGTACTTACATCGTAAACCCACATTGGATGAGGGTTGGATTCAAACAGCAATCGGTATCGCGCTTCGCTCTCACGCAATTCGGACTCAGCTCGCTTACGCTCGGTTGCATCCGCAGTAACCACGACCGCCCGATGCGGGCGGCCATCTGCAAAGGACACTTGCTTGCGGACGTTGAGCCACCGCGAAGTACCGTCCGGGCGAAGTACCCGATGCTCCAACGCAAACCTGCCTGAACCGGCTGGGTCAAGCGCTCCTTCTATTAACTTTGCAAGTTCTGCAACGTGGTCGGGATGAAAACGGGAATGCAACTCAGCTCTCAACGCCATTGTGCCCGGCGGTAACCCAAACTGTTCTGCCGCGCGGTGGGAGAGTTCGGCAGTCTGGAGATCATAATCGACGACGATGACCCCGAGTCCTGCAACTTCGACAGCGGCCTGCAACCGCTGCTCGCTTTCTCGTACCGCGTCTTCGGCCAAACGATTGGCGGTTATATCTTGGTCCGTTCCCTCGACTCGGAACACTTCCCCTACTGCATTGCGAGTGACGCGGGCTTGACTGTGGATCCAAATACAGGTGCCATCCGCTCGGATGATACGCATGTCGTTCGCAAACGCGTCGGCTCCCGCTTGAATCGCTTCGACTCGCGAAATCGCGATTGCCCGGTCATCAGGATGCAGGAGTCCAAGGAACGCTTCAAAACTAGGACGGAAGCTCAGGCGGTCTACACCGAACAATTCAAACTCTGCGTCGGACCACCAAACTCGATTAGTCTGCGGCTCCCAACTCCAACTTCCCAATCGGGCGATCCGCTGTGACTCTCGAAGTCTTGCATCCGTTTCCCGCAGTGCGGTCTCAACTTGTATCCGGTCTGTGATGTTGCGACTGATGCCGATCAGCCCGATCACAGCCCCATTTGAATCAAAATGCGGGGCTTTCGTTGCCTGAAAGGTGCGAGTCGTACTGCCTGATGTGAGCGTCTCTTCCAACGTGACGACACCACCGCTTGCCATAATAGCGCGATCGCTCGCCATCAGTTGTTCAGCCTGCGGTCGATTAAACAGTTCGCGATCGTCACAGCCCAGCACTTCCGCAACTGATCGATCCATGAAGCTCGCCGCCGCGGCATTGACTAGCAAGTATCTTCCGTCGCAATCCTTAACAAACACCGCATCCGTCGTACCCTCAACTACAGCTCGAAGGAGCGCCATTGTGCGTGATGATTTGCCGTACTCACGCCGACATAATGTGTAAACCAAACACGTTGACAATAAGACGAATAACGCCCCTTTTCCAATAGAGACGAGAAAACCAGCCGTCGTTAATCCGCCAACCCCTGCCAAAATCACGTCAGACATTCCAATCCAAAGCAGCCCAGCAATCAGATAGACAACCGCTACACGTGCAGATGAGGAGTGATGCGGATCCGCGGCCGCGGCAGCCCGCGAAGTTTGTTCGGAAGCAACCGAAGCTGGATCAGGATTTGCCATAGGACGACCTGGATATGCGTTCCGCCAAATGGGCAGCATGAAGAAACGGCCAAGTCCCTAAAGCACTGCACATCAGGAAAGCCGGAAATTGAAAGGTGGGAAGCGGGGCTCTGCGCAGTAAAACGGAAGCTTCAACGTATCAATCTTCTATACAAACAATCGCAGAGTTTCCCCATTGACGTTCCTCCAGGAAGTGAAGGTGCACCGTCGTAGTGCGGTAGCTTAACGGGTGGCCACATCATTGTCCATTCGCCATGGTCCAAAACAAAACCAAATCCACGATGCCAATCCAGCAGCTAGCAAGCAGAGCAGTGTGACGATGTTTCGAGTTGCGGGATCGTTCAGCGGCGGGGGCGGGTCTTGCAGCCAACCCAACAGCTGAACAGTCACTGCCGCGCTTAGCATGACTGGGACCGCGATCCGTGCAAGCTTATTTAGCCGTCGGAATGCCTCCGGTCTGCCGTTCTCGTCGATCTTCGGGGGGGCTATCTTGAGTCGCAGCATCATGAAACTGGATTAAGCATCGCAGCTGAAGACAGCCGCACTTGAGGGCGGCAGCCAGTGCAAAACTTAGGCCAGATCTTAGAATATTTGTCCTCATTCGTTCATGGGCAGGCCCACGGCGCTTATGGAGAGTGTTGCGTTAATAGCACTACGCAAACATTCTCAGAAGCCAGCCAAAGTGAATGACTGGTTTTTCCGAGGGCGGGCGTCCTCGCCCAATGTCACTCACTTTATCGACTTTGCGAAATCGCAACACCTCAGTACGGTTGGACTAATCAGCCGGAACGCGTTCGAGAGCGTCCTGCTTAGGAATGAACTTGAAAACGCGGATTTACAGGTGATCTATCAGCCGGAAGGCGTTAGCCGGCGTTAGCCTCCGGTTCAATACACACCCGGAGGCTAACGCCTTCCGGCTGATAAGACTATACCACCGTAATGATCAGCTTCATATCAAACTCCTAAGCGGGACACTCTCTTTAGCGTCCGGTTTGTATCCATTAACCGGACGCTACCGCGTTCCGGCTGATAGACTTTAACCTCGGCAAGCAAATACTATCCTTATTTTGAGTACAGCAATTCGAAAGTGAGTGACATTAAGCGTCCTCGCGGGCGAGGACGCCCGCGGCCAGAAAAACATAACATGGGATTGCGGCAAAAAGGGCGAAGTGATCTTTCAATGTCCGCGTGTGGGCTTCACAATACTCACTCTGGTCTGCCCGTCTCCTCTCTTCATTTGGTGTACTTTTTGAAAAACAACATGGTCAAACCACCTGAAATCGATCCTTCAATGCCGGTCGTCACATTGCGGCTTCTGCGGCAGCTTAAATCTGGCAAGAATGAATATAAGGTAGCCGACTCGACTGGCGCGAAACTGACCAATGAAGAACTATTGATCCGTTCGTTGGTTCTTCGGCGATATCTGCTTCGCGAAGTCCTGGGCTCGGAAGCCGATGAAAAGAATGTGGGTATATTTTTACCGCCAAGCGTCCCTGCAGTCGTTGTCAACTTCGCACTCGGATTAGCCAATCGCGTTACTGTTAACCTCAATTACACAGTCAGCGAGAATGTCCTTCAGCAGTGCTGCGAAGCGGGCCAGCTAAAACACGTGATCACCAGCCGCAAGTTTATGGAAAAACTTGGCATGAAGATCAGTGTTCCCGTAATCTATCTTGAAGATATCAAGGACAAGATTTCGTGGTCAGACAAAGTTTTTGCCGCCGCCAAAGTCAAACTCCGATCAGCCGACGGCTTGCACCGCTCGCTCGGGTTGGCAGCAAAGAAACATAGTGACCCATTAACCATCATCTTCACGTCAGGTTCAACAGGAGTTCCTAAAGGCGTCGTCCTGTCGTGTGGGAACATTGAGTCCAACGTACAAGGAATTGACGAAGCCATTCGCTTGTGCAGTGACGACGTAGTATTGGGCATTCTGCCGTTCTTTCATTCGTTCGGCTATACCGTAACATTGTGGTCAGCTCTTTCCCTGCCTTGTTCCGCTGTATACCACTACAGTCCACTGGAAGCTCGGCCGATCGGCAAACTAGCGGCTCATTTCGGTGCCACGGTATTGCTCGCTACGCCAACTTTCTTGCGGGCTTACATCCGTCGAGTCGAACCAGAGCAGTTCAAGAAACTGGAAGTTGTTGTGGTCGGTGCTGAGAAAATGCCACTCCAGTTAGCTGACGATTTTGAACAGCGATTCGGAGTGCGACCAGTTGAAGGTTACGGAACCACGGAACTTAGCCCTCTGGTCTCAGTCAACATTCCAAGCAAGCGCGTCGGCGATCGCAAAGATCCTGGCTTGCGAGAGGGAAGTGTGGGCCGACCAGTGTGCCACGTCGAGGCTCGAGTTGTCGGAGTGGACGATGATCAAGTCCTGAACGTCGGTGAAACGGGCTTGCTTGAAATTCGCGGTCCAAACGTCATGCAAGGTTATTTAAACCGCGACGACCTAACTGCTGAAGTCATGCATGATGATTGGTATCGAACGGGTGATGTCGGCTTCGTGGACAAGGATGGCTATATCAACATCACCGGTCGCCTGAGTCGGTTTTCTAAAATCGGCGGTGAGATGGTCCCGCACATTCAAATCGAAGAGACGCTGACCGAAATCGTCGGCAGCAACGAGGATGGTTCGATGCGCGTTGCGATCACTGCGATCCCTGATGAGAAACGCGGCGAGCGTCTGGTGGTGTTGCACACTGAATTGCCGCTAGGCAAAAGCGAACTGTTGCAAAAATTATCGCTTGCCGGCTTGCCGAACCTTTATTTGCCCAGCGAAGATAGTTTTATGACCGTCAGCGCTATACCCGTTCTCGGTAGCGGTAAGTTGGATCTGAAAGCCATGCGGCAAGTTGCTTTGGATCACTTTGGCAGTAAGTAATTTCGTAGCCTATGCATCCTGCCTGGGGCGCAGTATCGTCCGTAGCCTGGGCATCCTGCCTGGAAGTCTTGTTCGTAGCGAAGGCTTCCAGCCTAAACCCAGGCTAGAAGCCTAGGCTACGGAAATGCCCATCCAGTAAGAAAGTCATCGATGGAATTAGGACTGAAGAACCGCTTGGCAGTGATCGTTGGAGGCGCTAGCGGAATTGGATTGGCAACAGCTCGATGCTTCGCAAACGAAGGCGCCAATGTTGCAATCTGGGATTTAGCCACCAACGCCCACGCAATCGCCAATTCAATTGCGAGCGACCATGCGGTTCGTTGCTGTGGATGTGAAGTCGATGTGACGCAAAGCGCTTCCGTTGACGCAGCAATGAGAGCTACAGTGGAGCAATTTGGCAATGTGGACCATTTGGTTCACTGTGCCGCGATTGGATCGGGCAAATTTGGGTTTCCATTCACCAATCTCCAACCCGCCGATTGGCCGCAAACATTGCAAGTCAATGTGATGGGCATGGTCCATGTCGCCCATGCTACTGCACCTCATATGATCGAACGCAAAAGCGGGACGATGGTCTTTCTGGCGTCCGTCGCAGGGCAGATCGGTTCGCAAACGGACCCGCCCTACAGCGCGAGCAAAGCCGCGAACATCAACTTTGCACAGTGCTTAGCCAAAGACCTCGCGCCGCACGGAGTCCGTGTTAACACCGTTTGTCCGGGCATGGTTCGCACACCTCTAAACCGTTCCGTCTGGAAAGCTTGGTTTGATCAAACGCCGCAAGCCGATCAGCTGGACTACGAAGAGTGGTCGGCTCGCAAAATTGCCTCCGTGGTTCCACTGCGCAAATTTCAAGCTCCCGAAGACATCGCTGACATGGTTGTCTTTCTTTCTTCGAATCGTGCCGCGCACGTAACGGGACAGACCATCAACGTTGACGGCGGCTTTGTTATGCATTGGTAGAGGCTTACGCATTTTGGGCAACACAGTGAAGTATTTTAGCGGTGTAGCTGGTTTCGTGAGAAACCGGCACGCACCAAAGACCTTTGCACAGCATCCGGTTTCTCACGAAACCAGCTACCTGAACCGAACATTCAATTGTGACCAAGCACTAGAGCAAATGCCGAGCTTTAACTTCTAGATACTGGTTCACTAGAGGAGAAGTCATGTCCTCTGGAAAAACGTCCAGGGTCAATGAACCTGCCGCTTTCATGCGATGGATCACTTGATTGCGCCATGTTAATAACTGCCCTGCTGCAGCGCTGCGATAGAGAACAGCCGGATCGGGTGATGGATTATCAGCGGCTTGAAAGACACTATGATCGCGCAGCAACACGACCAGTGGCAAATGCGCACCGATTAGGTTGCCCATGTAGTTGTCGATCTGCTGCGCGTTGACTTGGTCGATCACATTGGTAATTAACACAACCAGCGACCGTCGTCGGCAATGTGCCGACAAATACAGAAAGGCTTGATCGAAGCGCGACTGCACCATACGTGGAAACTGATCAAAGCCAGCATGTAGAATTCGATTCATCTGCCGTTTGCCGCCCGCCGGTGGAACATAGCGATGAATATGATCAGAGAAGCAGAGCATGCCAACTGAGTCACCCTGGTCGAGCGCGACGTAGCTAAGCATGAGCACCGAATTCAGCGCGTAGTCGAGCAAGCTCAAACGTTCATATTCGTTGGTCATCATTCGACCGCAATCCAGCAAAAAGATCACTCGTTGGCTTTGGTCTGTTTGGAAAGTTCGAACGGTCGGCTTCTGTCTACGAGCCGTACTGCGCCAATCGATATGCTTGTAGTTATCATCGTGCTGATAGTCGCGCAGTCGTTCGAACTCATTCTCTTGACCAGCGCGACGCGTCCGCCTCACCCCGATTTGACTCAAGCGATTGGTTCGCGCAAGCAACGCGTATTCGCTAATCTGCTTGATGTCCGGATAAACGTGCAAATCGCTTTTGCAACTGAAATCGTGTTGTCGTCGCCACAGCCCTAGCACGCTTCCGAATTGGCAGTAGATATTCTCCAGCGCAAATCCGCCGCGTCGATGAGAGGTGATGGTGTGCTGAACACTCAAACGCTTGCCGGGTTCAAGCCGAATCGAGTGCATCGGAGGATCGAGCGTCAAGTGATCGGCTGCATCATCGGACAATCGCATCCGCAATTGTCGTTGACTGCGGTTGTCGATCGCGATATCTACTGGATGTGGTTTGTCCAGTGATGCAACCCGCGGCATGTTTCGCGACACATGAACCTGCCGATGATCGGGCAGCGTCCATAAATCCACAATTGCCACCACGACAATCGTCACGTCGACTGTCGCGATCACGTACCACCAGGGATCAGGCAACCAAGGAATCGCGAGCGCCATTAGAAACGGGACGATTGCAACGAGGGCAAACCGACCAGTTGGAAATATCTTGCGCCACCACATCAGTACAATGAGCGGCACCAAGGCAGCCAGCATCAGCAACCAAGGACTAACCCCCAGTTCATACATGGAAAGTTTTTCTGCGCTCTCAGCTGGCATGCACCGCTCGATAATTTCTATGAATTAAGGTTTTTAATAATGCTTCAATACAATGTAACAGTGGGGTTAGCCAAATCGACATCAGTGTGACTGCCGAATCAGTGTGACTACCGAATCAGTGTGACTACCGAATCAGTGAGCCGTCGGCGCTAGCCGCGGGTGAACGGAGTATTTGTCGTTCATGACTAGTAGTTGATCTAGTGGCTTTGTCCAGCTTTAATTTTGGGGTTGATCGGTTTGGGTGCACGCTCTAAGGCTTTGCGAAGAGCGTGATTTGAGCGATATTCACCAAGCCCTTCGAAAAGCCTCAGAGCGTGACATCGTCGACGAACATCGCAGACGCGATTTTTTTTGTAACAGCACTACGCGCGTGGTACTTCGATACTGCGAAGCAACTGCATCAGTTGGTCGTCCACCTTCAATCCCTCGACCTC
This sequence comes from Planctomycetia bacterium, assembly GCA_031412515.1. GTDB lineage: Bacteria > Planctomycetota > Planctomycetia > Pirellulales > Pirellulaceae > Aureliella. Next base: position 27,522 of record JANODD010000304.1, on the reverse strand, counting down.
AGCTTCCGCGGTCATAATCACGCGATGCCTGAGCGCCGGAAGGATGATATCGACCACGTCGTCTGGAATAGCGTAGTCGCGTCCACGAAAGGATGCCAAAGTCCGAGCACCCTGAACGAGCGCTAAGCCAGCACGCGGCGATGCCCCCAGGTGAAAGCTCGGCCAAGTGCGCGTCAATCGCACGACACGGTTGATGTAGCTGATCAAATGGGGTTCGACGCGGACCTTAGCGGTTGCTGCGATGACCGCCATAATCTCTTCGGGGTTTGTAATAACCTGCAAATCAGAATCCAAACGCTGATTCAAATCCAGTTGCTGACTGTGCAGTGTTAGTATTTGTGCTTCCTCTTGTTCGCCCGGATAATCGACAACCACTTTAAACATAAAGCGATCCAACTGAGCTTCGGGCAGATTGTAGGTGCCTTCGCTTTCGATTGGATTTTGTGTCGCCATGACTAAGAAGGGGCGCTGAAGCACATGGCTCGTTCCGTCGACGGTAACTCGATACTCTTGCATGATCTCAAGTAGAGCAGCATGCGTTTTTGCAGGCGATCGATTGATTTCATCCGCCAATAGCAATTGCGTAAAAACCGGTCCTGGCCGAAATCGAAACTCCTGAGTTCGCATGTCCAACATCGGAGCGCCGGTAATGTCGGAGGGCATCAAGTCAGCTGTGAATTGGATTCGACCGAATTCACAACCAAGGATTTTACCTAGCGCGCGAACGAATAACGTCTTTCCCATGCCAGGCAAACTCTCGATCAGCACGTGTCCTCCGGAAAACAGAGCGACCATCGTTGTCAGGACAAGCTCTTCCTGCCCGATAAACAATTTATGTAATTCCGACGAGACCGATTCGAACAGCGATTGAGTACTGCGCATTTACAATAACTTAGTTTTCGGGCTGGTTGATGATTTTGAAATGAAAACTTGGATGGTCAGGATACAGGATCAGAAGGAGTTCCGTTAGTAGGTTTCGCTTTATCTTCCACTTGCTTGGCGTCACTTGAAACCGGGATAATTGGCGGCGCTAAATTTTGTTCTTTGTTCTTTGACGATCCTTGCTTGGCAGCCGCCAATGTGGACTGATGAAGTGTCTCTTGGGCAATCATTTGAGTTAACCAAACAGGCGGCGTTTCTCGTCGCACTTTCGTGAAATAGTTCTGAATCGAGGTCAGTCCGTACATCAAGTCGCGTGACTCGAGCATCATTCGTCCCATGGCTTCCACGTGCAGTCCGAAATCGGTAATCGTTCGCCGCGCCAAGCTTTGCGGCCGGCCCAAAATCGGCAATAGAACAACAAAGGCAATGATTCCGAAGAACGCCGCGTGCATCGTAATTGCACTCAGCGGCCATACGGTCAACAACTGCATGCCAAAATTGGTTTCGCTACCACTCTCGACGTTGCTCAGCAACAAACCGCTGTCGCCGTATTCAATCAGGGCTACCCTCTTAGCCGGCAGACATTCCTGAATCACCATCTCACTAACTTTCCGATGTAAAGGTTTGACCAGCGAGCCGTTAAGAAAAGGTGCTCCGTTGGCAACGATCAAAATTTTGCTACCGCGGAAATTCGAGTGCTCGATGCGGTGAACGAGTGGCGTGCCGTTAACTCCAGAAAGCAACACTTCAACGTCACCTGCCAATTCCCATTCTGCATCCCACGCTTCGGAGTCCTTAAGTTCGTCTGACTTCCAAATCGAACGCTGAACCTCTTTGTCACCCAATGATTCGTCCCCATCCGATCCAGTCAGCAAACCGCGAGCAGGTGCAAGAGCAGGCTTCGCTCCGGTTATCCAACTTGGCTTCTTGTTCTTAAACTTTTCGTCTGGCGGTTCAAGCAGGACGCCGGTTGGCCAATAGCCATCCATGCCAGCGATTTCATCAGACCATGGGCCCGCGAACTTGTCGTTTAATGTCGGGCGCGCAGTGGTCCTTAAATAGAACCACCTACAGAATGTATCTTCTGGCAACTGAGAATTGCGACTGACGTAATTCTCCGCACGGCTGCTTGCAAGCTGTATTCGTGCGCGCTCCAACTGGGCCGGGGCAACTTGATTCAATGTGTCTTCGCGATACATCACACTTGCGTCGAAGTCGCGGCCAAAATAAACAACGGTTCGCCCGGACTTTCTGCCCAGCCATTTTTCCAGCCAATCTCGTCCCAACGATCCGGGCGGTTTGAAGCTGCTCCCAACTAGAACAATTGTGTCAATAGATTCCAATCTTGGTGACAGCTTCTGCGGAGTCAAAACCTTGGCGCCGGTGGACTCCCACATACGTCGATGAACGCCGATGCCGTTCAATCCACGTACCGAACCGGCACCAGACACTTCGCCATACGAATCTGGCCAAGGAAGATAGCTGCAGCCGCTGAAGATTGGCAGGGTCAAAATCAGCCACTGGATGCAGTTGATGACCCCTTTGATTTTACAAGCAGCAAATTTCATACTGGAGCGGTCTTTGCAACTGGACCAACCTCGGCAACGTTGACGGGGCGAATAAGTCGATGAAATTCGTCACGTTGCTGCCAGAGCATTTCGAATCGGCCGCGATCGATATCGTAGCGACCGAAGAAGACGTCTTCGAACGCAAGCATCGTCTTGTTGACAATGGCCTGCAGTTGTAATCCGCTCCGCAGTTCACGCAGATACATCCGATTCGTCTTCCCTTTTTGCAAGTGAATTTTGCGTGACTGATCCAAAGCGAGTAGCATGTAGCCGAACAGATAGACCACAGCTTCGTTGTAGCGCCCAGCATTCATGAGCGCTTCGGCATAACTAAGCGGATCATCGTTATTCGCACTGACTTCGAACGGTAGATCTTCCACTTTCGTCATGTCAACTTTGATCGATTCCTTCAAAGTCGACTTGCGCCCAAAGGTGGGTACGTAATCGCTGAAGTAATGGTAAGCGATGGCAATTAACCCAAAAAGCAGTACGCTTCCAAGGCCTCCAAACATCAGCCAGCCAAAAAGTTCTCCGCTGATTCCCCAGTTACCCCAGCTAAAGGGAGTCGTCGTTGCAGGATTGGGAATTTTCTTCGAACCTAACCAACCATTTTGTCGAATGGAATCGTCGATAGCTTTTGAAAGGACCGGCGGTCGATACGTACCGCTTTCGGAGTTATACCATCTGCCTGTAATTCTCTTCATCGCATTTTCGGAATTGACAGTTGCCTTCCCTGTTTCGCCAATCGCGTTGCCTGACGCTCCAGTGCCTAAGCAGCATAACCAAATCGCCATCAAGATCGCTCGATGAAAATTCATCATGTCAGCACCTGCTCGGGATTCGATATGGTTTCGACCGCGGGGGGACTCATGGTTGCAGACACGCGCTGTCCTTCGGCACGTAATCTTAGTTCCAGTTCCCAACCCTCGAGTCGTATGCGGCTGTCCAAATAAGACAAAAATCGGAATACCACGACGAACAAGCCTACGAGCCAAAATATGAGTGGAAGTAAAATGCGATCGTACCAAATACTTAGGTCCATATTTCCAACGAGGGCAAAAATTGCGGCCAGTGCTGTTCCAAAAAGAGTTGCAGCCAACGCAATCGCTGAGATAGAGCACAGCATGAATCGACCAACATGGTCTGAAGAAACCGATTGATGCAGCCCAGTTCGGCGGACGGAATAGCTGATAGGGGACTCACGAGTTGGACGAATCAAGCACCGCTCAAGTCCCAAAATTTCAGGCGCGAACGGCCATACCGCCCGAATCAATAAACTTAGCGCCAATCCCCCTAGCAGTAACATCTCCGCGAGTGGATCAAAAACTGTCGCGCGGTTGACGAAGAACGCTAAGACTAACGACACCAAACCCAAGCGACAAATGCCAAGAACCCATAAAGTTTGCATCCAAATTCCTGACAACTTAGCTAAGAGCTGCTTAATTGTCGGTGACGCAAAAAACACTTGATCACCTAAGAATATGGTCGCGGGGAGGGAGATTAATGGGAACTGAAACAGGAATAATACCAGTAAGTGCACCCCATGACGCCACCGCAGGTAGATCTGCGGTTCGGCGATTTGTTCGGCCGCTAGAACGGCGTCCTCGCTGAACATCCAAGCCGAAAGCCACACATCGGCGATCAACAAAGGTAGCCCGAAAAGAGCGCAGGCCGCAGCCACCTCTAGCCCATGTCGTCGCAATACTCGCATCGCTAGATCTAAAAGTTCGAGTGCTGAGCGCTGTCGGATTACGATTTCTGTTTTATCGAGTTGCACCCGCTTGCTCCGTCGGGTAACCCAATACCACAAAATAGAACATCAGCAACACGCTACTAAACATTGCCCAACAAGCCTTAAAAAGATACGGCATGTTCGTCGGCGAAATCAATCCTTCGGTCAATGCTGCCAAGAAAAACAGTACAGCGGATACCGCCATGACAGGTACCGCTTCTTTGCCACGCAGTTGCATCGAGGCTACACGAGTAAGCCCACCCGTAAACAACCAACCGCTGCCGATCCGCAGTCCAGCGGCCGACGCGAGCGCGATCGCAGTCAACTCAAACGCTCCATGGGCAGTAACAAAATTCAAAAAGTTATCGCCACCTTCCACGCCAGGCCGAGCCATGTAGCCAAAAACGGCACCCAAGTAAGCCGCATTGAAAGCTGTAGTAATCAAACCCGGAATGATCAATGGTCCCAGCGCAAAACACTTCAGTCCAATACCCGTGTTATGCATGATATAGAACGAAACCATAGTCATGTTCATTTCAATCGAACGGCTCGAATCGGAATCCAATTCAATCGAACTGTACATGGTTTCCATCTGATCAATGGCTTCATCGCCAACCAATTTCTCAGCAAATCCAGGAAAGGACAGTTCGTTGTATGCAAGGAAGGCCGACAGACTGAACAAGCCAAAGAATAGGACTGCAGCGATATGAACACAGCGATCGCGAAAAATCTGCTGCGGGGCTGTGCGGAATACGATATCAAACCACTCGCTGTACTGGAATTTACGCGAACGATAGAGAGTGTTGTGTGCCTTCGCGACCAAACCATGTAAATAAATAGAAATCTCAGGCGACAAACGATACTGCTCCTCCATCGCCAAGTCAGCACATGCGCTCCGGTACAACTCGGAGAGCTCGGCAATTTGTGTTCCAGCAACTCCCTTTAAACTACCAGTACCTAGTTGATCGGTGAGTTTCTCGAGTCTATACCATTCGATACGGCGCTTTTGTAGGGTGTCAGCAAGTGTGCCCATTTAAAGACCCTCTTCCGTACGAGTTGAATTGATAGGCGGGGCATTCGGCGGAATCGCTGACCTTCCTGGTTGCGAGCTTCCTGGTTGGGCTGGATTCACTTGCTGCATAGGAGGCGCTGTCACCAAGCTCGCCATCACAGGCATTTCTGCGATGTCCTCTGAGCTCGGAGTTAAGGTGGGAGTTGTAGATGAGGCATTCGTTGCTATAGACATAGGTTTCGAAAGACTGGCTGGCGTCAGCGAAAGCGAGGGCTTTGGCAGCGTATTTACATTGCTGCTAGACGTTGACTGACGCATCTGATTCCGGCCCGTAGCCTGCTGTTGTTCGGACATGAAGATGCGGACGAATAGCGCACACAGTAGCAAATCGGGGCTAGTATCGGGCAACATTTCGAACTTCTTCAAAAGTGGACCCGCTAAATGCCTGGCGACCTCGAGTCGCCGTGCCATTGGCAACTTGCGACGATTCTCCATGTACATTCCGATCGACTGAGTCATGTTGTAGTTGGCGACAAAAGCAGGCGGGATCAGTTCCGCCAATCCAAACGCTCGCGGATCTTCGGGCTGCAGGTCCCAAGGCGGTCTCCGAGCTCGGTCGACGATTACCATCGTACCTGCGGCCAAGTCACCGATGCGTTGAAAGCGGCCGGTGATGGTCATACAGATCAGGCCCGTAATCGGCGTAGGAAAGGTATCAGCGATACGTAACAAATTTCGCAGCGCGGCTTGCATTCCATTGATAGGGCGTCCATCGGTTGAAATCACTCGCAATTTGAACAGCATTTTTCCAAGTGTTCGCCCATTGAAGACCGCTTCGAAATAGACCCCATAAAACCAATACAGCGCAAAAAACAGCAAGATCATCGCGACGGTTGAGAACGCTCCACCGAAGGGAACAAAGCTACTGAACATTGCGACGACAATGAGCAATACTCCGAACGCAACGACACGCACGCCGAGATCAAATAAGTACGCTGGAATGCGTTGAAATGGCCCCGCCAACGCGTACTCAAACTCCACGTTCTCCGGCGTTATAACGCGCACCAAGCAATCGAGCTTTTCTACATTAGGTTGCAACATTCAATTACAATTAATTGGAGACCCATCCAGCCGACAATTGCAAAAGCGGACCACTAATTGCCCGGGCCGATATTGCCCAGGACTTACAATCGCATAGCACCCCCATCGTATCCCACTACGTTGCAAATGTCGCCACCACGTCCGCCGATATTCTTTTTCAAGGCTCAAAAGCGCGAAAAACGGTTAGTGCTTTGTCCAGATTAGATTTTGGGGTCGTGGATGTGAGCCGACGGCGCTAGCCGTGGGTGAACGAAGTACTTGACACAACGTAACTTACTAACAATCTAAGACGAACGATTTGCGGTCCGCAGATTAATGTTGGACAGACTTTTAATCTTGCACGACAACAACTTAGTTCACCCGCGGCTAGCTGGCGCCGTCGGCTCACTGATGTTGATCCCAAAATTAAAGTTGGATGAAGCACTAGCCTATTCCAGTTTTCAAAATTGTTGAAAAGAACGTAGCGGCTGGGGAATGCCTAAAAGTTGAAGTAAGCAAAAGGTTGAGGGGCAACTTTACTGGGCTCGCGCTGGACTATAGAGCTAACCTTCCAATGGGATGAAATAAAACTAACATCTGAAGCTCGTTTTGCGTATACTGCTGGCTTCATCTGCACAATTAGTATGCAAAAACTACTGTGCGAAAACAGTAAGTTAAGTTGACAACAAGAGTCTCGCTTTGTTGCGTGGCTTGCGCGATCGTTTTGGGCGACAAAGGAATGGCAAACTAGAAATGACGCAGCAGGAATCTCAAAATTTTACCGCTCGACCTAAATTCTCAGTCAAGAGCTTGTCCGACGTATCTGAATTGGAGCAAATCCGCGGAGCTGAAGATGCATTTCTCGCCGAAGTGGCGCGAGCAGCGGGCTTTGGAACTTACACGTTAAATTTGCTCAGTGGCGAATGCGAATGTTCGAGTTCGCTGCGGTCGATTTTGCGCGCACGATCCAACGACAGTGCGCACGATTTGCTCGCTCAAGGAATTGAGCCCGAGCAAAGGACGGTGATGGATGAGTCATTCAATCGCATCATCGAGAACGGCGGAGAGGACTGCTTCGAACTCAACTTTAACTCCTCGGATGGACAAAAGCTGACGTTGTTGACCCGACGCAGGGCCATTTGCGATGGAGAGCCATCAGCAAAGCTGCTTATATGCAGCATCCAGGATATTTCAGAACGAAAGGCTGCGTTCGGCAAGCTGCGTGAAAGTGAATTTCGTTATCGCACCCTGATGGACTTTGCAACCGATAGCTTCATATTGCATGCAGAAGGCGGAGTCATCGTCGATGTGAACCAGCGCGCCTGCGAAACCTATCGGTATTCGAAAGAAGAGTTCATTGGCAATCGTCCAGATTTTTACGCGCAGACCCTTGAACCGGCAAAGCTTGAGTGGGTATTTAATGAAATGGAAAAGGGTCATACAGTATCATATGACTCTATTCATCAGCGGAAGGATGGTTCGTCCTTTCCGACCGAAGTCCGCCTCCGGCCCATTGTACTGGACGGACAACGCTTTGTAGTCCTTCTTTCACGCGACATTACCGAGCGAAAGAATGCGGAACTGGAATTGCGAAAAAGCGAGGGAAACCTACGTCTCGCACTCGACACAGCTCAGATTGGAGGTTGGCGATACCAGTTAAATTCCAATGAAGTCCATTTGGACGCACGCTGCCAGCAGCATTTGGGAGTACCGCACTCCGTAACGTCGGTCGAGCAGATACGCAGTCGCATTCATCCAGCAGATGTTGCGCAGGTTAAAACCACTTTTGAAGCAGCAGCGATTCGGCGGCAAAATGGCGAGCACGTAAGCGTGGAAATTCGGATTCTGCATCCGGACGGGTCGGTTAGATGGATTTCCGCCAAAGCGATTTTACATTTCGGTGAAGCGGATTTTGGATCTTTAGTCGGTACAACACTTGACATCACGGATCAACGCAATGCAGTCGCGGCATTTGAAGGTCAGAGTCGAGTTTTTGAACAGATTGCGACAGGTCAATCGCTCGTTTCTATTCTTGATGAAATCGCATTGCTTGTTGAACAATTGATTCCCGAATCAATTTGCTACATATTACTAACTGACCATGATGGTAAGCAATTGCGGTTCGCCGCCGGTCCCCACGCGCCCGACCTGCTCAAGAAACTTGCTATCCCGATTGATGATGGACAAGGTGCATGCGGAACCGCAGCTTGGTCTCGCAAATCGGTTATCGTTGAAAACACATCCACACATTCGGCGTTTCAGAATTACCGAGATTTAGTGGATGATTTAGAGCTTCGTTCGTGCTGGTCTTCGCCCATCTTTGAGGTCGCACAGTCGGCAGATACTCAGCACTTTTCAGAAGCTACCCAACAGCTGCCAATCGTTGGGACTCTGGCTGTGTGTCGGCGCTTTTACGGCACTCCCGACGCTGAAACACGTGGCAGTATAGAAACCGCAGTTCGCTTAGCAGAAATTGCGATTAGCCGTATTCGAGCAGTCCAAGCATTGCGCGATGGCGAGATTCGTTACACCGTGATGTCTGAGATCAGCCGAATAGTGACTTTCGGACTATCTCGCTCAGGCGAAGCAAACGTATGGAGGATCGACTGGTCCCGGCCGCAGTTTGGCTTAATTACGGGCTTCGGCGCTAGAGAAATTTTTGGGGTGAATTGGGATGTGATAATTCATCCTGACGATCATGCAAAGTGCCGGCAAGTACTTTCGGAAATTACAACTCTGAAAACATCAAAGCTCGAAGCTCGGCTTTTGACTAAATCGGGGCATGCGGTCGACGTTCAAATTCACTTGAAACTTGATCAGTTCGATCCCGCCACCGGTGCTGCTACACTCATCGGCGGTCTACTCGATATTTCCGAATTTAAAGCTGTTGAATCGGCGCTGCGTAAAAGCGAAGAACGCTTCGAATTGGCTGTTTCAGGCACCAATGACGGCTTATGGGACTGGAATTTACTGACGAACGAGTTGTACTATTCGCCTCGTTGGAAATCAATGCTCGGGTACGAGTCGCATGAGGTGGGGAACGATTTTGAAACCTGGATGGGTCTATTGCACGCGGACGATTTAGAATTCACGCAGACTTCTTTGAGAGAATTTTTGAAATCGCAATCCACGAACTTTGATCTCGAATTTCGAATGCGCACCAAGCATGGCGAATACCGTACGATCCAGTGCAAAGGCAATTTGTCACGGGATGCGAACGGCTTACCTATCCGAATGGTTGGGACTCATCGCGACCTGACCGAACGCAACACCGCTGAATTGGCGTTGCGTCGCAGTGAAGAATTTTTGCGACGCGCCCAAGTGATAGCCCATGTAGGCAACTGGACTCTGAACTTGGAAACGCAGCTATTCGATTGCTCCGATGAAGCAGCGCGGATTTTCGAATTGGAAGGCAGGACCTGCTCACTGGAAACCTGGCTGCAAATGGTCCACCCTGACGATTTGCAAAGGATCCGTTCGGCCTATGCGGCTATGCTCGCCGGGGAGAATTTCGCGCTTGAGTACCGATTGATGTTCGACGGTCGAATGAAGTGGGTCAGTTCAAAAGCGACATTAGAGTTGGACGGAGCTTTGCAAACACCGCACTTGGTAGGCGTGACACAAGATGTTAGCGTTCGAACCAAATTGGAAGAACAACTTCGCCAATCGCAAAAAATGGATGCTTTTGGCCAGCTAGCGGGCGGTGTCGCGCACGACTTCAACAACCTGCTGACGGTCATCAACGGTTTTGCGTCGTTGTTGTTAGATGAGATTCCTGCGGGTGAAATGCGACATGAATATGTCGAGCAGATTCAGCAAGCCGGGGAACGGGCCGCTGCATTGACTCGACAACTGCTTACACTTGGTCGTCGAGAGTTCACCGAGCCACGCATCGTCGACTTAAACGCGATCGCCTCTCGCTCGGAAACTATGCTCAAGCGATTAATTGGCGAAAACATTTTCGTTCAAACCAACTACCACAACAATCTTCCTAGTATTAAAGCTGACCCCGGACAGATCGATCAAGTGCTACTGAACCTGGCGGTCAATGCCCGCGATGCTATGCCCTCCGGCGGAAGAATGACGATTGCAACGACAGTCTGTACTCACAATCAACTTCAGGCGGCTCCTGGCCTCGAAGAGCTTCCATCAGGCGAGTATGTACAGTTCGTTTTCTCGGACACAGGGATGGGCATGACCGAAGTAGTGAAAGCTAGAATCTTCGAACCATTCTTCAGTACTAAAGGTGTCGGCAAGGGTACTGGACTCGGTCTGTCAACCGTCTATGGAATCGTCAAGCAGAATAACGGTGCCATCGCAGTGGAATCCGAACCTGGAGCCGGCGCAACTTTTCGTATCTTGTTTCCCATCGAACTAGCGCAAGTACCTTTTGTCGAAAAGACTGCCCATTTGCCTATCGCCGGTGGCTCAGAAACGATATTGTTGGCTGAAGATGAAGACCTTGTCCGAAAGATTGTCATAACGACGCTCGAGTCGCAAGGATACAAAGTAATCGCCGCAAACTCGGGAGAAGAAGCTCTCGAGATCGCAAACAATTACTCTGGGCCTCTCCACTTGTTGATTACTGATATTGTGATGCCAGGTATCACCGGCACACAATTGGCAGACCGAATGAAGAGTAAGTATTCCGATTTACGAGTGCTTTACATGAGTGGCTATACGGAGGACAAAGTTGTGCGATTAGGTCTGTTCTCTGAACCTGATGATTTCATTCAAAAACCGTTTACTCCAGCCCAGTTGAATCGCAGCGTACATAAGCTATTGCAGAATCGCTAAGCCCCAACATGAACGAAGGAATCTATCGACCACAGCTTCGCTGCTGGATGGGAAGTCTCAATCCCAACGCAGGACTCTGCGTGGTCTGCCGAGCCGCGATCAAACGAATGATCGACTATTACGCGGACTAATACGCAATCTGCGGAACCTTACAAAATCGACCCGTCTGGTTCCAGGCACAAGGCCTGAGAACCAGATCCATCCGTGGCTAAATCGACTGCGTTCAGCCGGTTCAACTCAAAAACCAACAAATTACTTTGGAGCTTCTGCTGGTGGAGCGGTCTCTTTCGGAGTCTCCGTAGGAGCACTTTCGGCAGGTAGCGTCGCGGCAGGTGGAGTTGCAGCCGGAGCATCCATCGCAGGCTTGATGTTGCTGGCAGGTGTAGTAGGGCCACAACCAACGAAGCTGCAGCACGCCAGGACAGCCAAACAAAATAACTTCTTCATTTTTACAGACCCTTCAAACTAACTATCGAAATTCTCAAAAACCGGGAGGAAATAAGCCGTTTCGTAAGCGCAAGTCCTCGATGTAAACAGAGATTCGTTCTCCAACGAGAATATTCCCGTCGTAGACAACATTTTTGGAAATTGTTCGCGTCGCTGGCCGGTGTAAACGAATGGATCAGGTCTTACAACGATAATCCCATCGACCGATTTCACATTCCACTCAAGGCAAGAGCTTCTTTTCAGCCACCAGCGGATCGACTAGAGTGAAGCATGTTAGGAAAACTAATCTCAAGCGGTGGTTTCATGGCGCAATCTTTTACAGACCAACAACTGCAGGCTTACTTGGATGAACTGCTGCCTGCCGAATTGATGGCCGGCGTGGAAATCGAGTTGCGAAGCAGTGAAGCCCTTCGTGAACGTCTCGTGTCGCTAGTCGGAATGCGTGAAGCGGGCGTTCATGGGCTGGGAGAAATCTGGCGACGCAACCGATTGACATGCCCTTCACGTCAGCAACTAGGCAGTTTTGTACTCGGTGCAATGGATGAGCATCTGCAGAAGTACATTCAGTTTCATCTGGACACAGTCGGTTGCCGTGTGTGCCGCGCCAATCTGGACGATCTCAAGTCGCAGCAGAGCGACCAAAAAGCCGACACACAGCTGCGTCGTCGTCGGTATTATCAAAGTAGTGCGGGATATTTAGGCAAAACGCAGCCGTGATAGTGTCTTTTCTTATGAGTGGTCGGCTTGCACAAACAGGCCTTCAGGCTGGAAGAGGCGATGTTGCTCGGGACAAACGGTCCCAAGCTACGTGCCACACCCCTACGGCAATTGCAGTTTGCTGCCACAACGAGGGCAATAGACAAACCAACTCTCTTTTGCGCCGCTTAAGACATCGGCTGGGATCGGAAAACGCCAGAATACTTTGCAGCACCGAAAATGAACCTGAACATGAGTCAGTTTATTGCCGGCGCCGCTTGAGGTTGTGTTGGTCGGGCCAGCGTTCTCTTTAAAGCTCGTTGGCTCCGAGGTCAGGTCGAGCCCTTCGCTATCTTCGAATGGATCGTCCTGGAGTGGCATGGTTATCCTCGTAGGATGGGACCATTGGTCCCTTCCGTTATGTTTTTTTACTGAGTTTTAGTGTTCTCTTTTGAGATTATTTAACAACTTAAAGTCTCACCTTGTGCTTGGCAAGCTGGAAGCCGGCATGGCGAAAAGTCGTGGATGAATACCGTAGCGGAAGCCGTCAAGGCTTTCGGAGATTGCATTTGAGTGGGCAGAGGCGCATGAACGAAATGCTTGACGCATTCCGCTACGACTTTCAGCCATCCCAGCTGAAAGCATATACCACGTTGCTCACCCCACTGTCTCACGACGGAAATTCTCTTGACAAGTTGCAAAGACGGATTCGAACGTTGCAGCTTGGATCTTAAACTCAGGCTCGCTCGACGTGTACTTTTTGCAGTGCTCGCTTACGACCGAGTAGAGAAATCGAAACAGTTGTCGGGGAACTCGCAGGTCACGCATGGCTTGGATCAAACGGTCTTGACCAATCGATGCATCAAACAAATCGGTAGGCAACGGTTTGCGTCCCGGCACGGCACAAGCCAATAAACGCGCCGAAACCAAGTCGTACATCGACTCGCCAGTCCAATCGAAATTGGACATCACGTTCTGCTTATCCAACCGCGCACGGTCGTGGAATTCACGCGTTTCGCGATCCACAAAGTACTGCAGCTCTTGCGGCAACATCAACTTGAAACCCATTCGCGGATGCTTCAGCAATTTGTTATCGAGCATCGGCCAGATCAACAATCGCATCAACTCAGGCTTGCCGTTGACCAACTCCGGTTCATCCACGCGATCAACGAGAACAATGATTCCGGGAAAACCCAGCGACTGCAAAATATGTTGTAGCTTCGCCAACAAAGAGTATCGTGACTCGGAGACGCGATCAACGGGCATCGGTTCGGACGACCAGGCTGACCAAGGCAACTGAAGAAAAACTCCCGTCTGCTCACCGACACTCTGCCTGCGGACGCGGCAGTTGTGAACTACCTTCACGGCTCGCATATAGCACATAGCAAGCCGCCACAAGTAGCGACCACTAAAGATAAGAATGGCTGCAATCGCAAACACAATTGCATACGTGAGCGACAGATATTCATTCCACCACAGTCCAACTGCGCTGATCGCACCGACAACGGAACCTACCCAAGCAACCACCCAATCCGTTTGACTCCACCAAGCTCGAACATGCAACGCACGTCGCAAGTCGTTCCAGCGAGTGCGGGTATTACCGATTTTTGATTGGTCATAACAAGCGGCGAGTAGTAGTAAGTCACGGCGTTGGTCCTTATCCAATTTGTCCACTTCGGCGCGAGGTACCGCGTGCTCTACAGCATTCGAAGAACCAGTGGTTTGCAATACTTGGTCAACCAGCTCTGTGACACCCTGGACTAGCAGTGCGTCCATGTGATCATGAATGCCAACTTGCTGCAGCACACGTTCGGGTTTCGCGGCAACTCTGCGTCCCAATCGCGTTTGCAGCTGGCCGATCCAACCGTTGAAGTCATCATAATGAATGACAAACACTCGCTGCCCCGGATGATCCGTATTGTATTGACGCAGATTGCGGTCGAGCTGCAAACGCATGGCTGTCTTGCCGGACCCCTTAGCTCCAAAGACGATGGACGTTGAAGGTGCCGATGGACTTCCAATCACTTTGTCCCAAGCAGGATGAAAGGTGCCTTCGATACAATGCTCTCGAAACACCACATCGGTTTGTGCGTCTTCTTCCGCAAAAGGATTGGCACGCAAACCATGGTGGTCAAGAAAATCCTTCAAATTCATTCGTTATCTCGTCGTTTTTTGTAGCGTTCGACTCTAAAAGCACTGCTTAACTGCCGTTTCAATCCATACCTAAGTAATATTAAGTGTGATCGTTTGCCTAGAGCGGTAAGCAAATCTTATACCATATGGTGGAAGTTAAGGAGTGGTGAACGCTTAACAGATGATTGTAGAAGAGGTTATCGCGATCGTTAAAGTATAGTAAGGCCGACAGCGCCAGCCACCAGCGGACCAGTAAAACTGCGGCTAACAGTGTACGCGACCGAAAAAGTCTGCGACCGGGAAAGCTACCACTTCCACTGCATTTTCAGCTCGTTGTTTACCACCGCTGCACCGGGCCATTCGTTTCGCGACAATTTGATAATGCAATCGGCTGCTTCGATCGCCATGCTTCGCTGAGCCAAAGTGTCGGCACCGCCCAGATGTGGACTCGCTACTAAATTCTTGCATTGAAACAGTGGGTTATCGGCCAACGCAGGCTCTTCCGCAAACACATCCAAACCTGCCGCGCCAAGATGACCTTTTAATGCCTCAACGAGATCCGGTTCATTCACCAATTCACCTCGTGCGGTATTGATGAACACACTCCCCGCTTGCATCTTTTCAAAAACGTTGTGGTTAAACATACCTCGCGTTTCAGTGTTTAGTGGGCAGTGAACCGATAGATAATCACTTCTCTCAAGTAATGTTTCGAAGTCGACCAGTTCAATCTCATGTTGATTGGCGAACGACATATTGGGGTTTGTCTCAGTCGCAATGACTGTCATACCCATCGCCCGAGCTCGTGTAGCCGTGCTGCGTCCAATCCGCCCCAGTCCGAACAAACCCAATGTCATGCCCCGAATCGGCTGAGTTGGACCTCTCCGCCACCCACCGTTTCGAACTCTCGCGTCGTTTTCGATGACGCTTTTCGCGATCGCAAACATCAATGCAAAAACGGTTTCGGCCACTGCTTCATGATTGGCTGTCGGCGTGATGGTCAGCGGAATGCCCAGACGAGTTGCTGCGGCCACATCGACGCGATCGTAGCCCACACCCGCGCGGGCAATGACTCGCAACTTCGGCAGCTCAGCCAGCACCTCAGCCGATAGAAACTCTGCGCCGGCAATAATCGCATCAGCGTCTCTCAAAACGCGAATCGTCTCCGCTTGCCCGCAAAGCCCGCGAGTAAATGTGCGATCCTCGGGATAGTCAACTCGAAAGCCTGCCGCAACAAGCATGTCAACCCAAGGTCCTTCAACTCGAACAAGTGCTTCGGGAGTAAACATTACGGTAGGCATTGACGTAATTCCTATCACAATTCAATTGTATAGCTGGCACTCGCTTCCTATCAAGTTACTCCCAATGGCAACGCTGTGAAGCATTTTTCTTGGTAGGGTACCTGGTTTCGTGAGAAACCGGATGCAGTAGAAAGGTCACCGGTGCGCCCGGTTTCTCACGAAACCAGCTACATACTGCTCGCAAAAGTGCTTCACAGCATTGCCCAACGGAAAACAAAAAACAGCGGTCAAATCATAACACCTGCAGGGAAGGGACGTTCAAGTTCGGGTCATGTTTTGCAGTCCTTGCGGTACCTGGCTTCCCCCTCTCTCCAAGCGATTGTATTGACTCGTTTGACTTATGAACTTCAAAACTCGCATAACAATCATAACAATCGCTCGGGGAGATGGGGCCGGGGGGTGAGGGATGCCAGTTTTCGTCTAAACTGGGAACTTGTAGTCGCTCTCCTCATTCGTCTTCCAGAGCGAGCCTGGTTCATTACGCCAAGTCCGAGCCGCTTCAATGTCAATGTCCAATAATGGTTCCAGAAATGATCGACGTAGCTTCCTACAAACTGCGGCCGGCTTAACCGCTTGCAGTTATCTTTCGCCACGTGCTATCGCGCAAGAAGCGGCACCTAAGTCGGCTACCGTTGCGAGCGGAAGACGCGGTGTTGTAGCCACCGTCCAACCACTCGCAAGCCGCGCAGCGATCGATGCTTATGAACAAGGAGGCAATGCGATCGATGCTGCCGTTGCTGCGTCGCTGATGCTGTCTGTTGTCGATGGACATAACTCAGGTATCGGTGGCGGTTGTTTAGCTCTAGTACGAACCGCGAAAGGAGAATTGTTTGCGATCGATGGACGTGAACGCGCCCCGATGAAGGCGACTCCTGGAATGTTCTTTCGAGACGGCAAGCCCGCTCCCATGCTCAGCCAAGTCGGACCACTGGCCGCTGGAGTCCCCGGACTGATCGCCGCTCTCGATCAACTGAGTTCCCGGTGGGGACAAACGGGCTGGAAAGATGCGTTGCTTGGAGCCTCACAAGTTGCCAAAGATGGTTTCCAAATCGATGTGAACTACGCTAGAAATCTTCGCGATTCGGCTGACGAACTCGGCAAATTCGCTGAATCAACACGCATCTTGCTCGATGCAACGGGAAAACCACCGGCCGCCGGAACATTGCTGAAGCAAACCGATCTTGGCACGACGCTGGGCAATATTGCAGAGGGCGGTGCGAAATGGTTTTACTCAGGCGGATTTGCTGAGCGGCTCGATCAATTTATGCGCGACAGTGGTGGGTTGCTAAATGCCAATGATCTAGCTGCTTACAAAACAGTCGATCGTACGCCTATTAGAACGAACTATCGAGGTCATGAAGTTGTTGGCTTCCCGCCGCCAAGCTCTGGAGGCATTCATGTGGCTCAGATGCTCGGGATGTTAAGCCACTTCGACGTCAAAGCCATTTTTGCCGAATCCCCTGCGCGAGGTCTACACCTGCTGCTCGAAGTGATGAAGCGGGCGATGGCCGATCGAGCTCATTGGTTGGGCGATTCGGACTTTGCCGACGTGCCAATCGGATTGCTCGACACTGAGTATCTGCGGCAACGAGCGAGCGATATCGACTTGGAAAAAGCACTGCCAGTCACAAGCCATGGACAACCACCGAATGCAGATACCGGTTTGTTCGGTCGACAAAAACACACGACGCATTTGACAACCGCTGATCGCGAAGGCAATGTAGTTGCGATCACCCAGACCGTGAACACTTCATTTGGCTGCAAGATGATTGTCCCGGGCACAGGCGTTATTCTCAACAATGAGATGGACGACTTTAGCATCGCACCTGGCGTTCGAAATGCTTTCGGATTGATTGGTTCAGCTGCGAATGCTGTTGCCCCAGGCAAACGGCCACTGTCAAGCATGAGTCCAACGATTGTGTTAGGCGACAGTGGCAAAGCGACGTTTTCATACGGTGTTGCTGGCGGTCCAAAGATTATCACCACGGTGCTTCAAGTTCTAGTACGAACCTTGGACTTGGGTCAGTCAATCGATGCAGCGATTGCTGCTGAGCGAGTGCATCATCAGTGGTCCCCCGATCAAGCCGTCTGCGAAAATGCGGTTCCTGAAAACGTTGCGCAAGCCCTTCGCGATCGCGGTCACACGGTTGTGAGAATCAAATCCGGCGCAGTGGCGCAAGGTGTTTCGATCGCCAGCGACGGCAAATTGACCTCCGCCTCCGATCCCCGCGTGCCCAGTTCAGCACTCGCCGTTGGATAAATTCGCGATCGGAAGACCAAGTTAAACAGCGCTGCAGTGCTGGCACTTTCGGCCGCCTGCTGAACCGGGCTTACTTGTGAATGACAACGAAAAACGGCGATGCTCTGGCGCACCGCCGTTCGTAATTTTTGTCGGTGCAAGATAGAGCAAGCACGTCTTAGAGCTGTGTTTTTGTTCCGGGGCTAACAAGAATGTTCTCTGGGGCGAGAACGGCGAGCAATTACATGCCGCAACCACAGCTTGGAGCTGCGTCGCATCCGCCACAGCTTGGTGCAACGTCGCAACCACAGCTAGCAGCTGCGCCGCAGCCACGAAGACCGCCTAAACGGCTCTTCAGTCCACCGAAAATTTTGCAACGTGGTGCGCATGAACCGCAGCTAGGAGCTGCAACTTCACAACCACAGCTTGGCGCTGGTGCTGCACAACCACAGCTTGGCGCAACATCGCAACCACAGCTTGGAGCGCTGAAGCATGAACCGAAGCTGCTCATCTTGCTGCGTAGCTTGCCGAACAGGCAAGGACGAGCGCAAGGATCGCAGCTTGGTGCAACTTCGCAACCACAGCTTGGAACAGCGATTTCGCAACCGCAGCTTGGAGCTGCATCGCAACCGCTTGGTGCTGAACCACAACAACCACGACCAAACAGGCCAGCGCTTGCATTCGATGGAGCGAACGCTAGACCAGCAACAGCCAACAGAGCGAGGAAACGAAATGACATTTTAGTGTCTCCAAAAGTTTAAACTTACATAGGTGTGATTCTCGCAGCCGCACTGACCGACTAGACGATCCCGACAACCGTTGGTTATTAAGGTCGGACTGATCGCTGACGTTTTCGCACCGGCCGAAGAACAGGTTACTTCAACCTCAAGTTTCGATCGTTTCATTGCTAGCAGTTTACGGAAACCACACCAATTGCCTTATTAGCATGCATTGCCCGGTTGGAATGTTTTAGTTAATCGTTTCGATCAGCAAGTGCCGAAATTGATGATTGCAACACTTAACAGGAATGGAACCCCAAATCGGCGTGCGAATGCCCTGGACTCAGGTCACCGAATGTTTTAACAGTCAATCCAATGCACGCAGTTTTCAAACAAAAATTGGCCTAGGCCAAAGTAGGAGGCAGCATGGTTGAGATCAACACGACCGTCCCGCACAAATTGGGCCGCGTCGACGCGCTCGAACGTATGCACCAAATGGTCGATTCGCTCGGCCAGCGGTTTCCGCAACAGGTGCATCAAGTTCGTAGCTCATGGCAAGATAACAAACTGAACATCCGCTTCGCCGCCTACGGATACATGGTCCAGTGGGAAGTGGTTGTGATGGAAGAGCAAATCATGCTGTTGGGCCAGATTCCCGATACCGCGAGAGTCTTCAAGAGCAAGATCGAACAGACGATCGTAGCCCGCATTGAATCCGTCCTCAGCGCCTCCGAATCAGCGGTCCCACTCCGAAAAGTTGCCTAAGTGGCGTATGCTTCCAGCTTGCGATTGCTGAAGTAACGTATGCTTCCAGCTTGCGAATGCAGCGTCCAGTTCCAATTGTCACTGCAGAGTCAGACTGTCAGTTTGCTCCAGTTCGACTTCTCAGCTAGCTACAGATAAAAAATAGCTAGAGAACAAAAACCAAGATGGCAAGCAAGGATGCATACCCCACTTGGCAAGCAGGGTGCATACCCCACTTTGAACCAAGCCTTGGAGGAGCGGTGGGTGCTTGTTAGGATAGCGGCATTGATCGGCGGCAAGCGCAGATCGGCTTTCCCTTTTGCTTACCGGTAACTATGTCCGTCCTGCTCCAAATTCGAAACGCATCCAAACGTTACGGCGACCAAACTTTACTCGAAGACGCCGAGTGCTCGATCAATAGTGACACGAAAGTCGGCTTTGTGGGCCGCAATGGGGCGGGTAAATCCACTTTACTGCGGTGTATCCTAGGCGAAGAAGAACTGGACTCAGGCAATATCGTCCGCAGTTCAAAGCTGAATATCGGCTATCTTCGTCAACATGACCCGTTCCTGCCGGGGGAAACGTCGCTCGATTTCCTCATTCGCGACAGTGGCCAGCCGGACTGGAAATGCGGTGAAGTAGCTGGCCAGTTCGAATTAAAAGGAAAATATCTCAACGGTCCGGTAGGCGAATTGTCGGGTGGTTGGCAGACTCGCGTTAAACTCGCTGCGCTGCTCCTTCATGAACCGAATCTCCTGTTGCTTGACGAACCAACGAACTTTCTTGACTTGCGTACGCAGATTCTGCTCGAGCATTTTTTGAAGAACTTTCGCGAAGCCTGTTTGATCGTATCGCACGATCGAGCTTTCTTGGGAGCGACTTGCGACGTGACGCTCGATCTATCGTTCGGCAAGCTGACGATGTATCCAGGCAAGATCGATGACTTCTTGGTCTATCAACAAGAACTGGCCGAACACAACTTGCGAGTCAACGCAGCGACCGAAGCCAAACGTAAGCAGTTGCAAGAGTTCATCGACAAGAACCGAGCTCGCGCCAGTACGGCTACTCGCGCAAAATCTAAAAGCAAGATGTTGGAGAAGCTCGAGTTCGTCGAAGTCCAAGGCGAACAAGCTCGTGCAATCGTCCGCGCGCCTCAAGTCGAACCACGCAAAGGACCCGCCGTCCGCTGCAAGGGGCTCGCGATCGGCTATGAAGGTCGAGCCGTCGCTACCGGTATCGATCTCGAAATTGAACACGGGGCTCGAGCAGCAATTGTGGGTGATAACGGGCAAGGTAAGACAACATTGCTTCGGACCTTGGTCGGTTCACTCCCTTCGATCCAAGGTGACATGAAGTGGGGTTTCGGTTGCGAAATCGGCACTTATGCGCAGCACGTTTATACGAGCTTGCCGGAACGTAAAACCGTTCTCGAGTATCTTGAGTACGAAGCGATCCCTGGCACGAAGACTCAAACAATTCTCGACGTTGCCGGCGCGATGTTGTTCCGTGGCAGCGCTGTAAAGAAGAAGATCCCGGTGCTCAGCGGAGGTGAACGCGCGAGACTGTGTATGGCTGCACTGTTACTCGGTAAATTCAACGTCCTGGTCTTGGACGAACCGGGTAACCACTTGGACGTCGAAACGGTCGAAGCCCTTGCAGATGCTTTGATTGATTACAAAGGCACCGTCATTTTCACTTCCCACGATCGACACTTCATGAAGCGAGTCGCATCGAGCATCATTGAAGTAAAAGATGGTACGGTTGTGAACTATCGGGGCGACTACGATGCTTACCTTTACATGGTCAACAAAGAAATCGATACCGGCGAACGTGAACGCCAAGGTTCAAGTTCCCCTCCCGCTAAATCAAAAACGCCCGCTGCGAACACCAAGGATCGTCCTGGTGCAGCGCCATCGAAAACACCGACCAAAGCTGCTAATCAACAAGATGAAAAGGCGGCTCGTAAAGAGCTTAGCCAATTAGAGAAGAGCATCGTGCGGCTCGACGCGCAGAAGAAAACGCTCAACGAGCAATTGATGCAATCTACAGAAGCGATCGAAGCTCTCAGGCTCCACGAAGACCTGACCAAAGTCACCATGGAACTCGAAGCCGCTGAATTCCGCTGGGCCGAGCTCCAAGAACGTTTTGGCGACTAGTGGCCTATGTTTCTAGTGGCGTATGCTTCCAGCTTGCGATCTGTACTCTTGTTTTCCCTGTACCTGCGTGCTTGCTGAAGTCAGGCCCGACGCTACTTTTGCGGAGCAAAAGGCGACAATCCCCACCTCCGGGCACTGAAAAACAACGATTCGCAAAAGTCAAACATTTTTATCGATAAAACGGCTGCCAACTAAGCCACTGCGGACCATAGCGCGTCGCTGGTTTTCCAACCTCAAGCGCCCCAAGATCCGGAGCTTTCCCCACAAAACCATCATTCACAGTTGGAATCAACACACCAGCGTCCACAGCTCGACTGCCGGGCTTTAACTGAAAATTCAAATCCATCGCGTGATACACCGCGTGTCGTTTAGTCGGATCGGGCGGTGAGAGTTTTTCAAAAATGTCAAAATCCACTTCGATGCCGTGCAATTCTTGGTTCGTCGCCGATTGAAGTTCGGGCAACTTGGAGAAAGTCTTCCAGTTCTCCGGCTGCGGTTCGTAGATTCGTTCTCCCGCTTTAGGGCTCAACCACTTGTACTGTTCCGTAACGCCTTTGTTGGGACGAAAGCCGTTGTAGTCAGTGCTGAACGCGTCGGTGGCATTTGCCCAAGTCATGATGCCACGCTCTGGAGTATCGCGACCCAGGAACAAGTTGTTACGAAAGTGGACGTTTGACATAGGATCGGTTGAGCCCTGTTCGCCAATGATCGTATTGTGATACACGAACAGCCCCGCTGGCTTGGCGGAGAATTTAAAGGCACTTACGCTTGGCACGTGGTACAGCAAGTTACCGATGAAGTAGACGGGACCACCAAAGGCGGGCTGCGCACTGTATCCTCCGTGAGCCGCGTTGACGCCTCGATTGTTCATCACGCGAACATTGTGAACGGCACCATCGGTCTCCACGAAATCATCGTTGAGCATGTGCATGTCGTTGTTGTAAATGTCGATCGAGGAAGCGCGTTGTTCCGGATCCGTGGGTGGCGTCCCGTAAGTGGAGATGCCGATAGCGTCATGAAAGTAAGCGATCGCATTTCTAGCGATGACATGCCCCGGACCATAGACTTTAACGGCATAGTAACTGGTCAGTTGATGCGAACCATAGGGGCCCGCACTCGTCCACAACGGACCCGTCCAGCCAATCAAACGAAAGCGATCATCGCGACCGAGAAACAAATTGTCTGCGATGTAAAAGTCGCTTGAACCGGCGAACTCTGTCCAAACACCGAAGCCGACATTTTCAAAGCGGCAGTTTTTTACCGTCAGGCCGATAGCGCCAAGGACTTCTTTTTGACCAGCGAAGATTCCGACATCGGTGTTGCGAATGGTGATGCCGTCGAACAGATGGTAACGCGATGCCATGACGTCAAACATTCGATGATTGCCATCGCCATCAAAGACAACTTCGCCATCGCCGGCTGACTTGATCGTGATTGGCTTGTCGACAGTCCCTTTGGCCGTGAGCGACATTGTTCCATCGAAGGGCGTCATCATCGGATCGACGTAATTGCGACGCTCTGGCTTATACAGTCCTGCGTGCATAATGATCGTATCACCGGGTTGCACGCGGCGTTCCCAAACAACACTCCAATCACCGAGTCCCGAACCGTAGTAAGCTTGAAGAAGGCTCGTAAAGTTCGGTTCTTCGCGCGGCCCTTCGTGATCGGGAGCGTACACATGCAACTTGCGTCCACCTTCGAAGGCAACCGGTTCACTACGCGTTTTCACGCGAACCGTTTTTAAAACTTCGCCGCTTACTCCATCCGGGTCCGTGAGCTCAAAGCGACATTCATATTCTGTGTTAAATTCGAGATTGAGTATGCTGCCTGCAAAGCCCGGTGGGACGGTGTAGTCGAGATTTTCACGTCGCCGATAGATATTCTCGCCACCGATACGAACCAACGGCAAGGCGTCACGCCACTTGGATTCACCCACCGCCCGGAACTGAACGGCAACGGCTGCGTTTCGATTGTCATCGCCTTCGATGGACCATTCAAAACCAAGGTTATGAAGCGTCGGATGTTCGACCGTGAACTTATCAGCCACTGTGCCATCGCCGGGCACGAAAAAAACGTTTAGTGATGCTAGGAATGCAAGAAAATACACGGCTGCTTCGATCATGATTGCTTCTCGGAGAGGTGATGAGACAAGTCAATCTTGGTAGTGCACGATCAGGATTCTACAACATTCTACTTTATTCTACTTCATTCAAATTCGTATGCATCGAAATTGAGGGAACTTTAATGACAGGTCATTTAACCGGGGGCGTTGATGTACAATCAGGGAACTAAACACGACCCCACGTTGGTTCACTCGATATACGCAGTCAGGAGCGAAGAATGTTCTTTTCGATGCAATCCATGCAAGCTGTTTTTGTAATCGCAATAAGTTCGATTGCTGGTCATTGTCGGGCCGAGCAGTTTGTGCTGTTCGATGTTACGTTTAAGTACACCAAGGAAGATGCTGACAACTCCAAGCCGAGCAAGTCACACTTCTATGTGAAAGACAAATTGATCAACGCGGACCGCCCTAAAGATTGGACTAGCCCCGTCGACTATCGCAACGGTACTGTCCACGTACGACTTGAAGTTCTAGAAAAACCGGCCGGTGACGAACCGACGACTTGGAGTATTTGTTACATCCCCAACAAAGGCCAAAAGAATGGCTACGGCTGCATCGGGACTGACGTCTATACGAAACCGGGCGTGTATGAAAAGGACATATCGATGAAGTCCTTTTGGGCGAACGAGTCGATCGTTTGGACTGAGGGCATCAAGCAAATGGACTTGGTCATCAAAGATAACAGTGGCGGCTCGGGGCACGCGCACAATCGAGCTGATTTTGAAAAGTTCTTTCCGACCAAAGTTCGAATGACGGTGATTCAAGTTTCCGCAGGCGCGAAGTACGATCCAAAACTAGTTCCAGATCTACCCGTGCAGGAGCCTGCCGAGCCGAAGAAAGCCTCACGCTAAAGAACCAAGCTTGAAAGACACTTCTTGCTGATCGCCACCATCCAAGCTTGGAGGGCGCTTCGCTTAGGAACCATTAGAAGACTCACAATTGCCAGTGACTAATCAGCCGGAAGGCGTTAGCCTCCGGTTCAAGACACAACCGGAGGCTAACGCCTTCCGGCTGATAAGACTATACCACCGTAATGACCAGCTTCAGTTCAAATTCCTAAGCGGGACGCTCTTTAACGCCTTCCGGCCGATCAGTCTATGCCACCGTAGTAACCACACTTATTTCGATGTTCTAAGTGAAACGCACTCCTTGCTGGTGGAGCGATGACTTATTATTTAACAGCGAAAAATGCCGAGTAACACCTGCCACTACGGGTTTGAGTTTGAATGAACTATGGTGTCCCAATACCTGAACGGTTGCAACAATGAGTGCCGAAGTAACAAACTTAAATGGCCACCAAGCATACAACGGACATCAACCTCGGATTGAAAAATCACCGCATTGGATAGTTCTGAATTTCGTAAGCCCTAAAACTTCGACGGCTTTGTCGTATTGTGCGTTAGCGTTGGGACGAGTACCGAGAAAGAAGCCCATATACTTCGGTTCACTGGCCTTTCCCAACTGCATCCGAATCTTCGGATGCAGTTGGGAAAGCCAGTGGCACACCAAGCCCATGCATGCAACGTCGATGGGCATCATCACACTTGTACGATGTACCGTTGCCGGTCTGCTTCTAATTGTCTGCTCAGCAACCTGTGCTTGGGGCATGCCCGGAGAGTCGACATCAACGTCTGTGAAAATCCAACCATTAAAGCCCAACATCGTTTTGATCCTGGCAGACGATCTAGGTTATGGCGATGTCGGCTGCTACAACGCTGAGTCACGTGTTCCGACGCCGAACTTGGATCGGTTAGCGAGCGAAGGCATGCGTTTCACCGACGCGCACAGTCCTTGTACAGTCTGCACGCCGACTCGCTACAGCCTGATGACGGGCCAAATGGCCTTTCGAGTTCCAGGTGGTGGGCGAGTTTTCACTGGTGCAGGCGGGCCGTCGTTGATAGCGCCGGATCGTATGACGTTGCCCAAGATGCTTCGGGAACAAGGTTACACAACTGCTTGTATTGGCAAGTGGCACATTGGACTGACTTTTTACGACAAGAGCGACAAACCCATTCATAATGGCGATGTCGATTCGGTGGAGCGAATCGACTACACGAAACGCATTGATGGCGGACCGCTTGATTGTGGTTTTGACCAGTTTTTTGGGACTGCGTGTTGCCCAACGACCGATTGGTTATACGCCTTCATCGACGGCGACCGCATCCCAGTTCCGCCAACTGCGCTGATCGATAAATCAAAACTACCCAAGCATCCCTATGCAAACGATAACCGGCCTGGTTGGCAAGCGCCTGAATTCGATTTGGAAGAAGTCGACATGAAGTTACTGGAAAAGAGTCAACAGTTTCTACGCAATCATGTTAAAGAGACGCCCGACAAGCCGTTCTTTTTGTTCCACGCGACTCAAGCCGTTCACCTTCCATCGTTTCCAGGCAATGGGTTTAAAGGTAAGACGCAAGCGGGACCGCATGGCGACTTTATTTTTGAATTCGACCATTTGGCCGGAGATCTGATGAAGACGCTTGACGAGTTAGGTGTTGCCGAAAACACGCTCGTTATCGTAACTAGCGACAATGGGCCAGAAGTTTCGACGGTGGTGCATATGCGTCAGGATCAGAATCACGACGGAGCACGACCATGGCGCGGAATGAAACGCGACAACTGGGAAGGTGGTCACCGAGTCCCATTGATCGTACGCTGGCCCGGCAAAGTCGAGCCCGAATCGACGACTGCTCAGATCACATCGCTGTGCGACATCTTCATGACCGCAGCCGAACTTCTTGATGTCAAAGTCTCTAACAACTCTGCGGAAGACAGCTTTAGTTTGCTTCCTGTGTTGTTAGGTAAAGACGCGGCTCCCATCCGCCCTTATCTGTTGCAGCAAGGCTTTACTGGTTCTCGCGATTTAGCCATTCGTTGCGGCAAGTGGAAGTACTTGGCGCACAAGGGCTCCGGCGGAAACAACTATGAAAGCAACGCCGAGCTCAACCCCTACGCTCTACCTGATACGGCTCTTGAAGCTGTCGGCCAGTTGTTCGATCTTGATGCGGATCCGGGTGAAACGACCAATCGAGCGCTGGAGTATCCCGGCGCGATGAGCGAGCTTCAATCGCTGTTAAAGCAGTCGATTGCAAGTGGTCGTAGTCGTCCGTAAACCACGCGTTTCTGATTCGACCGACTTCTGGTTGTAGATCATCTCATCGAGAGAAAATACAATGGCTTCTCCAAGATTGGAGACTACTCGCTTTGCAAATAAAGAGAGTAGTGAGTAGTAAGTAGACCGAGTAGACAAGGAGAAAGTTGAGTGGTGATGAACGATTGTTGGCCCTAGGAGAACTTTGGGTCTTGAATCTTTCTACTCTCTACTTTCTCCTGTCTACTCTCTATTGGCCTTGGGCCAATGGGAGTGACAGGAATTGAACCTGCACACCTTACGGTACTAGATCCTAAGTCTAGCGCGTCTGCCAGTTCCGCCACACTCCCGAGAATTACACGAAGCATATCGATTGTCCAGAATCTTTCAATAGGAAAATAGATTCTGAGACGAAACACCTGCCCGTCAGAGGCCCTCGCACAAGAGTACCCCGCTTATGGCTGCTACAATTAAGTCCTGACCAGGTTCACGGCTCCCCCTCGCGAGAGCCACTGTCAGGCAGGTGTTTGATGCTGGAAACTAGAGATTCAGCACTTGTTCTCAATGGTACGCGTAATCCCGACAACTTCCAAGGCTACAACCACAGGGATTTTGCAAGTTGTTGTAAATGTTCAACCAAGTGGCGTATGCTTCTAGCTTGCGATGTGGCGTATGCTTCCAGCTGGGATGGCTAAAAGTTTAACTTGTTACGGAGCAAAGTGTTAGGTGTTTTTTGCTACGAGCTTCTCGGAAGGCCTCTTGCTTTCGAGACGTGACTGTACTTGGGATGTTCGATGCAAGCCATG
>JANODD010000303.1:0-14575 GCA_031412515.1 Planctomycetia bacterium | reverse complement strand
CCAGGGTCCAAGGGACTGTTGTTGGCCCGCGCTTGAAAACCCAAAATAGTTGAGCCACCTGATAATGTAAAATTCGCCGACGTCAGACTGACGTTAAACTGCTTCGTATCCGTTGGTGAACTTAGCGTGTCGGCGAATTGTGCGAACACGTGGGCAGCCGCTCCGTCGAGCAGCTTGCGATCCTCCAATGCCTCCAGAGATGCGAAGAATCGTTTTCGCTTGATATAACTACTTGGACGAACTGACCTAGGACTTTTCGAGGCCATGGTAATTTTCTCCAGCGCTAAACGCAAATTTGGGAAAGTATGGCATTACTATCCATTTTGAATCCGCAGTGTACTACCTCCAAAATCTTGCGACAAGCTGCCAATGGTTTAATTACCGAGTTAATTACTGTCGGAAATGTTCGCGTTGCGTTTCGGCTGGCTTCCAGCCATGTTTGATAAGAACGGCAATTCGTAAGTTGTAATTCGTAAATTATTGTATTGATGCGCCGCAAGAAACATCCAAGCTATAAAAATTAGCTTTGATCTTGTCGGCCCGTATTCCGGTGGGGACACTGGTCCAGTGTTTTAACTCCTTGTATTGTCCCATATGGACGCACGATTGCGATCATAAGCACGCCCACTGAAGGAAAGCTGGTTCAGGACGATCTCTGTTCAATCCAAACTATCTTGAACGATTGAGCGACCGCCGGGGCTAGCCAACTAGTCACACTCGAATACGGCGAGCGACAAAGACGCCTAACCCGGCTTCAAAACGCCGCGACAGACGGGCACGCAACTTGCACTGAGGCATGACGTTTCTTCTTCTTGGCAGCGGGGTCACGATGTCACGCGTTCCAAAACTGAATCATCCTTGGTTAGTTGCGGTTTGGCCCGGCATGGGACACATTGCGCTCAGCGCAGGCTACTACTTGCTTGCTAAGCTCGGCATGCATCAGCTGGCTGAATTTACGGCGGGTGGTTTATTTGACGTTGATCAAATAGAAGTCAGACAGGGACGGATTCAGCCGACGCAACGACCGCGCAGCCGATTTTATGTTTGGCAGGCGCCGCAAGGTCAGCGCGATATTGTGGTATTTATCGGCGAAGCCCAACCACCGCTAGGGAAATACACTTTCTGCGAGAGCCTGATCGATTACGCCCGAGACCTCGGCGTAGAACAGATATTCACTTTTGCAGCGATGGCTACCCAAATGCACCCGGAGCAGGCGTCGCGAGTGTTCGGAGCGGCCACCCAGGATGAAAATCTGCATGCATTGCAAAATCCAGCGTGGCAAGTCGAATTGCTTGAGGAAGGCCACATCGGTGGGCTTAACGGAGTCCTGCTCGGCGTGGCCGCGGATAAAGGAATGCCTGGTGCTTGCCTACTTGGCGAAATGCCTCATGTGTTTTCGCAACTGCCTTTTCCGAAAGCCAGTTTGGCAGTATTGAAAATATTTGCCGAAATGGCACAACTTCAGCTTGATTTTACAGAGCTCGAAGAGCAAGCCGCCGACATCGAGCGACGCTTGGGCGAGTTCTTGTCGAAGCTCGAACGGCAACTTGCAGAACGCGAGAAAATGGCGGAGGCTTCCGACGAAGAGTTCGCCGTGCCAGAGGAGGAAGATGCACTCACTGAATCGGACAAGGTGCGCATTGAGGCTCTTTTTCAAGCCGCCCAGCGAGATCGTTCCAAAGCTTATGAGCTTAAAAAAGTCCTCGACGGGCTGGAGGTCTTCAGTGAGTATGAAGACCGCTTTTTAGATCTTTTTAAAGAGCAAAAATAGAACAGTTTGAACTACGCTGCAAAGCCGCCGATCGCCCGGCTTCTATGAAATTCAGCGGCTTCGAAAGTGGTTGACAGGGACTAGGCTTGTGACAGCCAGTCCCTTATCTGCGACTTTTGGGGTCTAAAAAACAACACTTCGGAATTGTCAATCAGTTACCTTTGCATTGATCATTGTTTCTTTCCGTTGCCGTTTCCTTTACCGCCTGCAGGATTTGTGTCCCCACCTCCTTTGCCTCCACTAGGATTCGCTCCACCAGGATTCGCTCCACCGGCCTTTGCTCCTCCGGTTCCTGGATTTGCTCCGCCGCCTCTTGCAGGACTACCTGGATTTGGATTCGTTTCACCGGCTTTCGCTCCTCCACCCAAATTTGCTCCACCGGGATTAGCTCTTCCTTGATTCGCTCCGTCAAGATTTGCGCCACCAGCGTTCGCTCTTCCACCGGGTTGCGATCTACCTCCTGGGTTCGCACCACCAAGATTTGCGCCGCCTAAATTCGGGGACGCTCCGCCTGCTTTTCCGTTCGGGCTATGTGGGACTGGCGGTAAATTTGGTGCAGCACCGCGTCGTGGATTGTTTCGCGGGGCTACAGAGCCTCCTGGGACTAACGAATTCGCATCATTTTGTCGACCAGCTGCATTGCTATTAGGCGCGTTGCTATTGGGAGCTTTATCTTTCAATGCATTGCCGCCTGGCACGTTACGCGTCGGTGGCGAAACCGTATTCCTGTCGTTACCGTCCGCATTTCCTCGGCCTTGGACGTTAACCGCTGGTAAGTTATCTCGGCCTCTACCAAGCTCACCTGCTTTTGCGCCCGGTGCTTGAGCATTTGCAGAACCCTGGCCGTTGCCGGTTACATTATCACCGCGTCGGTTACCAGCTTGGTCGTTGGGCTTGCCAGTTCGATCGGCTCTGGTTTCTTTATCGATTTGTTTGTCGGCGTTTTGAGTAAATTGCCCCTGATTAGGTGACCTCGCAGGCAATTTTAGTTTGACGGCCGAGTTCGCCTGATTGGCCAACGCGTTGCTGTTGCCGCCCGCTTTATTATTGAGTGAAAGGTTGCTGTTTGCGTTGCCAACAGTGTTGTTTTGACCAACAGTGGCGTTGGCGCGCTCAACCTCTCGGCGCTGCTGCTGCAGTTCCTTGACAGGTTTTAATGCCGCAGCCAAGTTATTCGTTGCATCCTTGTCCAACTTTTTAAATTGAAAAGCCGCATTACTGTTGACCAAAGCGCTGTTGTTATTGTTGTTCAGCAACTGATGACCGCCAGCGGCAAGTGCAGCGATGGTCGCAGTGTTAAAGGCTAGCGACGAGTTGTTTTGGTTCAGCTCCTGCTCTTGCCTTTGCTGAGCTTTCAATGTCGCAGCTGGGCGATACTGCTGCTGTTGAACGAACAGCTGGTGTTGTTGATTAACCTGATTGATGAAATTGCGATGACCGGTTTGGTAGTAGCTATACAGCGGATCGTAATAACGTTGGCCCTGGTAATAGCTCACCCATGGATACATGCTCTGCTGATATTGCGAGCCATAGTAGTTTCCAAAATAGTAATGGCGGTAGCCGGGGTGAACGAACAAGTTAGCAAGCCAGTTCACTCCTACGTTGGAGACATAGTTGGGCCGATACGAACCGGCATAACCTGAATTGAATCTTACTGGACAGAAGATCGTTCCCCGATATCCCAGTTGATAATCCCAATAGCCAGACCTGTAGACGTAACCTTGTGGCGTATATAGATAGGTTGTGTTGACCCATATCCAGTCCGGATTGTACTGAGCCCAGTAACCGGCTTGCCACTGGTACTGTGTGTTGTCGTAGCTCCATTGTCCCGGCACCCAAAAGTAATCATCGCTTGGTGGCGGAGTGCTCGGCGCGGCTTCGGGTGCTTGAGGTGGTGGGGGCAAATAAGCTATCTCGCCGACGTTTTCATCTGCCCAAAAACCTGACACCCACTGGAAACCATTTTCAACTTGATTCCAGTAACCAGGAACCCATTGTCGATTTGGAGGCGTCTGGCGCCACAGGCCTGTGACCCAGACAAAATCGTCGGTGTTTTGGTCCCAACCCCAGTAGCCGGGAATCCACTCGATGTCGTCAGCATCGGGTTGAACATCGGGCGGCACTTCATCGATTGGCTCTGGCGGTGTTTTACTAACGATCAGTGGTCGTGCATCCGCTTGAGCGTCGGGTTCCGCAAACGCTTCGTGTACAGGCCCGCTCATGAGGACTTCATACTGGTCGTTGGACGCATCGGCTGTATCGTCATTCAACGCAGCGGCCTGCGGGGGAGTTGACGGAGGCACGGGCGATCTAGGTTGCTCCGTCTGTGGAACATTAGGACTCGGTCTATTCTCGTCTTGGCCAATGGCTGGAACCGTTGCTATAAGCGCGGCGCCAAACGTCGCGCTGCGCCACGACCATTTCAATAACTTTAATCGCATTTTCTACTCGCTTTGGCACTTTCTCAGTACCGAAATATCTACTAACTCTGATCTTGAAGCAGAGACGATATATGCACTTGACGTTCCAATGCCCCCAACGCTCACCAGTCTTAGATTTCCTGTACCTTTATGTTCCAGTCAGAGTTAAAAACATACAGGTAACTACGTAATCCAGGCGACTAAGTTATAGCCTGCGGCGTGGGTCGCCACGCAGCCAACATCATGTATGCAATTGACTTACAAAGCACTAATCACCTAGTGGCTTCAGCGGGCGAGAACGCCCGCGGTCCGAAAAACCGGTCAACTATTTTGCATAAGTTAGGCGACACATGAGTAATTGCTATTAAGCCATCACTTTCCTACGAGTCGCCGTCAAACGACTTATTTTTTCAATTGCTTAAGCTCAGCCATTGTTTCAGCGAGTCCTTTGCCGATGCCACCGAGGATCTTCGCCGAACCGAGATAATGGAACTCAAGATTAGAAATCCCCTTATCAATCACTTGTCGCTCACGCTCGGTAAGTTCTTCGCCTCGCATCTTGTCTTGCAAAGCTCGCTCTTCAGACGGGTTCAACTTCGCCTCGGTCGCTAACTTCTTCGCCTTCTGTTTAACTTCAGTCTCTTTCGTTTTCGCTGCAGTCAGCTCTTGATCCCAATACTTTTCAGCCAGTAAGGTTACAACGTTCCCTTTAAATTCAGGCAATGCAGCGGGAGCAGCCATCGCGTCGCGAAAGTTCTGATGGATCGACTTGTATCGCTGTTGATCGGGACCATACTCGGCTACGGGTCCTCCAACTCCAAGCACACCGATGACAAACGGCAGCTTAGGTGCTCTTAGATCTGTGCGAACATCACGAATGAAGTGCGTCATCGCGACGCTGTAGGCATCGTATCCGCCAGGCTTATCACGGTTCGGATACGTGCCGCTGTCTACCATGTCATTCCAACCTTGGAACCAGACAAAGCCAGCGAGCTCGTAGCCTTGTGCGGCTTCGTAGTCGGGAACTACGCGTTTGATATCAGACAAAACAAACTTCACATGCTCAATCATCAATCGATAGCTGACTCCGGTCGCCATTTCTTTTTCGGCTTTGATGGCTGCGATGTCCTTGCCTTGCTTTTGAAAAGCCGTAAGTTGCGTTTCACTGAACACATACGGGCCAGCACTTGGCGAGCGGAAATCAGTGTTTAAGCTCTTGCCACCCCACGAGGTTTTGATCAGTAGGATGGGTCCATCGATGAACTTTTCGATCGTTATACCGAAGGTATATTCCGGTCCGATCTTGGGTCCATTTTGACTGGCCCCAAAGCCAGTGGTCAGTTTACCTGTTTGCTCTGAGTCAGCGCATCCGATCGACGAAATCCAAACACGATCAAGAACTTTTGGTGAGCCGTCTGCGTTCTGCATGTCTGCCAGCAGCGGCTTGGTGGCTGGGTCCATTCCAATATGCTCGAACGTTCGGACTTGCGCGTGCCCTTGCATGTTCGATTGACCAGCAAGAATGAAGACCTGCAACGGCTCTGCACTGCTAACATAGGTCGAGCGCAAAAACATCGCAACGAGTAAAAGAATATTTTGCTTTATCATGCTGAGCTTCTTCAGTGGGAAATGTTTGCCAGAGTCGCGTAACTTTAATATGGTAAGAAAATTAAGTGGTAAGAAGATTGTCGATCCGCAGAGATTTTTAATTTTCTTAACAAGAAGATTTTTACCCCTAATCTTATCCTGATGGCTCTGTTTCTAAAGTCGCCTTTAGCTCCGCGAAAGAAACGAAACGCCGATCTTTCGCGGAGCGAAAGTCGACAATTCTCTCGAATTCACCTTGCGCAACTGGTTTCGCCAACCACTGAACTAGAGCGGCTCAAACTTCTTAGGATAGAAACATGGCTAAAGCTGAAGAAAATCCTCGAAATCGCACAAGTTGCTGACGCGTATTTTGAAGCCAGGAAAAATGGTACGGCAGCAACGATCGACTCATTTCACTTAAATGTCGTCGTTCCGCTATCGATCGTGTTGCCTTTTCTATCGAAGAAAAAGATCGGGCCGGAATAGGTGACTCCATCAGATTGCAATGTACCTAGTGCGTTGCCAGCCATAATTCCCGAGACACCATAGTACCAAACCATTCCGACACCTCCACTTCGAGGAAAGTAGATCGAACCGGGATAGCTCTTTCCGCCAACTTTGAAGGTCCCTTCATAGCCAAACTGGACAATGCGTTTGATGGGCTTGAACGTAATCGTACCTTGTTGGCTTGGTGTTTGGTAAGTGCCGCTGACGTTAGGAACTGTAGCGTGAACGTCCGTCGGCGAGAGAACGATGACGCTCAATAATGCACAGACCAGTAGCACTCTACGGTTCAACATGACTATCTTCCTCAAGTATAAGTTTAAATTTGGTTCAACCGGATTTTGAGTACTTCGTTCCACGAGACATCCACTTGGTATCGATTCACACTTCGGCAAATTCCCTCGTTACGTTTATGGCGTTGGAAAGTTCCTCGCTGTTGAAAGTAGACGCCTTCGCTCGCACTGGCAAACCAGTGGCACACAAAACCAACCCTGCTTACGCAAATCCCGGATGAATCTTTGAAATCGCACATCATGCAACGCTTTACTTTTGTTTATCCCGAACGAAGCAACAGCCATGCCGAGTCGTTTCAATTGTCAATGACGGATTTGATCATTCGCGAAGATCAATTGAAACTTGGCTTTTCATGTGATCCATTTAGCTTAGTTGCGCAATCGCTTTCGCTTAGTTTGAGAGATGAGGGCGTTTCAGCACGAAGTTCAATCAAGAATGTGCTGTTTCGGCGCACGACAATCGACTGAAATCGCAAAACACTTTTGAGGGAGCCGGCTCCAAAGCGACTAAAAACTCGGAAGGGTCAGTCGTGGATAGCGGCGACATCGCGAATGTTCACGAATGAAATTCTTGTTAGAGTAGAGGCATGACAAAAGACGCCTCCCAAATCCGCATTCGACTCGAAATTGAAGAACTCTATCGCTCCGATTCAAGGCGCATTTTCGCGTCGCTGGTGCGGCTTCTGCGGGACTTTGATCTGGCAGAGGAGGCGATGCATGATGCATTCGCAGCGGCCTTTACGCAGTGGGAAGAGACTGGAGTGCCAGCCAACCCCCGAGCTTGGCTTGTGTCGACTGGCCGGTTTAAGGCCATCGATGCTTTGCGCCGGCGCGGGCGGTTTGAGGATTTGGCCCTCGAAGTTGCGATGCGCAACGAGCAAGTCACGCAGTCCAACAATGCTAAAGCGACAGCGGAAATCGAAGATGATCGGCTCCGCTTGATATTCACCTGCTGTCATCCGGCCATCGATCCAAAAGTTCAAGTGCCATTGACGCTTAGAGAAGTATGTGGTCTGACCACTGAAGAAGTTGCGAGTGCATTTTTGACTTCGCCAACGACGATGGCCCAGCGCATCGTTCGTGGAAAATCGAAGATTCGCGATGCGGGAATTCCATTCTCGATTCCTTCGGCGACAGAGTTTCCAGAGCGACTTGAATCGGTTCTCGCAGTCATTTATCTGATTTTCAATGAGGGCTACTCCGCTTCATCAGGCAGCTTGTTAACTCGCGCGGATTTATCTGGAGAAGCGATTCGACTTGGCCGACTGCTTTTGGGCTTGTTGCCCGATCCCGAAACGATGGGTTTGTTAGCACTCATGTTGCTGCAAGAGTCACGTCGCAAGTCTCGATCGACAGCTGTTGGCGACATTGTTCTTCTCGAAGATCAAGATCGATCGCTTTGGGATGCAAGCTTGATTGCTGAAGGCCAGCAACTGGTTGAACGTTCACTTGCGACACGCAGATTTGGCGGCTACACCGTCCAAGCGGCAATCGCAGCCGTTCATTCGAATGCACACACGGCAACGGCTACTGACTGGTCGCAGATCGTAGCCCTTTACGGAGCCCTCTATGCGATCAATCCCTCGCCAGTCGTGGAATTAAATCGGGCGGTCGCGGTTGCGATGAAAGATGGACCAGCCGCTGGTTTAAAACTCATCGACGCTATTTTGAATCGAGGCGATTTGGCAGACTACCATCTTGTTCATGCAGCCCGGGCGGATCTTTGTCGTCGAATCGGACGCATTGAGGAAGCTCGTGTTGCCTATCAAGGTGCACTGCGATTGGCAAAGCAAGAACCTGAAATCCGGTTTTTAAAAAGCCGATTGGCGAGTCTTGAGTAGCAGACGCGATTTGCAAAGCCCGAGAACGCCATGGCGAGCGATACCAGTTAATGGTAGGAATTCATCGACTAGATGAATAAGGCAGCGAAAACTCTCATCGCGGTTCGAATCCTCGCTCGGGCATTTGAACACAAAAGAAGGCATGTCGATTAACTGATCGAGCGGAGAGCGCCCCGAAATTGCAAGTGCATTTAGCCGTGGGACCGCTATGCCATCCGTGGGAATGCGGGACCGGGTAAGATTCGCTCCACTGCGAATCGCGACCAACAAGAACCATCGCCGGAATTTTTCGTGGCGACTTGTCGATTGGTGGTTTTGCAGTTCGACTATCGAGTAAATAGCCGCTAAATGCTAATCAAGTCAAAGAGGAAAATCAGCATGCCCCGACAGAAAGTCACCACCTTCCTTTGGTTCGATACTCAAGCCGAAGAAGCTGCTCGGTTTTACGTCTCGCTATTCGAGAATTCTGAGGTTACGAAAGTAACGCCAGGGCCGAGTGGAGCTGCATTTGTCGTCGAGTTTGAGCTGGCTGGCATTCAGTACATTGCGCTCAACGGCGGGCCGATGTTCAAATTTACCGAAGCGATCTCCATGTCAGTCGACTGCGCGGACCAAGCTGAGGTGGATCGGTTGTGGGAGAAGCTCGCTGACGGTGGCTCCGATTTTAATTGCGGTTGGCTCAAAGATAGATACGGGCTGTCCTGGCAGATTGTTCCCGCAGTGTTGCCCAAGTTGTTGTCCGAGCCTTCGGGCCGCGTTATGGAGGCGATGTTGAAGATGGCCAAGTTGGACATTCAAGAACTGCAAGACGCGTACAACGGCAAGTGACGCCTCGGAAAGTGACTTGAAAAAAGTACACTTCTACAAAACAAAATTTCGAAAGGGACCCTATCGTGGCTACAAATATTTTTGTTAATTTGCCGGTGAGCGATCTAGCGAAATCGATGGCATTCTTCAAGGCTCTCGGTTATTCGTTCAACGAGCAGTTTACCGATGAAACGGCCGCGAGTCTCGTTATCAGCGAGAATATTTACGTAATGTTGCTTACGCATGCCAAGATGAAGGAATTCACTCGCAAAGAAATTGCAGACGCGACGAAGACAACCGAAGTGATCGTTTGTCTTACGTGCGACAGCCGTGCGGCGGTGGATACACTTGCCGACAAGGCTCTAGCAGCGGGAGGTTCTAATTGTCGCGAGCCGATGGAATATGGAACGATGTACGGTCGCAGTTTTCAAGACCCCGATGGCCACATCTGGGAGGCCTTTTGGATGGACCCTTACGTAGTTCAGAAAACATAGTAGAACGTCAGCCGAATTAGATTGAGGGAGAATGAAAGAGGCCGGGACTGGAGTCCCACGCTACGAAAATACAACAGCGTCTGACTTATTATGATGGCATGGGGTTGTGTTGCGTCGACTACTCCGTTCACCCGCGGCTAACGCCGACGGCTCACTGCGGGCACACATTTAACAGATTTACTTTACGAGGTTTTTATGGGAACGAAAACACAACGCATCATTGGCTGGGTCTTGACGGGTTTGCTCGGTTTGTTCTTGATCGTCGGCAGCGGAATAATGAAATTCATCGACTTTCCGGGCAAAGCAGAGATGTTCGATCGCATGGGTATTTCCCCCGAATTGTCGCCCGTGCTGGGCATAATTGAGATTACGGTCACGCTTATTTTCTTGATTCCAAAAACATCCTTTGTAGGTGCAATTTTACTAACGGCTTATCTCGGAGGCGCCGTTTGGACTCATCTGCGAATTGGCGAGCCTTGGTTCTTTCCAATCATCATCGGAGTTCTAGTTTGGGTTGCACTCGGACTGAGACAACCGGCGATCTTTGCAATGGCGCTGGGACAGTCGCCGGTTCCTTCAAGTTTGCAGCCGATCGAAAAGTAAAACTGCGGCCGTTTGCTACAACCCATCGACAAAAATTTCTCGTTGAGATTCTCATGAAGTACATGCTACTTATCTATAGCCCTGAAAATGCCTGGACCCCCGATGAATGGAAACAATGCGTGCAAACATCGATGGGCATTTGTCAAGAATTGGCAACAAAGGGCCAGTTCCTTTCCGCAGCGCCTTTGCAGCCCGTTACTACTGGCGCGACAGTTCGAGTCCGCGAAGGCCAGCGGTTAATTACTGCCGGGCCCTTTGCCGAAACAATAGAACAGCTAGGCGGATATTACTTGATCGACGTTGAGAACCTCGATGAAGCGATCGCCATTGCAAGTCGTTTGCCACCTGCCAAGAAAGGGACCGTCGAAATTCGACCTTTGTTGAAGCTTGACGGATTGCCAAACGAGAAATTGACGCCTGATAACTCGACTGATCCAACGTTAAAGAAATTCATGTTCCTTTGTTACGACGACGAGCAAGTTTGGAGTAAGGCGGGACCTGCCGCTCATCATGCAGCCATGATGGAAGCGGTCGAGCTAACGCATCGCCTTGATTCGACAGGGCAGTACCTGAGTGCTTCGCCACTTCACCCGACTGCTACCGCAACCAGTATTCGAGTTCGGAGTGGCCAGCGGATTGTGATCGATGGACCGTTCGCCGAAACTCGCGAAGTCTTAGGAGGCTATTACTTGATATTGGCCAAAGATCAGAACGAAGCGGTGAAAATAGCCGCGGAGCACTCAGGGGCACGCGTTGGTTCGGTCGAAGTACGAGAAGTGTTCGATGCTTCGACGACGTAGGTAAGGATTAACGAAGCGGATTCAAAGTCGTACTCGTACTCGATGATTTTGCGGAGATAGGAGTACGAGTACGACAAGACAGCATCTTCACGTTATGTAGAATCGAAAGCGCGAGCGTTCAGCGAGCCATTTTAAATCCTTCACGCCCTCAGGAGCAATCATGTCAACCACTATCACCCCGTATCTGTTCTTTGCCGGTCGTTGCGAAGAAGCCTTGGATTTTTATCAAAAGGCAATTGGCGCTAAGGTCGAGATGATGATGCGGTTCAATGAAAGCCCTGAACCAGTACCGCCCGGCATGTTGCAGGCGGGTTTTGAAAACAAAGTTATGCACGCCTCACTTTATATAGGCGAAGTCCGCATGATGGCGTCCGATGGCTGCGACGATAAATCGAAATTCGACGGTTTTCGTCTCGCCCTTGGCATGACCACGGAAGCCGAGGCTCACAAAGCGTTCAACGCCCTGGCCGAAGGAGGCAGCATTCAAATGCCGCTCTGTAAAACGTTTTGGTCACCTTGTTATGGAATGGTGACTGATAAGTTCAACGTTGGCTGGATGGTCATGGTACCAGGCGAAGTTCCAGGTTGATTTTATAGCCAATTATTTAGGAGACAAATATGAAAGTCATGGTAATCGTCAAAGCCTCGAAGAGCTCGGAAGCTGGCGAGATGCCCAGCACCGAGTTGCTGACGGCTATGGGCAAGTACAACGAAGAACTGGTCAGCGCTGGCATAATGCTGGCTGGTGAAGGACTTCATCCCAGCTCTCAAGGGGCAAGAGTCCGTTTCTCGGGAGCCAATCGCACTGTTACCGACGGTCCGTTTGCTGAGACGAAGGAACTCATCGCGGGCTTTTGGATGTGGAAAGTCGAATCGATGCAGCAAGCCATTGATTGGGTGAAACGCTGCCCTAATCCGATGACCGAGGATTCCGAGATAGAGATCCGCCGAGTGTTTGAAGCGGCTGATTTTGGCGAAGCATTCACTCCGGAATTACGCGAGCAGGAAGCGGTCCTGCGAGCCCAAACGTTGGGACTGAACGCACCGAAGTTTGTTAATGCAAAAGGACTGTTGATCGCGGGGCTCAATCAAACCTACACCAAGGAAACACGGATCGCTATCCCGCAGCAGTGGTCGCGGTTCGTTCCAATGACCGAGGGAATTGCAGACGCACAAGGCAAGACATTTTATGGAGTGAGTTGGAACACGAAGCCCGACTGCGGCTTTGACTATATGACGGGCTTCGAAGCCACGGCCTCCAACAACCTGCCACCTGAATTTACTTCATTGAAAATCGAATCTTCCCGCTATGCCATCTTCGCTCACACAGGTCATGTTTCGGCTATTCCAAAAACGATTGATACAATATGGACAAGTTGGGTACCCGAGTGTGGATTGGAGACTGCTAAAGCTCCGTGCTTGGAACTTTACACGTCGGAGTTTGACCCTCGCACCGGCATGGGTGGCATGGAGATCTGGATTCCACTAGGGTGTCTTGGTAAGCCCCGTGGATAAGATCGTAGAACGTAGTTCTTAGATGCGGATGATTTAAAGCCAAAATCTGACTTGACATTTCTATTTTATTGTTCTCCAGTCCCCAAAAGTGCTAGGCGCGTTCCCTGTTACGTCAAAATACTCGGATAAAGCAACTTTTGCTGCCCTCTTTTAGCAGCATCTTCTGTAGCCAACCCACTTATCACGCCCCGCACGCCCTCAACTTGCACATGCACTTTTTCTGATAGCGGCTATAATCTGTCCTTCCGCTTTTGTCGCTGGCCACATTCCCTGGCTCTTCCGCGACGCGTGTTTCCGTTTACGTTTTCCAGTCAAAGAGAGCCGAATGCTCCAGCTCAGCCTGCCGATTGTTGATGAACCCAAGGCAACTGCCGTTGCGCCGGAGCGTGACCCAAACGAGCAAGTCCGCGGTCGTTACGCCTTTATCAGCCTAGGGTGCCCGAAAAATCTCGTCGATAGCGAACGGATGTTAGGCTTGCTGCGCGACGACGGCTATCAACTGGTTACCGATCCCGTTAACTCCGACTTCGTAGTTATCAATACCTGCGGCTTCATCGATAACGCTCGCAAAGAGTCGATGGAAGCGATCGACGAGATGCTCGAACTCAAACGTCAAGGCAAGATCCGTGGCGTTATCGTCTCGGGTTGCTTAGCCGAACGCGAACGCGAACATCTGCTCGAGCAGCGTCCCGAAATCGATTCGCTCGTCGGTGTCTTTGGCCGCGATGAAATCACTAAGATGGCCTCGCGCCTGATCGATGGCCTAGAAGAACAACGCACGATCTTTCGTCCAGCTCCTATCCGCGCGCTGGCCGATACAGAACGTCTTCGCATCACTCCAAAACACTTTGCTTATCTAAAAATCTCTGAAGGCTGCGATCGACTTTGCACCTTTTGTGCGATTCCAAAAATGCGTGGAAAACACGCCAGCAAGCCGATGGACGATGTGCTCTTGGAAGCTCGTCAGTTAGCCGACTCGGGCGCTCGTGAGTTGATCATCGTCGCGCAGGACACCACTTACTACGGTCGCGATATCTACGGCGAAAGTCGACTTACGCAACTGCTTGAACAACTCGAAAAAGTAAACGGTATCGAATGGATCCGCTTGATGTATTTCTACCCGATGTACATCGACGAACCGCTCGTAGAACACATCGCTGAATCGAAGAAGATCGTTCCTTACATCGATATGCCGCTTCAGCACTTCAACGCTGAGATGCTCAAACGCATGGCTCGCCGCGTCGATCCGCAATCAACACGTGAGCTTGTTCATCGACTGCGTGAACGCATCGACAACTTGGTTATCCGCACGACGTTCATCACCGGTTTTCCTGGTGAAACCGATGAACAGTTCGAAGACATGGTCGACTTCGTTCAAGAAGCTCGTTTTGAACGACTGGGCGTGTTCACTTATTCGCTCGAGCCTGACACACCCGCTGCGAAGCTTCCCAACCATCTTCCCGATGACATAAAAAATGCGAGGCGCGATCGCTTGATGGAAGTCCAGCAGAAGCTTGCGTTCGAGTGGTGCCAACGCCAAATCGGCGGTGCCATGGAAGTCATGATCGACAAGGTTGTTGACGCTGACAAAAACGTTTGGCTCGGACGTTCGTACGCTGACGCGCCCGATGTCGATGCTTTGGTTTACGTTACGGGTCAAAAGAAGAAACCGCTGGCTCAAGGTCAGTTGGTTCCTGTCGAGATAGTCGGCCACCGCGACTACGATCTGATTGCCGCCGCAGTTGGGAATCCGAGGTAGCCTAGGCTTCCAGCCTGGGGACAGTTCTGTCTGAACTAGTCTAGTGTCTGTCCGGAAATTAATTCTGGCTTTGAAAATATTGACAAAAAATGAAAAAAGCTCCTTGAAGAGCGAACCTTTTTCAAGGCTCGTGCGTTGAATTTGTTAACAACAAGCAAGTTCACGCAAAAAACTTCAAGGA
>JANODD010000302.1:0-9043 GCA_031412515.1 Planctomycetia bacterium | reverse complement strand
GTGCCACTGGGCGGTATCGCAAGATGCTTGCTCGTAGCCAGGTGGGGCAGCCTCACGCCTTTTCGAATCCCAACTTGGGCTAAATGCTCGGATAGAAGAATGGGAGCACCGAAGTGTCCGCGTCATTTACATCGAAGAACGCATCCTACTAAGAAAGATCGCAGCATCCATGCTGCGAAGGTTTAACGCATTCCCCAAAATCGAAGCCCACCAGCGGCCAAAAACGAAAGGCGGCGAGCATCCTTTGAGACACTCGCCACCCCGCTTCGACTTTGGCCCCAGTCAGCGCTCGGGTCGCACCTCTGCGTTGCCCTATCCTCTGCTGGGTTAATGGAAACATACAACGTAAAATAATGTCCCGCAAACTATTGACAAACCAAAGTTTTTCATAGAAGTGGCACACAAATCAAAGCAATCGCCTACGTCAAAATTGCGTCAATAACTTTTCCATGCACGTCAGTCAAGCGAAACTCACGACCCTGGTAGCGGAACGTTAGTTTCTCGTGATTCAACCCAAGCAGATGCAAAATCGTAGCGTTGATGTCATGCACATGAGCTCCGTTCTCAATGACATCCATTCCAAAATCGTCAGTAGCTCCATAACTAACGCCGCCGCGAACTCCGCCGCCAGCCATCCACATGGTGAAGGCGTCTTTATGATGATCGCGTCCCAATGCGCCTTTGTCGTCCGCGCTGCCACCCTGCTTAAGCGGTGTACGTCCAAACTCCGATCCCCATATAACCAAAGTATCCTTTAGCAGATCGCGTTGTCGGAGGTCTTTGATCAAAGCAGCAATTGGCTGATCGGTCTCTTTGCACTTTTCCGGTAAACGTTTATCCAACCCACTGTGGTGATCCCAGTCTGAATCGTACAGTTCAATCAATCGCACTCCTCGCTCGACCAATCGTCGTGCCAACAAGCAGTTGTTGGCGAACGACGCCTTTCCAGGCTGAGCCCCGTAGAGTTTCATAGTGTCGGCTGTTTCGTCACTTACATCCATCAACGTTGGGACTGAGGCTTGCATGCAGTAAGCCATCTCGTACTGGCCGATCCGCGTCGCTACTTCCGGGTCCCCAGACGCAGCCATTTGTTCCCGATTCAACTGTGCTAAAGAGTCCAGCAACCGGCGTCGATCTTCACGTCCATGCCCCTCGGGATTGGAAAGAAAGAGAACTGGATCCCCTTGAGAACGAAACTGTATTCCTTGATGAATACTCGGTAAAAAACCGCTCGACCACAGACTCGTTCCCGCTCCGCCCGCCGGTCCGCTCAGCAATACCACATAGCCGGGCAACTCCTCGTTTTCCGATCCCAGCCCATAAGTAACCCATGAACCCAAACTGGGACGGCCGCCGCGACCAAACCCTGAATGCAGAAACATCTGTGCCGGTGCATGGTTGATTTCATCGGAATACACCGAGCGAATCACCGCTAATTCGTCCACTACTTCGCCTAAATGCGGCAGCAACGATGATAACAACTGGCCGCACTCGCCATGCTTTGAGAACTTCCATGGCGAGCCAGCCAGAACCGACGTCTTACCGATAAACGCAAAGTCGCGGCCCTTGGTCACTTCAGGCGGACAAGGTTGATTGTTTCGCTTGACCAATTCGGGCTTCTCGTCGAACAGGTCCAGATGTGAAGGAGCTCCAATCATGTGCAAGTAAATCACATGCTTGGCTCGCGGGGAAAAATGCGGTTTCCCTTCACCCGCGCTTAGTTCTTTCTGCATCAGCGAAGCCAAAGCGATGCCACTGAAACCAATGCCACAACTTCCGAAGAAACGTCGTCGGGACATCGCCTGGACTGGTTTTAATAATTGAGATGACTTCATCGCTTAGTCCTTAGTTATCGTCTCGTGCAAGTTCAACAGCGCGGTCGCAACACTAAACCAAGCATCATCCCAGTTGGTTGTCATCGATTGCGTTTCGAGCAGATTTTTTACAGTACTGCGATCATTGTCCGACGGCAGTCTAGCTACGACTAACTGAAACGCATGATCCACTTGATCATCCAATGACTGGTCAGCTTTTTCGCTTTGAATTCGTCGTGCGAGTGCCTTCGCGGCTTCGACATAAACGGGATCATTCAGCAACGTTAATGCTTGCAGCGGCGTGTTCGTTCTCGATCGCTTGACCGTACAATTCAGCCGAGGAGTTGCATCAAAGTTAATGAAACTTGGATACGGAGCACCTCGTTTCAATACGACATAAATTCCACGTCGATGCCTTTCACTGCCTGGGCTAGTTTCATATTCATAGCGTTGCCCACCGAC
Organism: Planctomycetia bacterium; assembly: GCA_031412515.1. Lineage (GTDB taxonomy): Bacteria > Planctomycetota > Planctomycetia > Pirellulales > Pirellulaceae > Aureliella. The sequence continues at coordinate 6,767 of JANODD010000302.1, read as the reverse complement.
TTTGGTCCAAATTCCTTCGGGTTGGTAAGGTCGAATCGAGGGTCCAAATTGCTTTAGATCCAACAGTCCTGAAATAGCCAGAGCATTGTCACGAACCATTTCGGCATCCATGCGAAATCGTGGACCCCGAGCGAGCAATCGATTCTTGTCATCGAGCGCAAGCAGTTCAGGAGTGATGCGCGACGATTGCCGATAAGTGGCCGACATGACAATAGACTTAAGCACATGTTTCATCGACCAGTTATTCTCCATAAACTCGACAGCCAACCAGTCGAGCAGTTCTGGGTGCGATGGAAGTTCGCCTTTAATGCCAAAATCTTCAGCGGTTGACACTATGCCCGAACCGAATATTTCAGCCCACCATCGATTGACGGTAACGCGGGCCACTAATGGGTTCTGTTTTGATATCAACCATTTGGCAAGTGCCAATCGATTTCTTGGCTGGTCTTGCTCCACCGGCAACGCATGCAATGCTGCTGGCACATTTGCTGAAATGGGATCGCCGGGCTGTTTGTAGTCGCCTCGCATAAAAACGGTCGATGTGCGTGGAGTCTCCAGTTCGACCATTAGCAACGTTGTATCGGCCGCGACCGCCGCGATCTGCTTTTGCAGCTTTGCAAGATTCGTTTGCAATTGTTTGCTCGCTGGATCTTGATCAGCGCTATGCTGCAACAACTTTTCACGCTCTTTCTTCGACCATACTTCGGCGGGCTTTGATGCAATACGTACTAGTTCGCTCGACACCGATTCCGTGTTGACGCTTCCCGTGAGAGCCGTCAATCGCAAACAACCAATTGTGCGGGCCTGGCCATAGTTTTGTGTGAGCGTAAACTTTAACTGGCTTTGATCGCCGATATTCAGCGGCTCGGCCAGTTCAAATGTCGCCCAGTGCGAGCGATCAAACTCGGGCGCGATCGCCCACCCCGTTTTGGCTTGCTGATCAATCGCGCCTGCTATGTCCCACTTCGTTTGGGAAAAACTAGCGGTTGCTGACTTAAACTGCAAAACTCTCGTCGCGTTGACAAGGGTCAACTCCGCTTTGAAATCGTTCAAGATAAAATTTCTTCGTTTCGCATCGCCGCGTCCCGGTCCCTTGCCCGGCAGCGAATCATTGCGCAAAGCCTCCAGTCGAAAGGCTCGAACATTTTGGATCGTAGCACGCACTTGGATGCGATACTCGTCGTTCTCAGGTGGATCGTCACCTACCAAGAGGATCGAACCATCCTCTAGTTTTTTGAATGTGTCTGTCGTTCCAGTTGACTGGAAATCGATGATCTCCAACGCATGACTTTGAGCTGCCTGGTTATGTTCGCTTGCAAACACTCGACTCCCTTCCTCTAAACTCGCGTCCAATGAATTGCGACGCTTGGCAAGTTGTTCTTCGATTTCAGCAAGCTGCGAAAGTAGCTTAGAACGCTCCGCATCGCGTTCGGTATTCGCCAAATTCATCGTTGGGCCTTTGAACTGGATTGAACTCGGCGTCTTCGGATTCGTCAAATCCGCTTCCAACTCGGTGTTGTTGTAAAACGCAAGGAGCTGGTAGTACTCTTTCATCGTGAACGGATCATATTTGTGGTCATGGCATTGACAGCATTCAAGCGTAGTGCCTAACCACACCGTCCCCGTTGTATTCACACGATCGATGACCTGCTCGATACGAGTCTCTTCGGGCAACGAACCCGCTTCACAATTGGTCGGCGAGCAGCGATGAAATCCAGTTGCGATTTTTTGAGACTCAGTTGCGCCGGGCAGTAGATCACCGGCGATTTGTTCAACGGTGAACTGATCAAAGGGCATGTCTTCGTTGAGAGCCTGGATCACCCAATCGCGAAAAGCCCACAGGTCGCGAAGATCGTCACGTTGAAATCCATGCGAGTCGGCGTAGCGAGCCAAGTCGAGCCACGGGCGAGCCCAACGTTCACCGAACTGCGGGCGACGGAGCAAGTTGTCGACCAGTTCTTCGTAGCGTTGCTCCGTCGGCTGCGCAATAAAAACTTGGACCTCCGCTGGCGATGGCGGAAGCCCGATTAAATCCAAGTACAATCGCCGCACTAGCTTTTCTGGCGCCGCTTCAGCGGATGGACTTAATCCTTCTTCGAACAATCGCTTCAACACAAAGCGATCGATAGGCGAAAGATTCCACTGTACATTTCCAGCGATCGACTCCGGTGCAGCGGGTAGTTCAGGTCGCGTTGGTCCAACATACGACCAATGGCCAGCTGCTTTAAAATTTTCTGGCCAAGCTGCCCCTTGTGCAGTCCAAGCTCGCAGTATCGCTAAATCTCCTTTTGGCAGCGGTTCACCGACCGCTGGCATGGCTCCTTCAGCTCCGCGCGGCAAACTTACTCTTTGTATGAGTTCGCTTTTTTCGACATCTCCGAGAAAGATCGATTCCATCGCTGCGCTACGTTGATCGAGCCGCAGATCACCTTCCTGTTTCTTACTGCCATGACATTCTATGCACGATCGCTGCAAAATCGGATAAACGTCTTTTGCGAAGTCAATTCGAACGTGATTTTGTGCAATGGGTTGGTCAGCGCCAATGGGTTCGTTCGCGCCGTAAGCGCCTAACAGCCCAATACCGCAAATTGAATTAACAAGCCAGCGACACATAGGAAAACTCGCGGGGTTACAGCAAAGGATCGTTTGTCGCGAGATCGACCAATCCATCATAAACGGTTTTTATGACCGTGATACATGGCCAGCGAGCGGGTGGTTTGCCCCATAGACCGCCGCAGCGGAGAGTGTTGACTTAATAGCAATTGCTCCTGCGTCACATAAGCAAAATAGTTGACCGGTTTTTCGGAGCGCGGGCGTCCCCGCCCGCTACGGGACTCGCTGTCTCGCTACCGTGAGGGGTCGCTCTCGCTATGTAGACAAAGTCCCAATTGATTAGTGTTGCCCGAGTCAACGTGCGGGTCCAGCGGGCGGGGACGCCCGCGCTCCTGAAAACCGGTCTATTTTTGTGCAATGTTAGCAGCCACCGGAGCTAAAGTTATTCCGTCAGCAGTCTCCGCTGCCAACTCAGCTTTTATTGGAAAGTGAGTGACATTGGGCGTCCCCGCCCGCTGAACCCCGCTAGGTGACTAACGGCGAGGGCAAAGAATCCATTCACCGTCCACAAAACGAGATCGTCAAACTCACTTGCAAGTCAACTAGTCCCGTGCGGGCGAGGACGCCCGCGCTCCAAAACCAGACATCCACTTTGGCTAGCTCCTGAAAACGTTTGTGTATTGCTACTAAGTCAACGCTCTCCGCTGGCTATGGGTCAAAAGAGGACACCTTACGGTTGCTGGATGCTTGCTTCGCCTGGTGGAATCTGTTCCATTTGACGGATCGTTGGCGAGTACCAAACGCGAGGAGGCAAAGAATCGTAGGGACGCGGATTAGTATTCGGGAAGTCAACATTAACCTGCGGCGCGCTGTCTTCGGCTACGCCCGCCCAGTGACCCCATTGGTCGACATTAAAAGCTTCAAGATCAAAGAACAGCTCAGTGCGATCGGTGATGTAGTTGACGTGCTGGCGGGCGATCGAACTAAGAGCGTTCGTGTAGGCTTGTTGAGCTTCGAGGAAGTCACGCGCGGCTACGTTAGCCACACCGAACTGAAGACGCAGTCGAGTGCTAATGACGCGTTCGTAAGCAAGTGCCGCACTAGCAACGGCGATCGAATACTGATTGCGATCCAGTGCCAACTGCCGCAAGTCTTGTCGAATATCAAGCTTGATACTGTCTTCCGCAGCCATCAGATTTCGCAACCCAACGTTGTAGCTGATCAGCGCGACGCGGAAATTATTACGCTGGACGCGTCGATTGAGAGGCGTGTCGAGCGCGACGCTCAGACGGGTTTCGCTATCGTCAAAGGTGAAATCAAACGGGTTCTTTCCGTTGCGCCGCGTCCGCAACGCCTGAGTAGCTCGCAAGTCGACGATCGAACGAAGGTCATCGCCGGCGAGTTTGATTTGTCGCCATGCGTCGGCAAGATCACCACGCTGATTCATCAAATCCAGTCGCTGCACGAGCCCCGTGAGCAACGCTTCGTTAGGATCGACTTTAATCTCTTCCCAGCCATCGGGTCCTTTCTCGAGCAACCGATCGCTCAGTTCAATCGTCTTGTCGACCGTGTCCTGCACTTTGGCTTCGATTGACTTTCCTTCGCTCGGCAAGATATCCTTGGTGGCATCACTGGCCAGCTGTTCGATCGCGTCGGCTAACTTTACAGAGTCCTGCATGCGGTCAGGGATTTTTTCAAGGTCTTCCATCGCGCTTTCGGAAACGTTGGATGATAGGCTCGAAGATATCCGGTCAACGAACGCCACCAAGTCATCCAGTTTCCTTCCCACGTCGGAGCGACGCTCCATCAATTTTGATATTGAAGTTTGACCCTTCTTATCTGTCTCACCTGCAAACTCGCTGGCAGATTGTAAACTCTCAATGGCTAAGTCAACCGTTTGCAATTGCGTCGCACAGTAGTCGATAGCTCGAATCAACACGCGGAGGGGCGGCGCTGGGGTCTCCGATTTCAGCTGGGCGTTCAATTCCTCGCGCAGCAGGTCGACTTGCATGCGCACACCAAGAATTTGTAGCAAGTCTCGCAACTGCGTGAGTTCCTCGGCCGCATTTCTAACGGCTTGCAATGATGCCGGACTTTCGGCTTGATCGTTGCCTTGGGGCGCTAACGACGACTCCATCCGTTCCTGGATTCGCAGAATGTTTGCCATGCGATCGGCGAGTACTTCAGCGACATTCGCAAGCGTGGTTGTATCGACCATCGACGAAGAGCGGGCGCTCAGAAGTTCAGCGCGGGCTCGATTGATCATTTGCCGCGCAACGCTCAATTCATCTTTTAGCGCGATGGATTGTAACTCAGTCAGTTCCAAGAAAAGCGGCATTTCGATTGGTAACCCAAGCCGGAACTTTAGTTGATCCAAAGCAGCGTCGAGCGAAAAACAGTTGCTGACCAAGTTACTGCGCGTTCGAAGTACGTTCTGCTCAAACTGATCCACTTGAATGCGTGGGATTTTTTCCGCCGTCCGGTATTCAGCTTGACTTTGGATAAACCCTCGAAGGTTCGTAAAATAATCCTGGGCATTGATTTCGACGCCACGGTAATTCAGTAAGAGACTGTAGTATTGCCCTGCCACGTCGCGGAACAGTTGCTTACGAAATCGCAGATAGTCGCGAGTCGCGTAAATCACATCACGTTCGGCTTGTGTCAAATTCTCGAACCGAACGTCGCGCTGGAAAATGGTCTGCTGAAAGTCAAAGATCATTTCTGATCCGATGTCAGTCGCAAATCCAGAAGGGCCGTTAAAGGTCAGTACAACGCTATTGGCGAAGCGAGCTAGGAACTCACCGCCGGACGCCAAGGTTTTTTGCACTCCAACGCCACTTGGAACTGCCAATTGGTTTTCGGTGATGCCGTTTGATCGAAGATGCCTAAAGTTAGCGGCCGTTCCGTTGCCAAATGGAGACGGATTCAGATCAAACTGGTAGCGACGACGCGTGAGCGCCAATGCAGTTGTAAAAAGCAGCTCTTTTCGAGTTTGATATTCGCGGCTGTTGATGGTCGCGAGCTCCATCAAGTTGGCGAGCGTGAGTCGTCGCACGTCAACACGATTCGTTGCGGCTGAGCTTCTGCCCGGCTGTCCGAACGTATTTACATACTCTATTTGCAGCGATTGAAATTCTAACATCCTGTCGAGGCAGTTCTTTGGAAGCACTTCCCAAGCGGGCTTCGGAATCGCGACCTTGCCGGCGACCGAGTTGCTCGTTCGCTCTGGTGGCGGAGGCACCTCATTCTTAGGGTCTGACTTGCCGCCATCGTCCACTGACTTGGCCTCTGGTTTTTCAGGTGCAGCCACTTGTTCTGCAGCTTGAACTGTCGATGGCGATTGCTGGTCGTAGGAGATTGCAGTAACCGGACTTTGGATGACGAGATCATTGCCCGCGACACCGGCAATGGCCAGCGGTACTGCTGCCGATACGCTGCCAATCGCTGAAGCCTGACTCACACTCTGATTGGTAGGAACGGTCGGAAGCGATTGCTGAGCCAGTAGATCCTTTGAGTCAACTGGCGAAGTTGTTTGCGCAACCGGCGACTGTGTATTTGAAGTCGAACCTGCTGTAACCAGATCGGGCAATGTGTAACCGTTCAATACTGGCCGAGGCACGGGCAACTGCGGGCAGTCTGCATTCGAGGGGTCGTAGAATCTCGAACGCGGATCGGGCGTAACTTGATAACGAGGCATCTGCGTCGCGATATAGGCAGATTTCTCTTGAATGATGCAATACGAATCGCGATCAGCGGCGATCCGGTAGCGCGTGCGTGTGCAGCCAATGGAGAACATTGCTAGCAACGCGAGTGAAATGCAAAGTGCAGAACGCATGGAGTTTGGCGGGAACCCATTCAAGCGGAATCGAACAACACGCACATTGGATTTTTGGGGCAGGCGTTTCAAGGATCTATGCCGTTGTGATCGGTTGACTTTGTAGCGATTCTCCGGTCTGTGCGCAATATTCGAGATACAGCAAGCTAGGGTACGACGCGTTAGGTAATTCAGGTTGAGTTTAACGCCCGGTGCTTTTCAGTCATACACTCAAAGCGCCAGCAAGTGAGCCGTCGGTGCTAGTTTTGATGTTGCACATATTGATTTGTGTGCCACTGGCTGCCCCCGCAAATTCCGGATTTATATTCGACTCTACGGGGCAAGGCCAGTGAAACGGAGTATGTGACTCTAACTGCCGTTACCGGTGCCAACGCTAACT
>JANODD010000301.1:0-3379 GCA_031412515.1 Planctomycetia bacterium | reverse complement strand
GGGGACGGCAACTTCTGCCCAGTTACCAATTTTGCACAGCGATTGGAGAGCGCAACCCTCCAAACTGTCGCATTTCCGCATCAATTCGTAGATCGTCTTAACGGCGATTTCAGCAGGTGGACCAATGGAGCCCATCGCTTGTATTGCCCCCAAATGCAATTTCTTATTCGCGTCATTTCGAAGAATGTCATGCAGTAAGGAAACCAAAATGCATACCTGATGTTTATCAAATCCGCCTGTGTGACGAATTATGTGCCCACCTTCATTGTCAACATTCAAGTGCGTCGTACGTACTTTTTGAGCAAGAGCATCTATTGCAAAAATAGCCCACGAACTTGTCTCTTCATTGGAAGAGTGTAATAAATCCGTCAGGGGTTTTATCGTCGCCGCCGTATAACCATCGGGAGCCGAAGCATTTCTTAACCAATTCACCGGTTCCAGATCCGCCGGTTGAACGGCCCTTTTGAACCGCCCAATCGCTGCGTCTGGAATACATTGAAAAATTTCTAGCAAGCGAAATTGGACTCCTCTCTCGCTTACCGACATGTTTATGGCAGTGTTATAAATAGTCCGAAGGTCTACTCCTGCAGCTTCTAGTGATGCTAACCTTTTTTTCCCAAAATAATCACTCGGAGCACTCTCCAGCGACCGTCCGCCGCGCAATTCTTCTTCAACTGGCGTGCATTGCCCGTAGGGCAAACTTGAAACTTGTTCCAAAATATGGAACGGAATTTCATTGCGGTGGAAAGCTATGTAGTGGACGCAAAGCGAGTTAGTCATGGTGCCGTCGGGCAGAAAGTAGTCTTGGCTACTGCTGTTTGCCCCACATACACAGGTGTGCACGCCTCTCCAGAAACCATCCATTGGTTCAGCCTCACGATACGCAGCCGTGATCTTACGAGTAAGATCATCAATCAACGGTGTTGACGACGCCTCGTTTGTTGGTTCAATGTAAAGCAAATTTGACGTAGGATCATGCATTGCCTCAATGAACCTCAGATTAGTCGTGCTCGATCAGGTTCACCGTGTGCCTATCACTCCACAACTGTATGCCCGTCGGGAGTACAGCTTAGCAGATTGTCTATGCGTATGAATATCAACGAAGATAAATACGCTAGGGTGACACACCTTAGTTTGCGGTAAACTGTGGATTTGCCATCAACGACCCGAATTAGGACATGCAACACTCTCCCCGAGAAGTACCTCAAGGCTGAGGTTAAGACGCCTTTCTGGCTAAGCTATTTAGTTCAACGACCGAGCTGGCGGGTCGCCAACCAGCTTTCCACTCAATTCTCACCGGATTGGTGCTCCGGTCCAGCGATTGGCTATGATGTCTCACCCGCTTTCGAGGACTCCGACACATCTGTTTCGTGCGAGAACTCGAGCCAGAATCCATGGCCTGAGGAAGCTCCGACGTTAAGGCGATCACCATGATGTAGTTCAACCTCCTTCAGGAAACTGATCATGGTGTCGTTGACTCGCGTCCCATTCGAAGCTTCCAACGGCAATATAAAGTAACGGTCGCCGCGTCGGACAATTTCGGCTTCCATCCTGCGACAACCACCGAAGTCCAAGTGAATACCCGCCGCGGGATCACGCCCAATTGTCGTCGATTCGGCATTCAAGCTGATGCGATCACGCTGGCATATCGGCCAGCCTAATCGACGCGATGACTGAGTTGCGTAACGAATGTCGATGTATGCGGTGCCCATTTTCAACTCCCGTGTTCATGTGGCTGCAGAAAGAATCTTATGTAAGTCTTGGGTTTGTGTTGGGAGCCATTCGAGTAAAATCTGGCATCGGACCTAGTGGATTGGCACAATGCGGGTTGGTGCTTCTTTGAGGAACTCTTCCAGTCCCCAGGATACCATCGACTCGCAGTCAAATCGGTGCCTGAAGATGGAACGATGCTGTTTCCCCGACGTTGGGATCTTCTTTAGAATCATCAAACGAGGGCATGGAGGGCTAGCCAATAAAGGTACGTAAGAGATCCAAAACTCGCCGCGGTTACAACGTGGAAGCCACTTGTCGGCGGTCCAATGTTGCCTATTGATGAGTTAGGCGCCTATTGCACTAAAAGTCCGCTCCCGTCATCATTGATTTGACGCCAACTTCGTGAGCTAGTTTGCTGCCTTGCAACTTACCAGCTCATAGTTGCAGCAAAACATTCGTTACACCAGTTTCGACGGCGAGCGGACATCGGTGGATCAGTTGCAGGGTCTGACCGTTGTGGTTTGTTTGAGGCGCAACTATGAAACAGTGGTTTCTCATGCTTGACGTTGACGACCTTCGCATCCGGCTTTCGGTCGAGGCCCCGACAATTCCAGAACACATAGATAAATATCGTGAAGTATGCTTTTCACTTCACGGAAAGAGGTGTCGTGCTGTATTTTGGGCAGCTCCGGAATCGAACCTTAATGTCCCTGACACGGCAATGCCTGGTACGGAATGGAACGTGCCGTTGATACGGAAAGCCACTAGCGGCCTGACAGTGCGGAGTTTAGATGATGATTCAATACTTGCAGCGATGTCCTACATTTTTCGAAATGGAATGGAAGCATCGGCTTTTCGTGAGGGCGCCTCCAAGACCTTGTACATGATTGAGAGGTTTGAGGAGCAGATTGCACTGAACCCTTGCGATGCCAATGCATTCGCTCAAATGGGCTCTTGGTGGACTGGCCAGGAAGACTACGGCAAAGCAATGCAACACCTCGACACTGCATTGCGTTACGATCCAACCAAAACGGAGGCATTGCGAGTTCGCGCGCAGTTGCGATCAACATGCCCCGACGCTGAATTCCGAGACGGTAGGGGAGCGCTGCGCGACATTTGCCGAGCAATGAATATTGAGATGTCGATTGGACGGCTCAACGGTGACTGGCTACACCGGCTGTACCTACGAATTCGAGCGGCAGCACATGCAGAGCACTCACAATATGCACTTGCAATATCGTTCGCAATGAAGGCGCTCGAACTATCGATTACTCGACGAGCGCGAGACGACGTCGAAAATGAGCTTGAGAAATATATCGCCCGGGAACCACTTCGCGTCACAAGCTTAAGGTAGGTATAAGATAGTACGCCTGCATGTCTTGATGCGGCGTGGACACGCTCACAACACCGAGCTTTTAGCGCGTCGACGAAGCAATTTTCGAAAAGTACAGTTAGTCGGAAAGCAAAGCGTTCTCCTCGCGATTCCAGTACTGGTAGTGGGATTATGTCTCGAGGCTGAACAACGCTAGCGATTCACCCACCTCAAGTTAAATGATCGTGAGTTTTTCAAGATCGCAGTATTCTGTGATTGGTATCCCTTTCACCAACTCCATGTCAAAATAAGGCAAACCGCTGTCTGTGGTTCCAGCATCGAGAACTTTGGCAA
>JANODD010000300.1:0-13062 GCA_031412515.1 Planctomycetia bacterium | reverse complement strand
GGACCGACGAGCGGTTTGATGGCGCTGCCGGATTGGACTTCATGATCGTATTGGCGAATGATCCAATGTTTGCTGGCAACGTTGAGCGACCCGAGGATGTCTCTCAAGGCCTTTTCGATTGCGGTTTGATCGAGCACAGGTGCGGGCGAGTCGATGGTGGCTGGCGGAGTGTAAGTGGCACTGCGAATTACGGGTGGCCGACCGCCATGCAAGAATTCCATCGACAGCACACCGACTTCGTTTCCGTCATACATCAATCGCAAGTTACCGGTGGGTACAAATTGCCCGATGACGGTGGCTTCGACCCCTTCGGAACTGCAGAGCTGTTGCAAGCGTTCCAGTTTTGTAGGTGAGACGGACATGACCATCCGCTCTTGGGCTTCGCTGATCCAGATCTCGGTGTAGCTTAGTCCATCGTATTTCAGCGGAGCGCGCTCGAGCCACACTTCGGCTCCGATCTCTTCGCCCATTTCGCCGACGGCACTGCTGAAGCCACCAGCGCCGCAATCGGTGACGGCGGTGTAAAGGCCTTCATCGCGAGCTTGTAGCAGCACATCGAGGACCATCTTCTCAGTAACTGCATTGCCGATTTGTACGGCGCCGCCGGAGATCGATTCGCTGCTACTGGTCAGTTCAGCAGAACTAAAGGTTGCACCGTGGATTCCATCTCGGCCAGTTCGACCGCCGAGTGCGACGATCCAATCGCCAGCCAGCGGACACTTCTCGGCTTTGTCGACGGGCAGTAGTCCAGCGTTACCGCAGTACACAAGCGGATTGCCAAGATAGCGGCGATCAAAGTAGACCGCGCCGTTGACGGTGGGGATGCCCATGCGATTGCCATAGTCGCGGACACCGGCGACGACGCCCTTCATGACGCGGCGAGGATGGAGTACGCCGGGTGGCAGGGTGGTTGGATCGGTATCAGGTGGTGCGAAGCAGAAGACATCGGTGTTGCAGAATGGTTTCGCGCCGAGGCCTGTGCCGAGCGGATCGCGAATCACTCCGCCGATGCCGGTGTTGGCACCGCCGTAAGGTTCGATAGCGCTCGGATGATTGTGCGTTTCGACTTTGAAGACCACGTGGTATTCGTCATCGAACTTTACAACGCCGGCGTTGTCTTTGAAAACACTGACGCACCAATCATCTTTACCAAGCTGTGCACGGATAGTTTGAGTCGCTTGAAAGATGGTCTCTTTCAGCATGTTTTTGAATTGACGTTCACCCTTTTCGTCGGTGTAGGCGATGCGGCCGGCGAGTGTCTTGTGGCTACAGTGTTCGCTCCACGTTTGAGCGATTGTTTCGAGTTCAATATCTGTTGGGTCACGGTCGAGTGTTTGAAAATGCTTTTGGATGGTCTGCATTTCGGCGAGCGAAAGATACAGTTGTCCGGTACGGCTGAGCGAAAGCAGTTGATCTTCGTTGAGCGAGCGAATGTCAACTTTGGCCAGTTGAAACTTGTACGATGTACCGACGTCGATGCGGTCGAGATTCAGAGGGCCGATGATGACGCGCTCGATCGAATCATTTGAAAGCAACTTTTGGCAAAGTCGATTCAGTGATGCGTCTTCCACCTTGCTAAGCCAGTACTTGCGGAATGTAGTCACTTGCTCGACTGGCAAACTCATGTCTTGCAGAGCTTGAAGAGTGGAGAGGGCAACGGGGTCCATGACACCGGGCTTGGGGAGGACATGTACAAGTTGCGAGAGCCCACCGCGACCGTTGGCAAGTTGCGGATCGCCGACGCGAGCGACGGTGGTCGATTCGGTAATTGAGTCAGCGAGGAGGCGTGTCGCTAGGTGGACTTGCTCTTCGGAGAGATCGCCTTGCAGGAGAAAACCGTGAGCAGCAGCTACGGTCAAGTTTGCATCGAGCCCGAGGTCGCGAGCTTCGGAGGTGATGTGTTTGCCGGACGTGTCCACTTGGCCGGTGGCTGGATGGACATCAATTTCCCAAAGCGTCACGTTTATGGTTTCCGTAGAGAGGAGGTTTGGTTTTTTGGAGTTGGGTTGACGTAGCATAGGCTTCTAGCCTGTGATTGGATGTTTTTTCACAGGCTGGAAGCCTATGCTATGGCGTTGTTACGCGCGGTCTCGTATCTGTTTTCCGTCTAACAAAAGTTGTTCTAGTTGTTTGCCGTCGGAGGATCGCAGGGCGGTCAGCCATTGATGCAAGTCGCCGGCGAATTCTTCGAGGACTTGGATGACTGGTTGTCGATTCTCTTCCAATATCTGTCGCCACAGGTCGGCTCCACCACTGGCAACACGAGTTGTATCGCGCCAACCGGATGCTGTCAGGGGGAGCAAATCGGTAGGGGTGGCGGCGGCAAGAGCTGAAGCGAGAATATGCGGCAGGTGACTGGTTCGTGCGAGGGCTGAATCGTGTTCGGTGGGTGACATTCTCAAGGTTCGTGCGCCGAGCGATTGCCAAAGTTGTTCGGTTTTATGCACCAAGCTAGGAGGTGAATCGCAGTCGGGGGTGATTACGACGAGCTTGTCGGCCAGCAAGTCTTCACGCGCGTGCTCGACGCCGCTTTTTTCGCTTCCGGCCAATGGATGTGAGCCGACGAAGTTCTTTGAACCAACGGACGTCGCAATTGTCTTAACAATCGATTGCTTGGTGCTACCGACGTCGGTGATAAGGCATTGGGAGGGCATGAAGGAAAAACATTGTTCAGCAAAATCTGAAATGCTTTGCACAGGAGTGCAGATAATTGCCAAATCGGCGCCTTGGCAGGCATCTGCGAGCGAATTGACACCGGTGTCGATTGCGCCGAGGGCGATGGCTGGGTCGAGTGAATTACCGCGGGGGCTGAATCCGATCACTTGTTTTGCGATTTCTCTAGTTCGCAGAGCCATACCGATCGAACCGCCGAGCAAACCGACGCCAACAATTACCGCTCGATCAAACTGAGTCACAAGTTGCCTTTCGCGGAGCATAGTGCTTCGGCTAACTTTAATTTATGGGGTGGCAGGCGCTGAGGCTTTGCGAAGGGCGTGGTGAATGTCGCTCAAGCCACGCCCTTCGCAAAGCCTCAGAGCGTTTCACCCAAACACTGTCAACCCAAAATTAAAGTTGGACGAAGTACTAGAATCTTTCGACGAGCTTAAATATTTTGACGCTCCGCCGTCTCGATAAGTGCATGAATCGCGACGGCGGAGCGTCGCAGCACACTGAGAATGATATCCGAATCTGTCGATTGGTGGTGAGGATTTAAGGCAACTTGAACGGCAACTGCATGGAATCTTTCACGGTCAATTGTCCGCACGATAGAGTATGGTTAAACTGCTGTTTTCCGCCACGAGAGTTCTTCGGAGCCGACTGATGACAACGACCGCGAAACCCGCCAGTGCCCCAACTAAAGTGGGCAAATTGATCTTGGACGGAAAAGAAATGGAACTTCCCGTGGTCGTCGGGACGGAAAACGAACACGGCATCGACATTTCGAATCTCTTGAAGCAAACGGGCCACATTACGCTCGACGAAGGCTTCATGAACACGGGCAGCACGACGAGCGCAATTACTTATCTTGATGGCGACGTCGGAATTTTGCGTTATCGCGGCTACCCCATTGAAGAGATCGCCGAACATTGTGACTTTGTCGAAACGTCGTATTTGCTCATTTACGGCAAATTGCCGACTGCGACTGAGTTGGCTGGTTTTCGAGAGTCGATTCGTCGGCACACGATGATTCACGAGGACATGCGGTCATTTTATAACGGCTTCCCGAAAGATGCTCACCCGATGGCGATTTTGTCGTCGGTGGTGGGTGCGTTGTCGACCTTTTATCAAGACTCCCTGGATGTGCATGATCCACGACAGGTTGAAGTATCTATTCATCGCCTGCTTGCGAAGTTGCCGACCATTGCAGCGTACAGCTACAAGAAATCCTTTGGTCAACCGTTCATGTATCCGCGTAACGAACTGAGTTATTGTGAGAACTTCTTGCGACTGATGTTTGCGGTGCCTTCCGAAGAATACGAGCCTGATCCGGACTTCGTGGAAGCCTTAAATTTATTATTGATTGTTCATGCCGATCACGAACAGAATTGCAGCACTTCGACGGTTCGCATGGTGGGATCTTCGAACGCGAACCTGTTTGCGTCGATTTCGGCTGGGATTTGCGCACTTTGGGGACCACTACACGGTGGTGCCAACGAAGCATGTGTGAATATGCTGCAAGACATTGTGGCAGACGGCGGCAATGTTCAGAAGTACGTTGACATGGCCAAGGACAAGTCGTCGAATTTCCGTCTGAGCGGCTTTGGTCATCGAGTGTATAAAAATTACGACCCGCGGGCCAAGATCATCAAAAAAGCCTGCGACAAGTTACTGGCGAAGTTGCACTTGAACGATCCATTGTTCGAAGTAGCGCAGAAGCTCGAAGAAGTGGCCTTAAAAGACCCATACTTCGTAGAACGCAAACTTTATCCGAATGTCGATTTTTATTCTGGAATTATTTATCGGGCGATGGGATTGCCAGTGCAGATGTTTACGGTGCTGTTTGCAATCGGACGGTTGCCGGGCTGGATTGCTCACTGGGTTGAGATGCATCAGTCACCAACGAAGCGTATCGGACGTCCACGACAGATTTATACCGGACCGACTCAGCGGGCATTGATTCCGATGGACGAGCGGACATAGGGTGCGATCCAAATAATTCTTGCGAGTGAAGCGACGGCATGTCATTGATCATCGAAGAAGCAATAGATATGCTCGCTGCACCGCTGGAGCAGTCTGTCGATCACCTAATCGATCATTCCATGTTGTGCTACTTGGAAAATATAAAGCGTGCTATTGAAGACGAAGCATTCGGGCGCATCAGACCGGTAATAAAGGATGTTTTCCCGGCGTAAAGTCCAACGATTTGAAGCATTTTGGAGAGCGAATGTAGCTGGTTTCGTGAGAAACCGGGCGCACTGTGACCTTTCTACTGCATCCGGTTTCTCACGAAACCAGCTACCTTACTAAGAAAAATGCTTCACAGCGTTGCGTAGAGTCCCGAAATCGTCCGCCCTATGTTGGGACGGGCAGAACGTGTCAAAGAGAGCCGAGGAGTATGGGCGGGTTTAATGAAGTGGCAAAGTCGCCTACAATTTGACCGCACTCGGCATAAATTTAACGGTTTAACTGGTTTACTGTTTTTCTGGCAACGTCGCACATGTTGGTACGCAAGTTACTCTTTCCAAATGTCATTGAACTCAACTTTCAAGCTGGGCATGTGATCGGTTGCAATGTTTACTTAGTGTTCGATGCGGACGAGTGGATATTGATCGACGTTGGTTACGAAGAGTCAGTCGAAGAGTTGATCGAGCTTATTCGAGAGCTGGATTTTCCGTTGTCGAAATGCAAAACCTTGGTGGCTACTCATGCGGACGTAGATCACGGGCAGGGTCTGGCGGCAGCCAAGCAGGTGCTGAAGACAACTGTTTCGGCGCATCCTCGAGCTGCGAAGTTGTTGTCGACGGGGGATAAGCTGCGAACGTTTGCTGAGATTGAGGCGCAGAATATCAACTTGGACATGCCCATCGTCGAGACGGAGAATGTCATTGATGAAGGCTCAGTCATCGAAGTCGGCAAGTTGAAGCTAGAGGTCTGGTCGACGCCTGGGCATGCAGACAGTCAGCTCGCTTTTCGCATGGGCAACCTTCTATTTAGTGGCGACAACATTTTCCGAGATGGTTGTGTTGGCGCCATCGACGCGCATCACGGTAGCGACATTGCAGCCTTCATACGTTCATTGCAACGCATCCGTGCAAGCGATGTTGAATGGTTGTTGCCAAGCCATGGACCCATGTTCCGCAAAGACAATGCGATGATTGATAAGACCATTGCGCGGCTGCAGAGTTACTTGCATATGGCGGACTTTGGAACCTGTGCGATTGATTGGCCGCTAATGGATCAGTGGGAAGAGGAAATCGCGCAAGGCAAGCTGCCTGAGTAGTATCGCGACTGTCCACAATGCGAACAGGCAGTTCAACTAGATTAAACTGCCTGTTTTCGTTTTTAGTTTTTGCGACAAAGTTAGCGTCGTTGGAACATTAGCGTCGTTGTTGGAACAGCTGGGTGATTCCGAACGTAAAGAAGGAAGCTGTTCCGAAGTTCAGTGCTTCTTCGCACGGCTTGTATTGTAGGACTAGAGTGTCACCAGGCTGGATAATCGGGCGTTGGCGAGGATCGTTGATAGCTTTGGCAAGGTCGACTTCGATCGCGATTTGGCCTTTGCAAGGTGTTTTGCGAAGGATGTAAAGTCTTCCAGGAGCTATCCCGGTCAAACCGCTTATTCCACCACTACTACCTCCGACTCTAGATGATACTCCTGCCCCCGCAATCGACATCGCTCCAAGAGCATCTAGGTCGTAGTCGCGTGGAATTGGGAATTGTCCGCCGGGTAGCAAACCGCCCGTGTAGAAAAACTCAGTGTCGCGAGTCTCGATCAACACGATGTCGCCTTCTTCGAGGATCACGTCTTGCGGGCGGATGCTTGGAAGCACTCCGGCTGGTAGACGCAATGGGATTCGGAGAACGGTTGGATCTTCTGGCATCGGTGGTGGGCAGTTGCACGGATCGCAATGCGAGGCAATGACCGATGCATACTGCTGCATGAAGGCCATACGAGCTTGTTGGTCAGCTCGACTGCTTCGAAGGATCTTGATTTCATTTTTCGCGGTAACGCCTGGCAAACCGCCGGTTGAAACGAGTGCGTTTAGAATATCATTCTTGTACGCATCGAGCTTTAGGATTTGCCCAGTTGCACTGTAGTCGGTCGTTGAACCGGTCTTTCCAGCCTGAGCGTTGGCTGATTTATCCTGCCGAATTACAACCACATTGATCTGGCGTTTCTTGATGATCGTCACGATCGGACTGATTTTCCGCGACTCATCTTCCTTGAGGATTTTTGCGTCGAGATATGTCTTTCGGATCAAATCTCGAGCTTGATCTTCGGTCAAGCCTGCGACCTTGATCGGCCTCACCAGTGGAAGCGAGATCATGCCATCTTCCAGCACTGTAATTGGAAAACCGGTGGCTGGCGGCAGGTCACTTTTTTCGTTCGGAAAGTGGACCGGTGGCACAGCAGGAACCGTGTCAGGTTCTGCGTAAGGCAGAATTCTGTCGACGGTGACACCAAGAATATCGCCAGGTCCAAGGACATATTGTCGAGGTGCTTCCTGAGCCAACAGGCTGATGTCGATTGGCATCAAGTCGTTTTTGGTCTCTTGGAAGAACTGGGGTGGCAACCGATTGGCTGGGATGCCGTCGATTGGCTGGGTGAGGCTAGTGCAGCCGCTAAACGCGGGGCTGGCAAGCGCGGCAGCGCTGACTAAAAGCATTTTTCGCCAACTGCGGACGACATGCCTTACTTGAGTCGAGTCGTTTTTTGGGACCATGTTTAACATCCGTGAACTCATGGCACTGAGCCTCGTTTACTCTGCGACCGCCGAACAGTTGCTCGGCATATCTGAATCGTTGAACAAATTTTTGCGTGTGTGTGCGAGCGACTCTGGTTCACTGACGCACGTTCCACTGCAACTGGTTTGATGACTGTTCGAGTTTTGCCCGAATTACAAGCCCCTGGTTGGCATTGGCACAATGGTTGGTTCACCCATAGGCATCGGAGCTGGGTTACCGTGGGCTGTTGTCGGGACGTTGTTTGGAATGACCGATGGATTAGGCTGGATCGGGTAGACATTCGCGCCCTTGGGCAGGATGCCTGCCTGCTGATACTCTGATTGCAATCCGCTGGAGAGTTGCATCTGAGCGAAATTTCCGACACCATCTTCTTCAGCCGCGCGAGCCCCCTGCGGGTAACCTGAGAACCAAGCGGCCGTGCGAGACTGTCCTTCACCGGATTGGTATTCCCATGTCCAGTAGGAACGCGGTGGAGTCGCGGGCGTGCAACCATTCGTACCGCTGGCGACGTCTTCGTAGCCTTGACGAAAACCGGCGGCAAAATCGCTGTTATGTTGTTGGTTACAAAAATTGTGCTTGCGTTTATGCCAGGCTTTGACCGCCCAATTCCGATTGCGCATGACGATGACGGCTTCGTTCCAATCGTCGTTTTGCCTACAGAGCTTGCTGGCGTTGTGCACTAATGTGCAGCCCGACGAACATGCTAGCACAACGATTAGGGATGCAGTCACCAACTTCCCTCGGTGCAGCCTTAGGCGAACGAATTTACGAGCCTGCTGCAAAGCATTCGATGTTAGCAACATCGTGTCGACCCCCTGAATCAATGTCAAATCTCATGCGGCGATATGCGGGACACATCTTGCAATCTGTCCAATGTCACTACCCTCACCGCTAGGACGCCAAATCTCGGATGAGGCAACTCCGCCGTCCGAACTGTAATTGCAGCCCTTCTTTAGCGGTGTTGGTCTTATGATCGATCGGTAGGCTGTACTGAGTTGAGTAATTCTGCCGTTTATCGCGGTAGGCGCAGTAATTCTCGTATTGACAATTGTCCGGATTGCTCTTTCGCCTATGCTTGTTTCATCCCAATGAGCTGCAGACCTATTTTGCGATTCGCGAAAATATTTCAGAATGCAGTTATGCTAGCCTTATAGCCCATTCACTTCGTTTCCCTTTACAGTCTTCGAACCGACTTATCTGCCCTGGAATTTCGGCGAGTCAGGAATTTCGTCGAGAAAGTGCATTTCATTGATAGCCCAAACCCCGAAGGTTGAAACGTCGATTGGTAATCTGGCTGCAGAGGTCGCATTTGGGCCAGCCCGTATCCTATTGTTGGCAATGCTCTTCCTCAGCCCGTGGTACTATGGCTCGGTTAGTTGGCAAGCACAGACCTACTATCTGCCTGTCGCTGCATTAATACTGTTCCTCGCGATATTTGGAGCAGTGATCCGCAAAGAAGCTGTCGGCAATCCGTTGATTTGGTGTATGGCAGCGCTCTTATCGTTCGCTTTGATTCAAACCGTACAGCTCCCTGAATGGCTATGGCAGCGAGTGTCCATGAGCGCCGCATTTGAACGGCAGACTTCAGAGATTGAGGCGGAATTCTTGCATTCGGCAACCAACGGACTAGAGACGAATGGAACTGAAACGGTCAAGATTGAAGAAACGCCGCGTACGCTCAGTATTCATTGGGTTCAAACGCGGGCAAGCATAGCAATGTTTGCGATTACGCTCGCATGTTTGCTTTCCGCTGGAATATTGTTTCGTACGCGAGCTTGGGAAGTCGCACTGCTTAGCGTCCTGGCGGTCAGTGGATTAGGTATTGCAATGGTTGGATTATTGCAATCCGTGGCATGGAATAAGTGGACGCTTTTACCGATGCCGACATCGACGTATTTTGCAACCTTTGTATCTCGCAATTCAGCGCCACAGTTCCTCGCGATTGGCTTGGGAGGGGTGCTTGGACTTTTAGCTTGGTGGAACGGATCGAAATCAGACGAGGCGGACAAACGATACTACGTACGTTATCCAGCAATCAACGCACTTGCCCGTTTCCGTCGACGGCTGGAAGAGTTAGTGACGGACTTAGACGCACTTTCATTGACATGCGTCTTTTCTGCAACACTCATTTTCGTGGCAGTTTTGGCTGCCGGCAGCCGCGGTGGAATACTCTCATGCCTTGCATCCGCGGTGCTAACTTTATGCATTTCGTTTGGGGCCACGAAGAGTTATACCCGCACTTTGGGATTAGTTGCGGTGATGGGTTGCGGTGCGATGCTTTTGCTAACGACGCTCGAATTGGATAACGCGATCTGGACGCGTATGGACTCTGTGAACGAAGAGGCTTATGAACTGAGTAACGGTAGGTTTTTGGTTTGGCAAATGATCCTGTCACAACCCAGTTGTTGGCTGCCTGGTTGCGGTTTAGGAAACTTTCATTTTGCAATTCTACCTGCGTACCGCGGCGAGCCGACGGCATGGTTTTACCACGCTGAAAACATTTACATGGAGATGTTGGCAGAGTTTGGAGTCGTAGGCTTTGCAATTGGCGTAACAGGAATAGTTTGGTTGATGTTCCGAATTCGTTGGTGCATGGTAACTGGGCGGCAGGCGGCACCGACATTTGTAGCGACAATATTATCAGTGTCTGCTATAGCGCTTCAGAACTTGGTGGATTTTAGTTTGATCATTCCTGCAATCTGCTTGCCTCTAGCGGCACTTGTCGGCTGTTTTCTGGCTCGCAGCTACTGTCCTGATTTCGGCAAGAAGCCCAAAAAAGGCGAACTTCGGAAAACGGATGTACGTAAATCGGGTGGTCGTGATCCCGGCAAAATCCAACCGATGTCTCATTGGACGAACATCCCGGCCTCGGTGTCAATATTGACCCTAACTTTGTTTAGCATGTGGGTTGCAGCAAAACCGCTGGCGGGATATGCGTTCGCAGAACGTTTACAGAGTCAGTCCAGCCAGCTCGAGAAGTCCAGTCGCAGTAAAGCCGGGCAGGGCATTGCTAAAAGTGGAAGCGAATTTGCTCAGTTAATTGAGGATATCGATGTAGCACAGGTTAAACGCTTTGCCGACAATCCAGAGGTGAACTTGCAAATCGGTCTACTTCTACAGGTTTTCGCAAGGGAAATGTTTGCCGAGCATTTGGACTGGCCACCGAACGTAACGGCGATGGACAAAAAGACGTTGTCGGAGCCGGCGAACATTGCAGCCGCTTATCGAACGACGAATGATCCGCGCATGACGGCGTTTCGAGAACTAACCGAGCAGCTTCCTCAACAGATAGAGGCACTTAGAAGAAGCGCAGTCCGAATGGCTTCCGCGGCAAGCGTCTGCAGTTTTGATTGGCGATGTGAGTTGGGAATGCTCCGGAGCGATTTAAATTGGCTCACTCCGCAAGCCCGCGCTCAGAATTATGCAAGGTTATTGCTAGTCACAGGGCAAAGCAGCCAAGTACCGGCAAGCGTTGGCGCAGCAGCCCTGTTGGCTGGCGAAAAGCAGATCGGCAATCGTTTCCTCCACGACTACTTGGTGCGAAATCCAAAACAGGGAGTTGCAATTTCAACAAGTATCGTTCAACAAATGTCGGATGCCTCACCCGCCGAGACTATTCGTGAACTATTGGCGATCTTGCCAAACTCGCTCTTGTCACGTGCGGAAGTCGCAGAGAATTTTTTTCGAAAGCCCGGACTACAATCTATATCGAAGCAACTCGCCCTCAGTATTGACCTCGACGAATTAATTGCTCAGGCTGATTCGCAAACAAAAGATCCGCACGATGCTAAACCATGGTTACTTATCGCTTGGCTGGCCAACGAGCGGCGCGATCCTAGTCGTCAAATTGATGCACTTTTACACGCAGTTAACGCAGATCGAACAAACCATCGGCTACGCTTCGAACTCGCCGAGCTGCTGCTCGCCAATGGAAGAATCGATGAGGCGTTCGATCAAGCAGGGAAGGCTTCCCGCCAGTCGCCTGAAACCCAGCAGTATAAGGATTTTTTAGATCGCATCCGCCAATTAAAGGAATCGCAACCTAAACCAAACTAGCCCGCGGCTAAACTCCTAAATTGCCGATCTTCCCCAGAGATTCGCGATTTCGATGCATGTCAGCAGTTCCAAGATCTTTCCACACAAACTTACAATCGGAAAATCCATGCAGGGGGTGGCGAGCAGTCGCCTGAGGTATATCTTAAAAGGTTTGGCAAGTAAATTAATTTAGTGATTGAAGGGTGCGCATCGGTGACATAGTCGCTATTGGTGGTGGCTGCGATTCAAGTTGGCGATTATGACGACTTTTCGGAGTAAATTTGGGTAACTATTCCGCTAAAAGAATACTGACGTGCTAAATCGCTGCGAAAAATTGCGAAGGCACTTATACTTGTGCCTACGTGCATGTTCCAAATATTGAGTCCAGGACTTCTGTTTCAGCCTTAGAACGAAAAAGAACTATGTCGCAGGTAATGGAAACTCCAGTGATCAACGGGACGCTCATAAACAATCCCCCCGCGCCACGCGATTTCGTTGCTGCGAATGAACAACAGCAGCAGGGCTTCGATATCCTCAAAGTTCTGTGGCGTTGGAAATGGTTGCCTATTCTTGGTGCTATGGTAGGTACCGGCGTAGGCTATCTGTATTTTTCTAAGCAACCTGCCGAGTATCAAGCTGCGGCTCTTGTACAGGTTGTTAGTACCCTCCCGCCAGCCACACGCATTCAATCGTTCGAGACCCCGGAAATGGTCTTGAACCGCTCGGATGAATCGATGGTTATCAAGAGTCAACGGGTGCTCAAGCTAGCGGTTGAAAAAGGTAGGCTCACCGAGCAACCTGCGTTTAAAGGGATGTCTGCGGAAATGATTGCAGGGATGCTCACTGGGAAAGAACTTGTCGTCCAACCGGCGGCAAAAGATGCCAATACAACGCTGATTCAGATTACTTACAAATGCAACGACTCCGACTTGGCGGCAGCAGTCGTCAACGCAGTTGTTGACGGATACAGCGATTACTTAAGCGCTGAGTTTCGATCGACTGGCACTGAAATCTACGACTTAGTCAAAGAAGCTCAGGATAAGCTTGCACAGACTTATAAAGACTTGAATGCGAAGAATTTGAAGTTCCGCGAAAGTGCGCCGAACGTGATTTGGACGGGCGATGAAGTCAACGATCCCTATGCAGATAATTACAAATCGATCAATGCTGAGCTTAGTGCGCTGCAGTCGAAACAGAAAATGCTGGCCGGTACCTTGAAGCATGTTGAAATAGCTCGGAAAGCCAACCGGTCTCCCGAGGCAATTTTACTGATGCTGTCGGCCGATGCTGAGCGTCATATCGCTGACGATTTTTTCAGTGCTGCAACTACAACTGCGCAAGCGAATGCTAAGCGGATCGAAGCCCCGCGAGATACTGAGTCTGCACAACTTACGAGAACAGTGCTTTTCGAACTCGAAGGTCGTGAGCGCCGTATCGCGAGCACACTGGGTGACAACCATCCGTCGGTCGCTGATCTTCGTCAGCGGATCGCGATTACGCGAGAACATATTGCTCGGCTCGCCCAGAGCGAGAAGATGGAGCTTGCTGAATTAGAACGCCTCCAAAAAGAAGCGGACGAAGCAGCCAAGAGCGAAGTTAAAGTGGATGGAATTAGCGTGG
>JANODD010000299.1:0-14992 GCA_031412515.1 Planctomycetia bacterium | reverse complement strand
CGGAAAGTCGTGAACAAACGCAGTAGCGGAAGCCGTCAAGGCTTTCGGGAGTTGATATTGCGGGCCAAAGTTGCATGCACGAAATGCTTGACGCATTCCGCTACCGACTTTTCGCCATACCGGCTGGCGGCGTAACGCCGGTCGCATCCCGCAGCAGCCCACTTCAGAAGCGTGCCTAAGCTACGAAGCGAGAGCTCTGAAAATAATCCAGTTGCGATTTATATCGCTTTATTCCACAATAGCGTCTACTTGACTGGCAGGCGCAGCGTTTTTCGGTCCGTTTTTCGATCCGTTTTTTCGGTCTCAGTGCGTCGCAGCCGGTTCAACTTTTCGTGCTGTCTCACCACTAATCGCGATGCGAGTCCCAGGATGCAGATCTAATGCACAAACTGACGCTGCGAGTACTTTCAGGGGCCGACAGAGGCCGAGTTTTTCGCGAACTTCACACACCGATGACGATCGGCCGTGAAGCGGGAAATATCATTCGGTTGAACGATGAACGCGTCAGTCGCTATCACGTTAAGATTCAAGACGACGATGGTCGTTTGGTTCTGACGGACTTGGAAAGCACCAATGGTACGCGAGTCAATGGTCATTCATGTAATCTCAAAATTCTGAGATTCGGCGATACGATTGCAATTGGCCGAAGCGTGCTATTGGTCGGAACGCGTGAACAGATAGCAGGCGTTGAGTGGATTAACGATAGCCCGACGCCAAGCGTTCGTAGCGACCGCTACTATGTCAAGAACGGTGACCTGGAATCTTGGAACAATCGACAAGAGTACAGCACTGGTATCGAGGTTCGTTCCGCGGACAGTTCGCGTTCGGAGATTGCCATTCCTCGCGGTCTGTCGCGTTTGCAAATCAAAGAGTTGCGAGACATGCTCGATGGCATTCACATCGCGATGCGCGTTCTACTTCATCGCGGCGCTGTGCAGAACGATAGCTGCAAAGTTATCGTTGATTGCAAGTCTTGGCAGAGTTTGTTGGCACTGCAGGCCCAAGTAAGTGAACTGATTCGCAAAATCGAAGATCCGTCTGATCACTCTCCACCCGATGTGGAAACCGGCTCGGCCTAGTGCTTCAACACAACTTAACTTTGGGTAGTGGTGCATTGGCAACGGGAGAACGAGGCGATTGGCCCTGCCACGGTACGCGAAGTTTTTGAACATTTTCCGGCAACCCGCGGCTAGTACCGACGGCTCACTTTTCCCTTTTGAATGGGAAGTCGCATCAGAAACTACGTTATAACTTCAGAGACTCGACGAGTGCGATCCAAGACTACTCAGTAGTCGCAGTGTACTAAAGTCGTTCGAGTTGTGTAATTCGTGATTTAAGGGTGGTTAACTCCGTGTCGCGATGTTCGTGCTCGAGCAGACGAAGTTCGTTTTCAAGCGACTGCACCAAGAGCAACTTTTCACCTGACTTTTCAAATTGATTTTGAACCGCATGCAACGCAGCAAGGCCAGGCTCGGTGTCGCCGATGATCAACTGGGCGAGGGCTAAATCGGAGACCGATTGGTTCTTGGTAGGCCATTCGCTGGCCGCGGATTCGGGACAAATGGTCCCATCCTACACCGTAACACAAACTCAAAATGTGATGCGAGGCCACACTTCAACCGAGTAACGACTTTGCCCAACCAAGTTCCGTCGCGGTAAGATGCGAAGGAGCCTCGCCTTTGTAGTCGATGCGGCGTCCAAAACGACCGCGATCATAAGCTGTCGTAAACACAGCGGCGAGATCTATAAATAGATCGGCATCAGGGGCTCGTAGTGGAACCGGTAGAGTCGGTAGTCGATCTGGCAACATCCAACTATACACTTGGCAGTCCGGCCGCAATTCGGCACGCGAGACCAAGTAATATGCATCACCGGCGGGAAGTGGTTTAGCCAGCGGCGGACGATGCCCCTCGCGAAGCATGTCCAGCTCCACTAAGTGTACTTCTTGGTATAGCAACGCATTGCGTTTGGCCAAGTACTCGGTCCGTCCCGGCGGATTCTTATTTGCTGGGGAAAGTAGTTCCAGAGCAGTTACCAGTGCCCGATCTGGACGGTGAATAATCTTGATATAGGTCTCGCGCGGTCCATCGAGAATCGTTAGCGGAATGGTTACTGGATCGAGCGTCGCAACACCACTTGTCCGTGTTTGCTGCGCAGCGCCATATCTTTCCGTGACTGCAACATCAGGATAGATCAGTTTGCGAGCGTCAGGCTCATGTTCGATCAAGTAAACCCGTTCACCAAGTCCTGCTTCATAATTATCCGGCAACGCGTCGGCAATCGCTTCGCACCAGCAGTTAATAAATCGCACATGAAAATCCGACCAAAAGGCCGGAAGTTCTAAAAAGGGATCGATTCCAGGGAAAGGACTTGGCATTGGGCTTTGACTTTACTGCAAGACACAGGTCGCCTTGTAATTATACCCGAATCCTCTGGGCTCGGCGAGATTTTAAAGACAGCTGATCTCGCTGCGATTTCGACTAATTATCTAAAAATCATCTCAAACTGCCGTTTCCATACGTACGCACGTACGCTTATACTTCGTACGTACAAGCGTAAGTAAGCCAGCTTTGCGTTGGATCGTGCATCTTTTGGAAACAATTATCTTGGCAAAACCACCCCTATCAAAAAGTGAATTAGAAATCGCCCGTGTGCTGTGGGAGATTGGCCCAGCCACGGTGCGCGATGTTTTCGAACACTTCCCAGCAAACCGCGAGCTGAATTTTGCGACCGTGCAAACCTATCTGCGGCGCATCGAGCTGAAGGGATATGCCAGCAGCACGCTCAAAGGCCGTGTGCGGACTTACACTGCAAGCGCCAAGCCGCGAACCGTGATTCGTGATGCAGTCGGAGACTTGGTCGATCGACTGTTTGGCGGTGAATCCTTACCGCTTGTGCGGCATCTCATTGAACAGCGTGGGATCGATGAAAAAGGACTTGCAGAAATTCGAAAACTCATTGAACAAATGGAAAAACGTGAGAGCAAGTAAATGGATTTATATCAACTGGCGACTCTCGTGGCAGACGCTGCCAGCGTCTGCAATCCCGTGGAGAGCAATTAAATGAGTGTTCATGAACTGGCAATGGCAATCTTAAACCATGCGTTTCAGCTTACTCTGTTAACTGGCCTAGTTTGGTGCATAGTCAAATTGTTCGCGCGGAATCGACCCCATTTGGCCCATGCTCTATGGATACTTGTGTTGATCAAGTGCGTTGTGCCGCCAGCCTGGAGCAGCCCGACTAGCGTCTTTTATTGGATCAACACACCCATAGATCAAAACCAGTTTCTGTCGCAAGCAACACCTGAGTATTCATCAACAAGCCCCGTCAGGCAAGATAACAACACGTTGATTTCTAATTCTCCCGAATACCAACTTTCCGTTGCAGTCGACAAGCGTAGCACGTTACCCGCTGCTTCAGAATCTGCCGTTATTAAGCCTCCTTCGAATCCTAATGTGTCCAAACCTTGGCAACCCTTTGCGAAAATTCCGCGAACGGTCATTGCGGGTGGCATCATCGTACTGTTGATTGGTTTTGCCGTGGGTTTGCTCTTAACGTGTATACGATTGCTGTACTTTCTAAAAGCAGCCTATTCGAAAGGCTATTACAGTGACGCAGAGATAAATAACCTCGTTCGCCAGCTTTCGAAGCGGCTTGGTGTTAAGCGAATTGTCAGGGTTCGATTGGTTCGCAATCCGATTGGCCCAGTTGTGCTGGGGTTGATTCGGCCAACGCTGCTGCTGCCGGAATTGATCGTGCGAGGCAAAAAGCAGGTTGAGTTAGAACCGCTGATCGCGCACGAGTTGATTCACATTCGGCGCGGTGACCTTTGGTGGTCAATGTTGCAAGCTGTTGCGACAAGCCTATGGTGGTTTCATCCACTGGTCAGGCTGGCGGGACGAATGGTCTCTCGCGAGACGGAGCGAAGTTGCGACGAAGAAACGATTGCAAGTTTAGGATGTTCTCCGGCCGCATACGCTCGGAGTTTGTTAGATGTCTTGGAGCGAAAGCATCAGTTAAAGATTGCCCCTGCGTTACCAGGGGTGAGACCGATAGAGCTTACTTTAGATCGAATGGAGAGGATTATGAAATTGGGACAAGGAAGTCACAAGCGGGCACCAAGTTGGATCTGGGCCGCGATGCTCATTGGCTGCGCCGTTGCATTGCCGAGCGGTTCAGTCGGCGTTGCACAAGATACTGACAAGTTAGATGCGGTGACGACTGCCCAGGCAGTCGGGCCTGTGCCGAAAGCAAACGGCGATTTCACCAAGCACTGGCAAATTTATCGGGAAGACGTCGGTGACCTCATTGATGCTTTTAAAGAACAGGGGATGAGTAACGAAGAGGCTCAGCGTTGGATATTAAGCCAACTTCCTCTTCGTAAACAGGAAGATGCAGGCGTACCGAATTTGCGAGTGAATCGAATTCTCGTAGGTGGTTACGTAAATTCTGACTTGGGGCTGAGCGGGCAATACACGGTCGACGAGCGAGTTAATCGAGTCCCCTTATGGGGCGACGTAAACTCTGATTTGGAACTTAGTGGCCAATTGACTGTCGTCCATGTGCCCGCTCCGCAGATTCTAGACCGTGAATTGCAAGTTTCCGATACGAAATCAAAAATCGACAAAATCAAAACCAAGTTAATATTTCTTCGTGAGAATTGCAGAAAACTGGTCTCATGCGAAGTCAAGGTTGTCAGCTTCACACAAGACGCCTTCAAGGAAGTCTCCAGAAATTGGGTTAAAGTCGAGTACTCCCGCACGACAGAACAAAGTGCAGTTGCTGAAGATCATGCAACTCAAACAAAGCAGTCAACTGCACCGTCACAAACGAAACTGGCTTTTCACTCAGCGAATTCTGACTCTTATGTGCTAAACGACCAGGATTTCGATGCGGTCACAACTCGCAAGGATGTTCATTGTTTAACGGGCTCAAAAGTTACTGGACGCAGCGGACAAACGATATTCATGAATTTCCATCCAAATTTAAAACCCGTTGATGGAAAATTGCTTTTCCTGGAAGGAATCTGCCTTGAACTGCAGCCGACAATAATTGAAGGCGACAAGGTAAGCTTGCAAGCTCAGTGCCTCCGTTACAACCCCGAAAATCGAGTGGAGGATTTCTCAAACAAAAAACGTCCTATGAATGGCACTGGCGGTCACAGCAGGCGTGTGCTCGAAGCAATGCGTATTAGCAGTCCGACTGGCCGTGTGAGCCAACAGGCTACCAAGCGACTGGCGGAAATGCTGAATGAACTAGGAAAGCTTGAAGAGGCGGCTGACACCTTCAACGATCTACTTGCGACCTATCCCGATAGCGAACATCACCTTCTGACATGTGAAGCGCAACTTGATAAGGCGATTGCTTTGTGTGTACACACCAAAATCGGCGGAGAAGATGGCGTTCTCGCGCTACTTGTTAGATGCTCGGTCGTGGATTCTCCAAATAATGAAACTGCAGCTGTAACGAGAGTGCTATCACATGACTATACGAATGGCTTCTTCGTTAAAGTTGAAGGCGCAGTGAAACAACCGGGTCGATACAAACTGGACAGACCAACGACTGTCGCACAGGCGATTGCGTCCGCCCGTGGTTTTCAAGCACAAGGCTCATTGTTCGAAGTCACGATTCTAGGGCAAGTAGACGGTGGTTCCGATTACGTCGTCACCGATTTCGTGATTGATAGTGCACTGATAGGCAAGGAGGTAACACAGGCAGACGAAATATGGTTGAAACAAGCGGACATTGTCCTCGTAAAATCAATCTCGCCCGCAATCGCTAGTACTCATGCAAAAATAGCTTCCCGGACCAACCGCAAAAGAGTTTTTGAGGGAGTGCCCCTAATTGGCCCAGTCACCGCAGGGGAGCAGCCGCATGCTATTTCGCCGCCAACGGATGACGAGGTGATCTCTGCGATCAACGCACTGAGAAAGCGCGATGGCAAATATGCGATTGTATGCGACCCGGATCATCTCATTGAACTCGTAAAACTCTCAGAATCAGAAGACGACCAGCGATTCGTTCCATAAATTGGGAAAGCTCGCCTTCATCACTGCTTTTACCTATGCGTAATTCAATTGGATGAGTCCGAGGAGCAACAGCTGGTTATCATCGACCACAATCACTTCCATTTGGTTCAATGAAGGCTGCTTTCGTGGCGGACGCTACCAGCGTCCGCGCTGTATTCGCAAAGCCTAGTAGCAGACGCTAGCAGCGTCTGCCACGGGATGCCTCGCTAAATCTCAGTGAGCCGTCGGCGTTAGCCGCGGGTTTCGAAGTTGGGCGGTTCAATTTACTCTATGTCGTTCCAATGCTAATACTGCGTTTGACTCTCCGCTCAAAAAGGACCGGTTGTCATCATCGACTAACGCTTCGAAACCCGCCGCTAGCGCCGACGGCTCACAAACATGACTACGTGAATCATCTGAGCGTTGTTCTCCCGTTTCTGATTTGCAAAGATGTTTAGAGAGCGCGACCGAGTGCGACCCAAGACTATTCAGTAGTCGTAGTGCACTAGAGCCGTTCGAGTTGTGTAATGCGTGATTTGATGGTCGTTACCTCAGTGTCGCGATGTTCATGCTCGAGCAGACGAAGTTCGTTTTCAAGCGACTGCACCAAGAGCAACTTTTCGCCGGACTTCTCAAATTGATTTTGAACCGCATGCAAGGCGGCAAGGCCGGGCTCGGTGTCGCCGATAATCAACTGGGCAAGGGCTAAGTCAGAGAGCGATTGACTCTTTGTAGGCCATTCGCTGGCCGCTGATTGGGTAAGGGCTTTGTGTAACAACTGAGCCCCCTGTTGATACGCGCCAGCTTGCAACTTGATACTGCCCATGGCGGCAGTCGATGCAGCTGCGATCGTTTTGTTGCTGCTTGCAGCAGGGCTGCTGAGAATTGCAGCTGCGGCGGGAGCTTGACCCATGCCAGCCAGACACTTGGATTGAGCGATTCGAAGCCACATCACGTTATCACCAGCGGCAAGCGTCTCAGCCTTTTTGAAATTTACCAGCGCCATCTGCATCTCGCCACGGTCCAACTGAGCCTGCGCGACACTGGTCCAAAGTATCATCTCGGGACCACCGTCCAGCGAACAACCAACGGCTGCTGTGTAAGTGCCGAGCGTGTCCGTCAATTCGACTGGCCAAGTCATCGCTTCAGGCCGTATGTGCTCGGCCAATAACCAAAAGCCAATGTCGACAGGTTGTTCTTTCTTGCACGAAGTCAAATGCGTATTCACAGCGACCGTCCAGGCTTCAGTCGATAGCTTGTCCTGATCGCTTCGCCGCGCCGATTCAGCAACCATCAACAGTAACTCAGCGGCGAGCAGCGGATTGCCGGCCTTGTTCGCGACATCAACCGCTTGCCGGCACAGCGATTCGGCCCAGGCGTTGCGATCGGCCACCAACTCGCGTAGTCCCAGCAGACGCAGCGAATCAACTCGAACCAATGGATGCCCGACTTTCTGAGCTGCTTGTTGCAACTGCGTCGCCTTATCATTGCTCGGATCGCTGGTTTGCATTTCGATGGCAAACGCATTCCGTAGCTCAAGATAGTTCTTTGCTGAAATGGGTTGTTCTTTCGCAAATTTTAAAAGCGAATTCCAATTCGATTCTGGTTTCGCCGATCGCTTGCTAAGCACATTAGCGGCCAGCTTGACCACAGGATCTTCGGCCGACGTAGCCCATCGCTCGGCCAACAAACGTTCACTGGATTCACGATGCCGTTCAATGATTTTAGAGGCTGATTGAAAGCGGCCGTCAGTTACCAGCGGCTCGAGCAGGCTGAGTAATTTGTCGGTATCAAGGACTTGCGATTCTGCATCACCCAATACAATTTCGTGACCGTCGAAGCGAATCGTTCGAGCCGGCGGATTGGCGATTTTGTTCTTCTCAGTTGATGTGGCCGCAGTGCTCGCGCCGTCAGCTTTCATTTGTGTCACCTGTCGCAATAGCGATGTAGGTGACAGAGTATCAGTTAGGATCGAACAGCCGGATACATGGGCAGAGAGTGCGAGTATTAAGAGTGTTCGATTGATTTTACGCATGGATGGCTCGAAGGATCGTTGCGGTTGCACCAGGCAGGATAAAATAGTCGACTTTCGCTCCGCGAAAGTTCGGTGTTTCCGTTTCTTTCGCGGAGCGAAAGACAACTTTAAAAACAGAGCCTAGCTCCGGGACACCCAGGCAGGATGCCTAGGCTACGGGGCACTTAAGCGGAACAGTTTTGCGCGCTGGCTGCATTCAGCGTCGGAACGGGTGACTTTACAAGGTAGTTTTAAATTCATTGTGCCGGTGGCACTAGGACTATTGGGATGAGTGCTGAGTTCGCCCAGCATGAATTCACTGGTTGCGGCCGATTCGGTTGGTGTATTGAAGACATACGGCCTTACGATGACCACTAATTCACTGCGCGATCGATTCGATGCTTGTCGGCGAAACAAGATGCCAAGACCAGGGATGTTGCCGAGCACTGGAACTTGATCGCGTGCGTCACTGACACTCTCTTCAATCATCCCGCCAAGCGCGACCGCCATACCATCTTGCGCGACGACTGTGCCACTGATTGTGCGACGGCGAACGGTATCAACGCTGATGTTGGTTACCCCTGCGCCAGTGGATGCAGGCACCGGAATTGAAGAACCACCAAGAACGCGTTCTGAGTTTTCTTCGATGACACGCAGAGTTACAGTCCGGTCGGCGTTGATGTTCGGCGTAATCAATAGCGATTGACCCACGTCGCGCAGTTCGGTGATTGGCGTCGCCGCGACGGCTCCGTTGACCGAGCCCACACTACTGAGCACTTGCGACGGCGTGAACCCAACTGTGAAGGGAAGCGTGTCGCCAACAAAAATACGACTGACTTCGTTGTTGGCGGTTAATATCAATGGAGTGGCTAGCGCCGTGACGCAGTTCTTGCTTTGCAGTAGTTGCATACGAACGCGAAAGTTCTTATCGACCATCTGAAAAGTCAGTGCACCGGGGACGGCACCGGAAACACCTAAGCCGTCGCCAAGACTTCTCGCAACCGTGCTTGCTCCTTGAAATGCAGGTGCCAGCGAGCCGTCAGACATCGCCGACGCAGCTTTTCCTCCGCCGCCAAAGTACTCGAAGGCTGAGTTAAAGCCATCCGCAAGAACGACTCGCAAAACTTTGACTTCGAGTAATACGGTCGGCGTGGGCACATCGAGCTGCTTGACGAGTGCGGCGATTTGCTCCATGGACCGGGAATCGCCAGTCCGGACGATCACTTGGTTGTTGCGACGTATCGTTGAGACGTAAATGGTCGCTTCACGGCGCTGCATCAAATCGGCTTGAGTGCTTCCGTCAAGTTTTCCTTCTTGGGCAAGCTGATTCTCAAGTTTTTGAATTTCATCAGATGACATATCACTGAGTGCTTCCGAATCGCGGCTAGGGTTCTGCGATGAGTTGCGGTTGGGTTGAAGCTGATTGCCCAAGCCCTGACCGTTTATGCCCAATCCGTTAATCCCATTCGAAGAGCCTGACCTACCCAGACCGTTACCAAAACCACTTGTTGAATTCGACTGTCCACCGTTTTGTTTTGAACCGAGTCCTAGCGAGCGACCGGCGACCATATCAAAACGACTGAATCGACGCGAAAGGTCGAGCAAATCCTCAACGTCCGCATCAGCTCGGCTTAATTGCACGCGGTCACCAAAGACCTGTTGAATTACTTGAGCGACCGCAGTTGGATTAGGATAAAGAAGAGTGAACACTCGAGTTTGCTCTTCTCTGAAACTCGCTAAGTCCTTTTCGTATTCCTTCAGCGTTGCGATGCGAACGATTCCCGAATTCGGCTCGACGCGGTAGAACAGACCGTTTGCCTTTACAATCGCTTCCAGCGCACTAATCGCAGTAACGTTCTTTAAGTACACGGTCAGCATCGTCTTACCGGCTTCTGCAGACGTGATCACGTTCAGCCCGGATTGTTCAGCGAACAGGCGCATCGCTTCGGCAAGCGGTATGTCGGTGAACTCAAGTAACTCAAGTTTCTTATCTCCGCCTAGCGGCATAATATCGCCAGCCGACAGAACCTCTCGGTTGTTGCCATTGAGGCCGCGTGAAGAACGATCGGCGGACGGCAAGTCACCTAGATGTAAGGAAGCCGACTTTAGATCATTGGGATCTTCAGTGGGTTTAGCTCTTGCCGCGCGAATAGCTGAAGCCTGGATAACCACAGACGGCGGAATGGGGTTATCATTGATGCCATAGGACAGTGAGCGAATCTGACCCAATGCTGACTGATTTGCTAGAACGCATACAACGAACGATAGCCAAAGCAGCTTTCGATGTAGTTCTAGGTTTAAAGACATTATTAAACGAGTCCGCGCAGGTTGATCTCGAATACAGTACGTCAATCTGTATCGACTGCGTAGACTTTGCGGGTTAACTCAGTTTAGCTAATGGCGTCATGCCGCCAGGTGACGGCTCCGTCCAGTTCAGGTTCAAGTTTGCGTAGGATGGGACCACTTGTCCCGTCCGTCCAGTCTTCAGTTGAATTCAAAGAACGCTCGGCAGAGCCAGTTTCGCCTCGTTCTCCCGTTCCTTGTCCGCCTGCGTCATTTCAACAACCCCAAAATTAAAGTTGGACAAAGCACTACTTTCATTTCGCTAAATGCGATGGACTACCTGGCTTAACGAAAAGACCCAGCGTTTCCGCTGGGTCTTTGTTTCTGCAACTATAGTTATCAACTGACTACTGAAGGTAATCGTCTTCTTTCAGCAAGTAAGCATTCCAAGGTACATCACTTTGCAGCGTTTGCGGCGTCATAAGTGCTTGGTACACATTGTACTCGATACCTTCATCAAGTGACTTGGTCGAGCCGTCAAGCATGCCGATGACTGCAACGCCTGGATGGTTCGAAGATGGTCGAGCTGCATCAAGGCTTCCGACGGTCGCTAAAAGCTTATTTCCGTTGATTTTGTTAACCGGAAGAACTGCTGCGGCCGGTGAAGACGGCGTTTTGGTGGTTTTGCTTGGATCGTCAAGACGGTAATGCCAAACCATTCCTGCATGAGTCCGTGCTGAATCGTCAGTGACTCCACCAGACGAACTTGTTCCTGTCACATAGGCCCATGAATCA
This sequence comes from Planctomycetia bacterium, assembly GCA_031412515.1. Lineage (GTDB taxonomy): Bacteria > Planctomycetota > Planctomycetia > Pirellulales > Pirellulaceae > Aureliella. The sequence continues at coordinate 3,892 of JANODD010000299.1, read as the reverse complement.
GCTTGCATATTTTCGGCAAATGCCAAAGTTTGGCTGGTTCCATCTCGCATTTTGTCCGCACTGATCTTAACTGGAGTGAATCCAAAGGTGCCAGGCATTTTGTTAGTGAAAACGCCATTTTGTTGCTTCTGCGACTCTGCGGATAAGGCGCTCCCTGAAGACGTGTATCCAAGATCTGCTAAAGAACTTGAATTTGTGCTGAGAACATAAAATCCACAGTTTACTACATAGCTGTTACTACCGAATGGCTCGGCGCTCACCGTATCACTTGGACACTGGAAAATCTTGATGTTTGGATAAAACTCTTCGGTTTGTGCACCGGACGACGCCGAGTTGTAGCTTTTCGGTGCTGCCGTAGTGTTCCAAATTGTGTTTAAGCTTGCATCATCCCAACGGTCTCGCAACGCCTGATTTTCAAGCATTGGAAGTAGCGAAATTACCCACGAACCAACTTTCCAAGTCGCACTTGAACCCGTACCAGTCTTCGCGAACTCCGATTGATAACCAGGATACTGCTTCTTAGTACCTTCAAAGTTAATCGTAGCCAGGGCTAAGTTCTTCACATTGTTTGTACATTGCGTGCGTCGCGCAGCTTCACGCGCGGCTTGCACTGCGGGCAGCAGTAGCCCAACTAGGATACCGATGATGGCAATCACCACCAGTAACTCAACCAGCGTAAAACCGAGCCGTAGTCGTCGCATGTTTTTCCCCTTACGTTTCCGAGAAGACAAGAGTTAGTTGCAGAAAAGAACTTATCCCCGGGGTCTATTGTGGCAGATCGATGTTGTAGAGTCCAGCGTTATGATCCACTTTTCCGTCGCGACCCACAATTATATTGCTGACACAATTGGTAAATACCTCACGTAAGAAGCGGTTTTCATCCCTTGATAGTCCCCGTGTAACCTAGATTTGAGAAATGTAGCCGCCTCTTCGCCGTACGGTTCGGCGACCACTTGACGGCTTTCGGGGCAAGTTATTGGGTCATTCTAAATGTTGTGCTTTGTTCGCCATTCTGCGGCTTGGGTAGTTTGGGGCTTGTGTTGCATGGTTTTCCAGCCCGTTTGCGCAGATCATCCGCTAACGTTTCCGTGGGGCAGCGGAGCACATCCGTCCACGCCGGGAGTCGCGGCCTCAGCCCCTTATCAAATTCTTCCTGCTGCTAGCGGCCGGTCGCAACCAACCGTGACTTTGCAGCAGATGCCCCCTAAGGTTGGATACGCTTACGGATGGTTTGGTAGCAATCCAACTCCGCAGTTTACTAGACACCTGGGTTTTCATCAGAATTACACGCAGTGGAAACTGACGCCCTAGTGTGAGCGTGGCGGTGGTAACGGGAGAACGAGGCTGGGATGGCTGAAAGTCGGTAGCGGAATGCGTCAAGCATTTCGTTAATGCGACTTTGCTCCCACAGATGCAATCCCCAAAAGCCTTGACGGCTTCCGCTACCGTATTCATCCATGACTTGTAGCCATGCCAGAATGAGGCGCCTAGGTCTCCCGTTCCATGTACTCGCGCGTCCTCGTACTCGCGCGTCCTCCCCTGTAGTTGGTCGTTCTGATTGACCCAACTTCACAACTCGTCTTCCCACAAATCGCGAATAAGATTCAGCATCCGTTGAATGGTCCGACGTGTGCGCTGCAGCTTTTCAGCGATTTCTTCATTGGAATAGCCTTCGAACTTGAGCAACGCAACCCGCTCCAAGTTCGGATCCTTGAGCGAAGCGATCAATTCAAAGCACTCTTGCGAAATCTCTTGGGGCGTCGCAGCCGGAAGTTCTTCGACGGATATCGAGCTTGAAATGTTATTTGGCAAACGTTTGGCTGCCGCCTGATATCTCACCCGCGTGCCGATCTTTCTAACCAACACCTTCAACATCAATTGCCAAAGTTCTTGACGGTCAGAAACCGAAGGATACTCCCCCTCGTTGAGCTTTTTGCACAGTATGTGGAAAGTACTGAGCGCGGCGTCCTCTTCGTCATACGAACCTTTGGAAACATTCGACATTCGCCGTCGAGCTTGCACCATTAGCTGATGAAAATAGCGTCCCCAAAGTTGCTCAGCCGCTAGACTATCCCCGGTACGGACTGCCGCAATCCAGCTTGTTACTGAGTGCTCGCTTGGCATGATAACGTTCGCAAAATTCAGGTAACGCATTAACGAGGAAAGGAACCCGTCCTAGCCGTTGGGGTGGAATTATAAGGAAGTTTTAATTTGCATGTCACTAAGTTTGAAAATTTCGTCTTTTTCATCTCAATAGCGCAATCCGCTTTGCTACGAGGTATCCCAATCCATGATCGCAGTAGAAACCACAACGCGACCGTTGCATTCTCAATTGTTGCACGTCGCTCGACAAGACGATCCTTTTCCACCCTCAACAGTTTTGCATGAATTTCAAATGGAAGTCCTACTTTTCGATACCAATCCCATTAGACGTAAAGATTGGTCAAAACTTTGTCAAAAACGCTCAGTTACCCTCCAGTGCTTGGATTCGATCAATGAGTCGCTAATGGTGCCGATGGCTGTTTCGCGGATATTTGTTTTTGATCGAAGCGTTGTGGAAGACAGTTTGCATCTAGGGCAGACATTAATATCAAAAATGCCGTACAACGTTATCGCCTTTTCTTTGCCTCAGTGTTCCGTTTCCGCTGCGACTCGACTTATGAAATGCGGAGCCCGTTGGGTTTTCGACAACGAGTTAGACGCTGGCGACTTTGAAGCAGGTTTTTCTGCGCTGCTGGACGACGCTTCGGAACTTAATAATCAGTTAAAACAATTCAAGCGGGCTCAAGCTCTGCGATCCGAGATCAGTCCCGGCGAACGGGCTGTAATGGAGTTAGTGATCAAGGGAGTGCCCAACAAAACCATCGCAATAATGCTAGACATTAGCACGCGAACTGTAGAAGCTCGACGTGCAAGAGTTTATCGCAAGTGCGAAGTCCAAAGCATCACCGAGTTGGTTCGGTTCTTCGATCGAGCTGAAGAACTGGAAAAGCAGTTCTTAAATTAGTGATGCGTTAAGCTTGAGCCTGAGGCGCTAGCCGATTTCTTGAATTGTGTGCCACTGGTTTGCCAGTGTACCGAAGCGTATAGGTTCGAATCAAAATTTTCATTCGAATGCAGGGGAAGTTAGCACAGAAGTCGCCGAAGTAATAATCGTCGCACACCGCAGCGCCGAGATAGTTTTCATTCACTGCGGTAATATATGCTTTGGAATGTCGCACAGTTCATTTGCTTTCAAACTTCGACAACTTCCACGCCAAGTTCATTGGCGGTGGCACGCGTAACGATAAGTAAACTTAGCTACTCCGGTTCACTGGCCTTGCCCAATAGAGTCCGGCACAAGCCCGGACTCTATTGGGCAAGCCAGTGGCACACAAAACCAAATTGCGCAGCATCAAAACTAGCGCATATTGATTTGTGTGCCACTGGCTTGCCCCATAAAGTCCTGGTGTATATTGATCTCTACAGGGCAAGGCCAGTGAAACGGAGTAGATGACTCTAGCTGCGGAAACCGGTGCCAACGCTGACTCACTCGCCGTGAAAGTTGTCGAAGTTTGGACGCATGTGAAATCCCAATCATTCAAATGCATGCGTCACCACGGTGGTTAATTTCTGTTTGGTAAGCGCCGCTACGTGCAACGTTGATTACTTCGGCGACCATTATTAAGACCGCCCGGGCGTTGGAATCACTTAGTTTATTCGAACTAAGACGCTTCATTACACTGGCCTTTCCCAATCGCATTTGGATACCGGATGCGATTGGGAAAGCCAGATGGGATGAAAAGAGTTCGTCACTCCATGACCTATAGTTGGTGACGAGAATTTTAATCCCATAACTAAGTCTGGAGTGACGAACATGCTAAGTATAACCGATTGGTTCTGTTACGTTGGT
>JANODD010000298.1:0-39065 GCA_031412515.1 Planctomycetia bacterium | reverse complement strand
CACTGCATCGTCGAAGCTCCCTTTACCTTTGCCTGGCTCGTCCAGCAATTCAATCACTGGACCGTGATGCGTATGCGAGCCGGAGATCATGATCAGTCCAACCCCTGAGTGATCTTTTATGGCTGCACGAATACGAAGCATCATTGCATCGGTGGGTGAACGGCCGAGATCAAGCCCCACGATCGCTAGTTTCTCAGTGCCGATATCGATGACAACCGCTTTCGCAAATAGCGGATCATGAACGCCAGTCGACAGCGCTGCATGTCGCTCACCATAACCCCACATCGGTGTCGGTCGCTCAGGTGTTATGTCACACTTCGCAAATCCAACTTTAAAATGGCGGGCTTCCGCGGTGGATAACGTGGAGCTGAAGAAAACGCAAAACAAGGTAAGTGATCGGCAGAAAATCATGTTGAAATGCCTTTTGGAATTCAATACGGACAGCCATCTGGGTCGACGCTGTTGCGTGAATATGACATGATAGCAGCTAACCGGTAACCAGCGGCTAGCTTCGTTCTTCCGCAGCTAGCTTTGATGTTGCGCATTTTGGTTTGGTGTGCCACTGGCTTGCCCCACAAAGTCCGGATTTATATCGGACTCTACGGGGCAAGGCCAGTGAAACGGAGTAGCTAACTCCGATCGCCGTTACCGATGCCAACGCTAACTTACTCGCCATGAAAGTTGTCGAAGTTTGGACGCAGCTGAAATCTTAATCATTCCAATATATGTGTCACCGCGGTGGTTGATTTCTGTCTGGTAAGCGCCGTTAAGTGCGACGTTAATTACTTCGGTCACCGGATGCGATTGGGAAAGCCAGTGGCACACGAATTCGAAAATCGCAACATCAAAACTAGCGCCTTAGGCCCATAACTAGCGCGGCATGCTCCATAGCGTTAGCGCAAAGGATTACTTCTTGATTGGTTCATACACGAGCTTCAGGGAGGATTTGCCTTGAGGGATTTGCAGCCGCAGCAACAGTTCAGATCGTTTTGAACCATCTGGCAACGATCTTAATTTTGACTCAGTCGCAGGGAGATTTACACGTATGCGATCAGTGCGGAAGACTTGATCCGACTCGCGAGTGATCTCACCGACCAGAACGCGGAACCAGACGGACTGTGACGCGGGCGAATCAAACTGTAGAACTCGCTTGAGCGTTCGTTGCACATCACTGGCAACTACAACACTGGCAACTGCATCATTGACGACAGCATCACAGCGGTCCTCGATCGCGATCGTGCCACTACGGTACTGGAAAGTTGGGATCGAGAGTTCGTCCAAATAGTAGCCGCGAAACTGATAGCCTACATTTTTCGGGTAGAGCGGATCGGGGTTCACTGGAGCTTCTTTGGTCATAACCGGCATCAATGGCCACGGAGCATTCTCGTCTGCGAGCGTAGCGAAGGATACGTCTTGAGCAAGCGTGATCGGCTCGCTGGCCGGATTGAAATCTCCAGAACCCTGACCGCTCCAGTTCACGCCGATAAAGTCTCCCTGCCAAATCGCAGTCAATGTTCCGGTCTCGGCGTTGAATGCATAGTTCAATTTTTCCGGCAATCCGACGGCGATACCTCGAAAGCCTGCGATGCGACTGCGACCGCGATGAATCACTGCGCGCTCGCCTACAACGAGCTTGGTGCTCACTGATCGAAGGCCCGAGGGGTCGGCGGCAGAGGTCCCTAATGAAAGGTAATACCAAATGGCTTCGAGCTGTCGGTTGGTATCCCCATCTAAGATCGTTGTAAAGGCTGAGACGCCATCTGGCCAAGCTGATGGCATAACGGTTCGAGGGCGAAAGGCTCCCGGCTTCTTCAGGTAGCTCTGAAACCAAGTTGGCTGCAATCGCTCGTAGCTAGTGAGCAGATCGATCCCTTGATTCACACTGGCCGCTTTACCATTAAAGTTGTGACAGGCAATGCAATTCGCTCCCTTATCGCCGAGAAGCTCACGGCCCGCAGCCCGTATCAGTTTCTCATGTTGACGTTCGCTTTCGTTGCGACCTTCTGGGTTTGGGATCTTCATCTCCGGACCGGCCAAGACATCCAGTCGGCGGAACAATCCAGGTAGATGCTGTAGATTAGCAGGTCCGTATTGCGGCATGCGAGTCGACATATAGGCGCGCACGCTTTCACCATCGAAGAGTACCTTCTTCATCCAATTCGGTTGCAGTTTGGCTCCCATCAATGTTAGCGGCGGTGGGATTCGACCGTCATCGCCGAGGTTCAACTGGCTCCCCTTGAAGAAAGGGTTATGAGCATCATGAACGCCGCCAAAGTCGTTGCGAACATGGCAAGTGATACAGCGAAAGGCCGTCAGCGATTTGGCAAGTGCGACATCGTCCGAATCAGCGGCCGTGTCGGCTCGGATTGCCGCGAGAATCGCTGCTGATTGATCGTCGTCGAGATTGAATCGGGGGCTTTTTCCAGTCTTTGTTTCAGTCTCTCTGGAGAGGCACCCGCGTGTCAGGTCCGCCGTCTTCAATGAGCCGATCTTAGCGGCTGTATCCATACCAGGAAGTGCGTGACATGCAGCGCAATTCAACGCGCGAAAGTGCGTCTTGCCAGCCTCGACCAACTTAGCGTCTGGCACCAGTGCGGTTGTGGGTGGTGCTTGCTCTGCGATAAGATAGCCAGCGATATCGAGTGATTCCGCAGGCGTCAGTTTCATGTCAGGCATGCGCCCCGAAGTGCGCACTCGCAACGGTTGGAACAAAAAATCGCTGAGCGACTTCACACTATATTTAGGCGCGATGTGCTCCAGCGATACGGCGGTAGGCTTGATCTTTCTTCTCGCAACGAGAACTGGATCATCGCCCTCTTCTTCCTCATCGTTTGGTGTAAGGCTCTGTGGCATATCCTCTGGCGGCTCCTTGGGACCGTGACAAGCGACGCAGCCAACCGAGTGAAACAACGATTTGCCGCGCTGGCGATCGATTTGATTAGGTGACTCCGATGGAGTGGCCGATTTCGATTGCGAGATTAGAAAATGCGTAAGCGATTCCGCGATTGCCTTTCGCTCGGATTCCGGTCGCGAGGCCAACAAGTCGGGCATCGTTGTTCCCGGATGCGCTACCAACGGTGACTCAAGGAAACGCCTCAAGTAATCCGGTGAAACGCGAGTTCCGACTTCAGCCAGGTCGGGAGCCGTCTTCTCAGGCACGGAGTCAATTTCGATGCCGGTGTGACAAGCCGCGCATCGAAGTTCAGAAATCAGCAGGCTACCGGTCTGGGCCTGCGACAGTGGATGATGTCCAGGCCAAGCCGGGTCACCCGCTGCAGCGACGGAGTTGGCTATCAGAAATCCGATCAACAAGTAGATTCTATTCACAGTCGCTTCGAATAGGTGTAATGGGTTAACTGCCATGAAAGCAAGCTTCATCGATAGTAGGAAACAGGGTGCGGTTTGACGCCAAGAGCGTCATAGTTGAAACCGCTTCCGAGCGGCTGGTAACTGCCAACGATATCCACGTTGCGTGTGTCTGCGATGAACGCTTCCATCCCCGTGCCCCAATAGACAGAGTTGACCAGCAGTCGGCGCAGGCCATCGTTCTTTAGGTCGGTGCCACTGCCCATCGTACAGTGAAATACTCTCGCTGACTTGCCGCCGCTGGTCTGCCATGGCTTCACCCACGCAACGGGTAGCGGTTCGAGCTTTTCGTTCGGTGCGTCATCAGGTTTGCGGCCCATTAACGGTTGGCCCCAGACGATCGCGGTGCAATCGGCTGGGAGGCTTGCTCCCTCTTTGTATGTCCGATAGACATCGGAGTCTCCCCATATGTCAGTAACGCCCAAGAGGATCGGGTGTTGCTTTTGGTCTTTGTCGAAAAAGCCTCGCGTCGAATCCGCGTGCCAACGCCCATGATGGTTGAGGAAGGTACCTCCGAGGATATCTTCGCCCCACCTAACTTGTTTACCATCGATCTTGTAAGGAAGCGGACTGCGAAAGCCATGATTGGCAGTACGCAGGGCGATCATAGGCCTGCCGGAGTCGACGTATTCCACGATCTGCTGCAGTTCGGACTCAGGTAGCGTGAGCAGGCGAGTGAAGAAGATGACAAGGTCCGCCGAAGCAAGTTTTTCAAGACCAGGGATATGATGCTCCTTGAACTCGGCCTCCTTACCCTTGTCAGGATAAACCGGCAATGTCGGATCCACCTGCCCGCGATCATTTACGCCGAAGAGCACGGTGCAATCGAAGCCATGATGCGTGCTAAGAATCTTCGCCATCATCGGCATCGATTGCTCGCTGCGATACTCTTGCTCCGCCGCGATGAGCACGATGTGTTTTCCTTTTCCAGGGCCGTCACCGCCGGGATAGGTCAGCCACAAGTTGTCTTCGGATGAGGTTTCAGAGGATTGTTCAAGGTCGATTTGTTTAGATGATAGGCCAACGGCCGGCGGATCCTGTGCAGAACTAGCTTCATTCGAAACGAAATAAAACAGAGCGCAAAGACAAAATAGCTGCTTCAAAAAATCACCCTCGGCTCAGGTTGTTAGTCAGTTGCTTATTGACGGTGGGAGGAGTATGTTCGGATTGGCAACGATTGCATGAAAGTTTGCGAATACCTAACTTAACTGAACGGGCAACGCAGTGAAGCATTTTCGAGAATAAATGTACCTGGTTTCGTGAGAAACCGGCAGCACCGGTGATCTTACTGCATCCGGTTTCTCACGAAACCAGCTACGTTGCTAGGAAAAATGCTTCACAGCGTTGCCCAACGATGTGCTAATTTCTACAAGCCGAGCAAGATCATAAATCCAACCAAAGTTCGACGTGACCAGTTAAACAAACTAACGGATCTGCCAAATATTGGAGTTTCGTTGGCGGCGGATCTGGTTTTGATTGGGGTAAATCGCCCCGAGGACCTGATTGAACGCGATCCGTACAAGATGTATCGGGCGCTTTCGGTGGTGACTAAGAGTTATCAGGATCCGTGCGTTTTGGACGTCTTCATTTCCATCACGCGATTCATGGCGGGAGAAGATCCAAAGCCATGGTGGAAATACACCGCGGAACGGAAACTCGCGAAAAGGTTGGTTTAGCGAGGTTTCGCTTCGGACTGCGAGCTAAGCCACTGTTGGCATCGCCAGAAATCCCTCGTCACTACAGCTACCCCTTTTTCTCTTCCAAAGCGGCGATAAGTCCATATACAACAAAGCCTCACAAGGGAACATCAGCTTTTTCGCAGAAAGGTCAGCATTTCGACAGGATCAACGATTTTGCATTGCCAGTTTAGATTTTCCATTACAGTCAATAGTGGACTATTTTGCTCGCGCAGATCAAGAAGATCCTTATCTCGCGTCACGAGATACTCCGACTTACACGCGATAGCGAGATCTACGTACTTGGAATCCTTAGGATCGCGTTCAAATACGAATGATGGAGATACGTTCCCCATGGACACTGAGCACGCCTGAATTCGTTTCAAAAAATCATGAACAATTGTTTCCGTAAGCGCAGGAAACTTGCGTTGTAGGCTAGGACGACTTAAAACATCGCGAAGCTCTTCGAGCGACGCTTCTGAAGTAAAGAGTTCAAGTTCACCAATCTCGACAAGTTCGAGAAGTGCGGCCGCTGGTCCGTTAGCGTGCGCCGCTGCTTGCAGAAAGATCATGCAGTCAAACACGACACGCAGCTTGGCCAATTACTTTCGCCCTTGTTTAGCTTCGTGCACTTCGTCACGGACTGATTCGAACAAGCCATCTAATTCACTGTTTTGGATACCAGAACTGTTGACTTGATCACGAAAAGGAGCCAGGATCTCTGCAAAGCTGCGGCTGCCGCTGACTCCTTTACGAATCAATTCAGCGGCGTACGACTCTACCGACTGCCCCCTCATGGCAGCCTGTTCTGCAAGCATGCGGTCAGTCCCATCCGGAATGTTTACGTTGATAACCATTATCGCCTCTTGAAGATCTACTTATCGGCGGCCCTTGCCCCTTGCATCTTGAAAGATTATACCACGCTAAACTCGCGACGGCCAAACAGAAAGATTGCAAGTGAAGTGAAAGCGGCGATAAGTCCGGGTAGAACAAGACTACATAACGGAACATCCAATGCCAATCAGATACACGGTCCGCACAGTACTGGCGATTACAACCGTAACAGTAATAGCACTCGTTGTTTGATGGGAACACACATGGCAAGACTGCGTATTTCGCTGACAAGCTTGTTCATGTTGACTGCGATTTCCGCATTGGCAGTAGCGTTGTGCTATTCGCGTTACGAAGTTTCACGTCTCCATGAACAGATTGCAAAACTTAACAGAGAACTCGACAGCAAACTGCCACTTCGCTTTTTGGAAATCAAAGCTCAGATAGAGCAGCAGTGCGCTGATGCGAAGACGCCAGTAACCGTGATTAGCTCAGGCTACTCTGGTAGTGCGTACCTTGTAGGATTCGCGTATTTTGAACCTCAGACGGGTGTCTCGAAAAACTCGTCCTTTACATTGCGATACAACCAAAAGGGACGCTTTGTTGGTGCAATACGTGACGCTCCATTTCTTCAAGCTCAACCGGACGAAGATGGCGAATGTGGGTTGAAAATTTCAGTCGTCGACCCGGATCATGCCTTAACCGCTGCAGAATACGATGCGCAAGTAAGCAACAAAGATGGCGATCAATGAAATCTCCGACAGGCCTGACAGTCCTCTCGGTGCTGGCGAAGAGACTACTGACACATTGCTTCTGGAACTCCCTTCAACAAGTCGACGACAGCCTGTCGAATGTCGGGTACTCGCATCAGCGATTCGCCGACTAACATTCCTTGAATGTTATTGGTTTGTAACTTCAACGCATCGGCGTAAGTCACGATGCCACTCTCGCCGACCACAATGTGTTCCTGCGGAATGCGCTTTCGCAATTGGATCGTATGGTCAAGACTGACTTTGAAAGTGTTCAGGTCGCGGTTGTTAATTCCGATCAACTCCGTACCGGTGTTGAGCACATTGTCCACATTCGCGGCATCATGGACTTCGATGAGCGCAACCATTCCAAGCTCGCGAATGAGCTGATAGAGTCCGCGAAGTTCCTGACGACTTAGGCATTCGGCGATCAGTAGAACGGCATCGGCCCCGGCGACTCGGGCTTCAAAGACTTGATAGGGATGAATCACGAAATCTTTGCGAAGCACAGGCAAGCTAACAGCTTGCTTGACCGCTTTTAGATAATCGAGATGGCCTTGAAAATAGTCGACATCGGTCAACACACTGATGCAGCTTGCACCGCCAGCTTCATAAGCTTTTGCAATCGCGACTGGATCGAAGTCGTTGCGAATGATCCCCTTCGATGGGCTCGCCTTCTTAACTTCAGCGATCAAACGGATCGGCGGGGCAGTGCGAAGGGGTGCGAGGAAGTCGCGCGGCGGAGGTGCGGTCTGGGCGGCAGCCATGAGATCGCGGAGCGGTCGTTGCCGAATGGCAACTTCCACTTCTTTCTTCTTGGTGGCAACGATCCTTTGGAGAATGTCTGACATGGGCGGGAGCGCGCTCGGTTGCGAGCATCAATTTTTGAGGATCATTGATGCACAAAGTTGTAAATGATCGGTATTAATGCTTGAAGTGACGCACTCCGGTAAAGATCATGGGAATGCGGTGGTGATTGCATGCCGCAATGACTTCGTCATCGCGCCGTGAACCGCCGGGCTGAATGATGCCTGCAATCCCTGCTTGAGCCGCCGCTTCGATCGAATCTGGGAATGGAAAGAATGCATCGGAAGCCAGGATGCTGCCGACCGCACGCTCACCAGCTTTTCGAATCGCTATCTCGACACTGTCTACACGACTCATTTGCCCTGCCCCAACGCCTACTAAGGAAGCGTCCCGTGTGAGCACAATGGCATTGCTCTTCACGTGCCGGACCATCTCCCAACCGAAACGCAAATCGTCTAACAAGTCTTCAGGCAATTGAACGTCTGTGACCGTTTTCCATTGCGTATGAAAGGCAGGTAAAGTGTCCGCTTCTTGCACAAGGGCTCCACCGGCAACGAACCGAATCGTGATCTCGGGAAGCATCTCGGTCAGCCGTCCGACTTGCATCAAGCGAACGTTGTCGCGCCACTTAGGCTTGGTTGTCAGTATGCCAACCGCACCGGCTTCGAAATCTGGGGCAATGATCGCTTCAATAAATCTTCCGGGCTCGGCGAGCACTTCAGCGGTCTCGACGTCCACTGTACGGTTGAAGCCAAGCACGCTACCAAACGCACTCACAGGATCACCATCAAGGGCTCTCCGCGTAGCTTCACCGAGGCGCTCGCAGGTTGCAGCACCGCAGGGATTGTTGTGCTTGATGACAACCGCTGCGGGTTGGCCAAACGAGCGAGCAATCGCCAGGGCGCTATCGAGATCCAGCATATTGTTGTACGACAACTCTTTGCCGTGAATGTGTCGCGCGCTGACGACACTGGCTCCGCGATCGCGAGGGATACGATAGACGGCCCCTTTCTGGTGCGGGTTCTCGCCTTGCCGCAACTGCAGTTTTCGCTCGAGCCGTACGGTAAGGTGAGCTGGGAAATCGCCCTGCGTCGTTTCACTTCGGAAATAGTCGGCAATCGCTTGGTCGTAATTGCAAGTCATCGCAAACGCCTCAGCCGCCAACTTGCGGCGCAGCGATAACGATGTGCTTCCACGCTCTTCGATCTCAGAGAGGATCGAGCTGTATTGTTCGGGGCGAGTTGCAACCGCTACCCAATGGTGATTCTTCGCCGCAGCACGAATCAGCGACGGGCCGCCAATATCAATCTGCTCGATCGCTTCATCGCGCGAGACACCTGGCCTCGCAATGGTAGCTTCGAAAGGATAGAGATTAACAACTACCAGATCGATCGCTTGAATGTCCTCGTCTTGCATCGACAACAGGTCACTCGCGTTGTCGCGCCGAGCCAAGATGCCACCGAAAATCTTTGGGTGCAAAGTCTTTACGCGACCATCCATCATCTCAGGAAAGCCCGTGTACTCGGTCACATCGATCGCATCAACGCCATGGTCGGTCAAGTGTTTGAAAGTGCCGCCAGTCGAGTAAATCTGAACGCCATTGGCAACCAGTCCGGCGGCAAAATCCACCAGACCAAGTTTGTCGCTGCAACTGATCAGAGCTCTGCGGATGCGATGCAATTCAGACACCAAGTGGAACTTTCCGTAAAATTTTAAAAAGAATCGCGATCGACCTACGTGCCAACCCGCGTGCGGAGGCAAGACAAATCTTCTAGTTTATTCAGTCTGCCAAGAGTTTTACCATCTTGCGCCGAGAATGGAATTGTGTCACGGAGATTAAGTCTGAGAAAAGATTGTTAAAAGTGTTGGCGAAATGCGAATAATGTAGCCTTCCGACTTTTTTCTCCCTTGGTCGCTCGTCTTACCGTGGGGCGACTGCTGGGCCTCGAAAAGGTCACACCCAGCAGGACGACCCGCCGTGGACAAGCTACCCCCGGGAGAGGTGCGTCCCCAAAGTAGGTGAACGCTAGCAAACCTCAGCCTTCGTTGTCCCTATTTCTGATTTTGGTAGATTGGGTAAAACACGGGAGGAACTAGGAGCTTTTCCGGTAGTTTGGATTCCATCCAACGATGCTGCCGAAAATTGTGGGAGTAGCAAGCTGCGAAGCGGCTGCTGATGTGAGCGGTTTACCAGCGAGGGATCAAATCAAATGGCATCCGATGTTCGACTCAAAGAGCAGTTGCCAGAGCTAACAAACTCGATCGTGGCAACTTACACTGCCTCAGACCGCATCAATCACTTAGGGCACTGCCCGCTCCCCAAATACGAAGTGATCATTTCGATTCTCGAAGATCTGAAAGATATACTCTATCCAGGCTTCCGACGTCGCGAAGGCTTGCACATTGGCAACGTGACCTACCACGTAGGCAACTTGATCGATGGCTTGCACGACAAATTGACGACTCAAATCGGTCGAGCTTTGCAGCATGACGACCGTGTCAAACGTCAAAAAAGCGAGTGCGAGAATCAAGTCGATTATGAAGCCAAGGGGCAGGCGATCACGATCCACTTTCTCAAGCAGATCCCTCGTCTTCGTCAGTTGCTTGCAACAGATGTCGATGCCGCTTTTGATGGCGACCCGGCAGTGAGCAGTCGCGATGAGATTATCTTCTGTTACCCAGGGCTCGAAGCGATCACGGTTTATCGAATCGCTCATGAATTGCGTCGCCTAGGTGTTCCGTTCATACCGCGCATGATGACCGAGTGGGCGCATCAAAACACCGGTATCGATATCAATCCAGGTGCTTCGATCGGCGAGTACTTTTTCATTGATCACGGAACGGGCGTGGTCATTGGCGAGACCTGTGAAATCGGCGCGCATGTAAAGATCTACCAGGGTGTAACCCTCGGCGCGCTGAGTTTTCCAACCGATGCTGATGGGCTTCTCATTCGCGGGCAGAAACGTCATCCAACGATTGAAGATCGCGTCGTGATTTATGCCAACGCGACCATTCTCGGGGGGCGAACGGTTCTTGGTCACGACAGTGTGATCGGCTCATCAGTCTGGATTACCAGCACCGTTGCGCCGCATACAACTGTGGTGCTTGAGAAACCCAAGTTGCGAGTGCGCAACGGACTGCCCGATGACATGCTCCCCGAGGCCAATTATCAGATTTAAAACTTGATGTTGTAGCTGGTTTTGTAAAAAACCGGATGTGTTAAAAGTGGTCTACAGTTATCCGGTTTCTCACGAAACCAGCTACCAACCAATCGGATGTAGCTGGTTTTGTAAAAAACCGGATGTGTTACCAGTAGTCTGCGTTATCCGGTTTCTCGCGTCACCAGCTACATTACTAGTCATCCAACATCTTAAGTAAATTGAATAGCATCGAAGCGGGTTCGGTGGCCGAGTTTTTGGGGCCGCGTGTGAGATCCCAAGCAACGATCCAGCTTTGATCGGCTTTCTGCAAGCCGAAGTCCGCAGTCAGGTGCTTTTCGAAATCAGGCATATGCGCGGCACCGTAGAAGATCCCGATCTTCTTTTTGCCAGCCGCGATTTGTTTCTGTAAGCCGCGCAGAGCTTCCGCATTGCGGTCAATCACTAACATTTGGTTGAGTGATCCGCCAAGACTCTGATCGAGCGAACCGGTTTTCACAAACTGCTCCGCCATGACTTGTTTCATCTTCAACGGATTACCGAGCAAATCAAACAGGCCGAGTTCCACTTCGGGTTTGGATGCCGGTTGTTTGTCGGCTTCGCGAGCGGCTAGGTTCTGTTGTCGCATGATGTCGGCAAATGTGCTGAGAGCGACTGTAAAAGCCGTTTCTCCGCGCTCGGTCATCTTGTCCGCGATTTGAGTCGGCGTCATATCGGCTCGAACGAAATGTAATTTGGTATAGTCCACTAACTCAAGTTGCGACTCAAGTCCAAGCATGTTCTTCGCGGAATCCTGGAGCATGGCAACCGGATTTGAGCTTTCGCGTTTTCCACCGCGTGGAATGACTGTGTTTTCTGGTGCGACCAATTCATAGAGCAGAACGTCGTATTGGTCGAAACGTCTATTAAGTTCTTCGTAGTACTCGCGCTCACCGATGTGAACCGCTCCAATCAGATCAACTGAGACACCACCCACCGCTGTAGAGCGATATGTCGTGACTGCGGTATCGAGTGTTTTCGGCTTGTTAGATTCAGTGCGCGTCAACCGCAAAAATCTGGTCTGCGAATTTGCGTCGGATTTCCGTGGCGAAGGGACACTTGCTTCTTGAGTCGCCGGATTTTCCTTAGCAACCTGTGTCTCTTGAGCTAGAAGGGTCTCTAGAGCAATTTGAGAACTTGCCAAAGCAATTGTTGCCGCTAGGCCCGCTAACCAAGCGCTGAAGCTTCGATGATGTGTAAAATGCCCAAAGAACTCGCGCATTTCGTTCCCCAAGTTAGTAAAAGATGCGAGCGGCCTGTGATTCACTAGGATAATTCGTACGCTCGACCTTAATCTTGGCAAGGTTTCGTAGCTTGGGACCATTTGTCCAGAGCGTTTTTTTGAGATGAAAGATACGGACGGGACGTTGGTCCCATCCTACGACTCAACGAATCTCGCTCGTCACAGGTGCGATCCGCCCTGGCTCCGCTCCTTCGAGCGTTGAAAACTCGGCCCAGATGGGAAGATGCTCGCTGACTTCAATCGCCTGTTCAAGCGACAGGTTGTACTGACGAAGGAAATCGTACGCGCCGACTTTTCCATTGAACTCCACAGTCGCCGGGCCTGAGAAAACTATTTCATCAAGCATTTGCGAGCCCCCTACGTCCGTTGGAATACCGACAAGTGCCAGGCGAGCGGCGATCTTGGTTAAAGGGTAAAGTGTTGAGTCACCGCCAGCAAAATCTCCGAGCAGAATCCAGTCGTCTTCGCCGCGGCCATCGTTTTGTACCGCACTAATCAAACTGGGAAGAAGTTCGCGTTCACGTTGGGCAAAATCGGGATCGATGCGAACATTGATCATCGAAAAAGTGAAAGCGTGATGCGGAGCATGGCCTCGGGTGCGAAACCAAGCAACTAGAGGTTCGCGAACCATCAGGTCGTCTGGATCTTCAACTGTGTAGAGTTGATACCGATCGGTCTCAAGGCGCTGTGTGTCGAAAATATAAGCGAACTGCTCAAGCGGTGCGGTGCGTCCCACGCGTGGGCCGATCATGTAATCATAATTGCGGCCCGATTGATTGAGTCGCTCAACGAGCAAGGGCAAAATGTCGTCGCGGTTCGACTGCACGCCCTGCAAGGCGACAACATCGAATCGCCGCAAGATGCGAACGAGCATTTCAAATACATGCGGCTTGGCGAGTTTGGTTGCGCCGAGCGATGGAATATGAAAGCTCGCGACGCGGATCGCGCCGGCTGGTCCCGTCAGCGCACCTGAGAGTGAGCCGGTGGCGACGGACTTGTTCTCCCAGATTGCGAATTTCTCATTGATCGTCAACAACCGGCCCAAGTCGGGCTCCAGTGTTCCGGCTGACATCGGTGGAGTTGGTGACATGCCGAGCGGGGGTTGTGAGTTGAACGGTGGAGTCGATGTTGCGTTCGGTTGTGCGCCTCGAAACGGTTGCGTGCTCGGGAAACTTCCTGGACTAGTCGTAGGAAAGGTTTTCATCTCGGTGCCGACATACTGATTTGTAGGTTGGCTGCCGTTGAGCTGAGTTCGGCTGGGAAGTGGCGTATTGGCGGGCGCGTCGAGACTGTCGACGGTATTTAGAAAAGTGGACGCCCATATGTCGCCCGTCGCTTCACGACGCTCGATCTCGCTCGGGGAACGCCGTTCGAGATGAAGATTCTCAAGGCCCGCTATTCGGTAGTGATTGAGAATAAACGCGAGACCAGCAATCGTTGCGGTTGCAGCCGGCCACTGTCGACGAAATTGAAACATAGAATGCAGGTCCCGAGTAAATAGTCTTATCGACTAAGTTCCCATGCGATACTCACACCACCATGTGTCGAGCCATCGCGGTAGGTTTTACCAACCTAGGTGAGGTGGTAGACCGGACCAGAATCCTTTCCAGAAAGTACATCTTCGGGTGAATCGACTCGACAATGGCTCTGACTGAAAAGTTTTAATGGAATTCTAGCAATTCAATCGTCTGCCGAAGGGCAGTAATAGATACTGAAGCGATAGAAGCGTTTAAAGGGTCTCTGCAAATGAGGCGGAGACCGAAAACGGTCAAACGCAAAGTTGAGAGAATGCGGTATGATTCTTTTAGAGTTGTCCGGAAACAGTAGTAAATGTGGTTTTAGCGTTTGTGCCGACCGTTTTGATTGATGCAATGCACACCACTACAATGAGCGCCAGCATGACGGCGTATTCGACAGCGGTCGGACCATCTTCAGATTTTAAGAAACGGCTGAATTTTTTCATTCTGACACCTGGATCAAGTAGGCTAGGGGCACGCGGGATACGTTTAACCGTCATACGAAAACCTAGGTCGCAATGGAGGTGGCGTCAAATAGAAGCGGAGATATTTATAGAACTGCCTGAAGTGGAAACAAACAAAAGACTAAGAAGCTTGCAACTTAGCCGCGGTGAGTGTGTTGCGCAGCAGCATAGCAATCGTCAGCGGTCCGATGCCGCCGGGAACGGGTGTGATCGCGGACGCAATCTGGGCAACCGGTTCGAAGTCGACATCTCCGACGAGTTTCTCGCCCACCCGATTGATCCCCACATCAACGACCACAGCTCCAGGCTTAACCATGTCTGCGGTGATAAGGCGGGCCTTTCCGACAGCAGCCACCAGGATATCGGCGCTGCGAGTTATCTCTGAGAGACTACTGCTTTGACTGTGGCAAACAGTAACGGTTGCGTTTGCATACTCACGGCCGAGTCCAATATCGCGTTGCAAGAGCATGTTCGCAAGCGGTTTTCCGACAATGTCGCTTCGTCCCACCACGACGACATGCTTCCCCGCAACCGTATGGCCATAGCGAGCCAAAACTTGGACAACTCCATGCGGAGTACACGGAAGGAACCTCGGGCGTCCTTGAACCAACAGCCCCACATTCTCGGGCGAGAAAGCATCAACGTCTTTAAGTGGACTGACAGCATCGAGTACTTTTTGAGCATCGATTTGAGCTGGTAGCGGTAGTTGGACAAGGATCCCGTTAACGGTCGGGTCGGAGTTCAGTTCACAGAGCAGTGCAAGAAGCTCAGCGGTAGTCGTAGTTGCTGGCCGACGAATCAATCGGCTGTGCATACCGACTTTCTCGCATGCCTTTTCTTTATTGCGCACATACACTTGGCTAGCGGGATCCTCGCCGACAAGCACAGCCGCCAGGGTTGGTGCTCGATTGCCTGCCGCGCACCATCGCTGGACTTCGGAGGCGATTTCCAAGCGGAGTTGGTCGGCAGTTTGTTTACCATCGAGTATTTGAGCGGTCATGCCAGTAATTTCATCGCGTGATTATATAGAATGAGTTCGTAGCCTAGGCAGGATGCCTGGGTTTTGGTTCAAACTGGTTTTTTAGTTCAGCTTGGTTTTACGCCAGTCCCAGGCGAAAAGCCAAAGCTCACCCCAGGCAGGATTCCTAGGCTACATCCCAGGCAGGATGCCTAGGCTACGTGCAGTTTTAACCAAAGTCTTAAAATTTGCAGCAGGGAGGCAGCGGGTGTACTATAACATGCTTGTTCAGCATGTTTTTGATACCGCCTACATGGCGGCGGAAGGGAAAAATGCGCCCCATCTTGTCATCGAAGCAAGACCGCTACATGATGAACGCACTCTGAAATTCCCGCCCTCACTCGCTCACCTTTCGATATCCGGAGCTTCCGTTATGCGATTTTTAATAACCTCTTTGGTTCTTCTAGCGGTTGGTGCCATGATTTGGCCGACTTCTCAGACCAGCTTAAACCCGTCACGCGAAATTGTGCAAGCTGCTCAGGATGGCGCAAAGCCGGGCAACCCCGTGGCGAAAACCGCTCGTGAGTTCCTTGAGACGCTCAATGAAAAACAGAAGGCTCAGGCAGCAGTTGCCTATGACTCCGAAACACGGGTCAAGTGGCATTTCATTCCGCTGGACACTCGCAAGGGTTTACCATTGATGGAGATGGAGCCTGCACAGAAAGAAGCCGCAATGAAATTGCTGACGACTTTGGTCAGTAAAGTAGGCTATGAGAAAGCAACAAAAATCATGGGCTTGGAAAATGTTCTGCGAAAGTTAGAAGGCCCAACCAGCCACGCTCGCCGCAATCCAGACAAGTATTACTTTACCGTCTTCGGAGAACCTGGTCCGAAGTCACATTGGGGTGTTAGTGTTGAAGGCCATCACCTATCACTCAACTTTGTTTTGCAGGGCAACAAGATCGTCGACTCAACGCCACAGTTTTTCGCCACCAATCCAGCCGAACTGAAAGAAGATTACTTACCAGGCTATGAAAAGGGCTTGCGAGTTTTGCGAGAAGAAGAAGAAACTGGATTCGAACTGTTGGCAAGTCTTGATGCAGAACAAAAAAAGTCAGCCACCCTTCCAGGCGACTTGCCACAAGAAATTCGCGGAGCGGGTGAGCCTCAGCCTCCGACCGGTGAAACAGTTGGCTTGAGTGCGGCTAAGATGAAACCAGAGCAGCAGGAGAAGCTCAAGGCGCTGATGACTTCTTACACTTCCAAAATGCGTCCAATGGTCGGTAAAGGCCGCTGGGAACTGATCGACAAAGCCGGATTTGACAAAGTTTCGTTTGCATGGTCAGGTGCCGATCGACTTGGTATGGGCCACTATTATCGCGTTCAAGGGCCCACGTTTGTGATTGAGTTCATCAACGTGCAAGCCGACGCTGCGGGTAACCCAGCCAACCACATTCACTGCGTTTGGCGCGACATGGAAGGCGATTTTGATCTGCCAATCGCCGCCAAATAGTAGCTTCGGACCATTGTCCCGAGCGTCAGTTGAGTTGTGCGACGATACCTGTGCGGGTTAGAATAGCAAGCGGCATTGCGTCTATCTTTGTCTTGGATGGCGGGCCCCCGATGTAACGAGGGCAAGCCATCCAAAGCCATTAACCCGTGCCAACTGCTTGCAAAGGTCGACGCACATTGAAAAGCACTGGCAAGCCAATAACTCAGCGATGGATCGATTGGCTGGTTGCAAACAAACAGCGTCGTGATCGGTTAGTTGGCTTTGTATTTAGTTGCTGCGTTCACTTAGGGCTAGCTGTGGTCCTTAGTCTACTGGCTGTTGGCACCGGTTCCATCGAATTGCAGTCATTGATGCTGGATGCATCGACAGTAGATGTTGATGAAGAGATGATCCTGATCCCGGCCAGCGACATGCAAATCACACCCGATTTGCCGGACTTGCCCTCCGGGGCAGAAACGACAGCGGAGCTGCCCGATTTATCGGATTTACCGGTCGTGTCCGGAAAAATTCCAAAACAACTGGCACTGGCTGCACCTCAAGAAACCTCGCAAGCTTCAACGGTGAAAGGGTCTGCTTCTTCGGCCAATGAAAGCGAACCTAAGTTTGGCACTCCGGCACTGGCGACTGCCGCAACGATCCAGAATCGAGTTTCGAAGGCCGGGGGCAAAAGAGGTGAAGTCCAGTTCGCATTGGCTTGGAAGAACGTAAACGATGTCGATCTGCATGTGATCGCTCCCTCAGGCGAACACATCTCGCACCTTCATCGACGATCAAAGTGTGCTGGGATGCTGGACGTCGATATGAACGTCGACGGCGAAAGTGAGGAACCGGTAGAAAATGTCCGCTGGATCACCAACGCGACGTTGGGGCGATACACCGTGCTGGTCAACTTCTTCAAGCTCAATTCCGAAGGTGTAAGACGGCCAAGGCGCCAAAGTCCCTATCAATTGCTCGCCCAACTCGGCAGCGAATCCCTGATGCGTGAAGCCACAGCGGCTATAGGGGAACAGCAAGTCACCGTATGGCGCTTTCAGTACATCCCTGATTCGTATTCATCGCTTGAGCGCGAGCGATTGCTGAAGCAACTCGATCTACTCCAGGCACGCGAGGAAGCCGCCGCGGCTCCTATGCTCAAGCATGCTGAAGCCGCTGAGGGGAAATTTCGACAACGAATTCTTCAGACCATTGTTCAATCTTACCCACACACTGACGCGGCCATCGAAGCCATGCAGATGATGGAAGGCGAAGTTGTCAAACGCGCGTCGCGTTGACGCGGGGCAAATGGTGGTATTAATGTTGCGCACTTTATTTTAGTGTGCCACTGGCTTGCCCCGTCGAGTCGCGATTTGCATTTGACTCTAAAGGGCAAGGCCAGTGATCCGTAGTGGGTGACTCAAATTGTCGTTACCTGTGCCAACGCTAACTTACTCGCCGTGAGATTTGTCGAAGTTTGAGAGCGAGTGAACCGCAAAACATTCCAATACGTCATCACCGCAGTAGTGGATTACTATGTCGTAAGCGCCGCTAAATGGGACGTTGATCACTTCGGCGACAATTGAGCAAAAGCGCCCTTGCATCGAAATGATTTTTTTTCATTCGAACCTTTACCCTTCGATACACTGGCAAACCAGCGGCACGCAAAACCCGATAGCGCAACATTGAAAAACGCTAGCAGCGTCAGCCACGAATTACCTCCTGCTCAACCCAGCTGCCTTGCGAATCATATTAACACACTCACGACGGCTCTCATCGGTCGCCAGTGATTCAGCCGTCTCAAGCAGCCCGCTCCACGATGTATTGCCTTTGTAAGTGCTATTGCGGAGCAGCATTGCGAACTGCGCCACCGACGCGGCCCATTTGAAATCTTGATCCACTTCAGCGAACGGTTTGTTGCTATCGACCAGCGGGAAAGTCAACAACTTACTCGTGTCTCCTTCCGGCTGCTTGTATCGCAAACTAACGGCGAGCAGTTCGTTGTTGCTTTCGTCATTCGATTTGGCGGGCTGTTCTGCGGTGACTTCTGGCTTGCGTTTCTGATAACGCAAACCCTCGACCGATTGAACTTTGGACGCACCAATGGGTTCGATTTCATATAGAGCCGTGACGCGATGTCCAGCTCCGATTTCACCTGCGTCCTTTTTGTCATTTGCAAAATCTTCGTTCGCAAGCTTGCGGTTTTCGTAACCGATCAAGCGATACGAAGCAACTCGTTCAGGATTGAATTCTACTTGAATCTTTACGTCCTTAGCCACCGTCATCAGGTTGCCCGTGAGTTGCTTGACCATCTGCCGCTCGGCTTCGCGGCGCGAGTCGACGAAACCATAAACACCATTGCCTTTGTCCGAAATCTGTTCCATCATCACATCGTTGGTATTGCCCATCCCGAACCCAAGCACCGTCAGAAACACTTTGCTCTTCGCATTCTGGGCGACAAGATTTACCAGACCCTCAGTGCTGGTTGTGCCAACATTAAAGTCGCCATCGGTACAAAGGATCACCCGATTGACGCCACCAGGAACAAAGTGATCGCGAGCGATATCGTAAGCAAGCTGAATCCCTTGGCCGCCATTGGTCGAGCCGCCAGCGTTCAGTCGATC
Organism: Planctomycetia bacterium; assembly: GCA_031412515.1. Classification (GTDB taxonomy): domain Bacteria; phylum Planctomycetota; class Planctomycetia; order Pirellulales; family Pirellulaceae; genus Aureliella. The sequence continues at coordinate 20,147 of JANODD010000298.1, read as the reverse complement.
CAGTGCACCGAGGATCTTATCTTGCTTATCGCCAGTCGTGCTTTCGAGCACACAGCCTGCGGCACCGGCATAGACGACCATTGCCACGCGATCGTTTTCGCCTAATTGCTGAATCAGCATTCGCATCGACTCTTTGACTAGCGGCAACTTGTTCGGTTCATCCATCGACCCGGACACGTCCAGCAGAAACACAATGTTCGCTTTAGGCCGTTCGCTGATGTCAACCTTCTTCGCTTGCAGTGCAATGCGAACCAGTTTGTGATCAGACCGCCATGGGCAAGTCGCTACGGCTAGGTTGGCTGCAAACGGATCGTCACCTTGTGGCCCTGCGTATTCGTATTCGAAGTAGTTGATGAACTCTTCGACACGGACCGCGTTCACAGGTGGTAGTGAATGCGATTGCATAAGGAACTGACGCGTTTTTACATACGAGGCCGTATCGACGTCGATCGAGAACGTTGTCAGCGGATCACTTTCGACGGACTTGAATGGGTTCTCATAGATTGGTGCGTAGCGGTCGCTGCTCGATTCTCTTGAAAACGGTTGCCTACGATTTTCGGTAGTCGAGGAAAAACGCCGATCGTACATTCGGTTTTCTTGTCCGCCAGAAGTGGAGTACTCACTGGCGATGTCTCCATCCGCCAATGCAGCCACACTCTTACCTTCGACCATAGCACCATTTCCCATACCATCCATTCCACCCATGCCCATTCCACCCATACCGCCATTGCCCACGTCCAAACCACCCATCATTCCACCCATGCCGCTCGTTGGCATTCCCTCACTCGCCATCCGTCCCTTGGCCCTGCTACCTCTTTCAAGGCTCATGCTTCCACCCATGCCACCCATACCCTGTGAGATCGACAATGACTTGTTCAGAGTCTGGCTCGGCAAAGGAGCTTGTTGCACGTCATCGACGATCCCTAGGGCGATTGATTCCGTTGCGCTGGGACTCGTTGTTGCGTTTCCAACTGCCACTTGCGTCATGCTCTCAGTCGGTACGATCTGAATAACTTGTTCTGCATCTACTTCCGCTTCGGCGTATTTCGTTTCACTCATTAAGTCAGTATCAGATTCAGTGAGCGATCTGACCTGTTCATCATTCGGCTTCACACCTTCAACCGACGAACGGCGCATCGCTTCCATACTGCTTAATTCCGTCTTGGTTTCTTCAAGCGTTCGCGTAAGCTCGCGGACCTTCGCCTCTGATGTCGCAATTCTTTGTGCATCATCGGCCTTAGCGAGCACATCGTTCGACTGAGAAAAGTAGTTTTGCAATGCCGGTGCCGCGAAGAAAAATGCGATCAACAATGAGGCGGCCATCGCGACGAGCCCTATCGCTGCTGTCCAATTTACTTTCACGTCGGTCGTTCGACGGAAGACAGCTGGATCATTCCCCGAAGTAGCTAACTCTGCTGAGTCGCTTGTCGGAGCAAGTGAAACGAACGCGGTCGGTTCGATTCCGACTGTTTCGTGTTTGTATAAATGAGTCACTTGCGCGACCGTTGCACGGATTGCAGCGATCTCGGCCGCTAGCGACGGATCGCTATCAGCGGAAGATTGAATTTTCGCCGCGATATCAGGTTTGAGTTCGTCGAGCACAAACGCGGTTAGTTGCCATTCCGGCCAAGAGTGTTCTTCAGAGTGTTTATCAGTGGACATTGAATGGGTCCCTATGGTTTAAATTTATGATCCAACGGCGCTAGCCGCAGGTGTGAACCGACGGCGCTAGCCGCGGGTGTGAGCCGACGGCGCTAGCCGCGGGTGTGAGCCGACGGCGCTAGCCGCGGGCCTCGAAGTTGTTGTCATTCTGTTAGTTTGGTCCTGACCAATGCCACGAACATGTCGTGAAAACTAGTTGGGTGTTGGAAAGACTTGTGATGTTCACTGCCGCCACACTTCGGAACCCGCGGCTAGCGCCGTCGGCTCACTGGAACCCGCGGCTAGCGCCGTCGGCTCACTGGAACCCGCGGTTAACACGCAAACTTCGCAAGCCGGAAGCATACTCCACGTCAGTTATCCGCCAATCGCGTCCGCAGTTGCGCGATGGCTTGATGCAAGTGGTAACCGACGTTGGTGGTCGTCAAGCCGGTGACTTCAGCGATCTGTCGATAGCTCAGGCCATCGTGCAGTCGCAATCGCAGCACCTCTTGCTGCTGCTCGGTGAGCTGGCCAAGGCCGGCTCGCAATTGGTCCAGTTGCTCGCCCTCTTCAGCACGATGATCGGGGCCATTACCGGCTCGATCCTGCAAACTGGCAACATCGGTTCCTGTGTGAAAAGCACTCATACGTCCCTCGCGTCGCGATAAATCGATAGCTCGGTTTCGACACGTTCGGTAAAGCCAAGCCGTTGCATGCGGCTCGATGTACGGCCACTCCTCTTGGCACAGCTTTACAAACGCGTCTTGCACAATGTCACGAGCCGTTTCAAGGTCACCCCACAGTTGCCTGCGAACGTACGCGACCAGCGGCACTTCCAGTCGTGCGAACACCTCCGCTACCCATTGGGCAGGCGGTGTCGTCGACGAATCAGTACCCTCCGGTTTCGTCCCCGGGATCTGGCCGTCTCCCAGGGTTTTCGCATTGTCGGTGGAGTGCATCAAGCGGGCTCCGTGTTGAGAAAAGCGGCAGCATCCCACCTGCCCACCGTAATTAACGACTTAACGCCATGTTTATTAGTCGAGAACCAGAATTTTTGTTAAAATCAAATTCATGTCGATATTTTAATGAAAAGCAATTCGGTGTCTTTTAAAGTACTGTTGATTATCGAGTCCAACATGAGATTTGCGTATCGGAGGGCATTTACGCTGATCGAATTGCTGGTGGTTATCTCGATCATCGGCGTATTGGTCGCTTTGCTTTTACCCGCTGTTCAAGCTGCGCGAGAAGCCGCCCGGGCCATTTCCTGTCGCAATAATCTGAAGCAACTCGGGTTGGCGTTGCTGAATTATGAGAGTACTCACCGCCGGTTTCCTCCAGGCCGCGGTTCTCCGCTTCCACGGGCATTCTCAACCTTTGCTTATCTTCTGCCGCAGTTAGAACAAGGACCGCTTCATTCAAAGATTGACTTTGGGCAGGCACCAGTCGAATTTTCAGTAGGCGCGACTTTATATGACGGCTCTCCCAATCGTCCGGTCGCAAGCGTTGCGTTGCCCGTTTTAAATTGCCCAAGTGATATCTATGGCATGCGAGTACCGAGCTTGGACTTTGGCGCATCGAACTATGCAGGTAACGTTGGCACAGGATTGAAAGATCTAGGCAGCCTCGTAAATGCTGACGGAGTCTAGGTAACTATAGCAATACGCTTTACAATCACTACTTTGCTCCTAGTACGGACAAAATAGACTGCCTGAATATACAACATCAAAAAGGAATGATGGCCTTATCGAGCATGCACATCGCAGGTCAATTTGTTGTTTACTGCGACGGACACGTTGATCTCATCGAGAAAGCAATCGACCAAACCGTATGGCGGTCTCTCGGTTCAAGAGACAGTGGCGAAGTACTGGCCAACTAGATTGCTCTTTAGGTACGTAGGATGGGACTCCAGTCCCGTCCTGCTGGTGTTTTTTTGTCCCAATCTGTTCTGCAAAATGGCTTCTTCACAACTTTTCTTTACAAGCTAAGCAGCCTCGACTTCTCCGTTCAACTAATCCACAGAAATCACCAAACTCTCCCCCAGCATTCTCGCCAGCGCAATCTGCCAACGATCAAACAAGCTTGCTGAGTCGGCATTGAACTTCTTACGCTCTAGGACCAACCAGCGCATCCATTGTAACGCCGTCAACAACGTGCCACTCCGGTCCAGTAATTCCACGCGCTCAGGATCAACCGCATGCTGCAATCGCTTCCGATTATACGCTTCAACCGCGGCCAACCGAACTTCCGACTCAAACGGATGCAACGACCCTAACATCCGCGCCAAATCCGCGGCGGGTTCGTCCATTCGAACGGTTCCAAAATCAATGATGCCGCTCACTCGCTCGCCTTCGAACAGTAAGTGATCGCTCCAAATGTCTCGCAGTACCGGCTGTAGCGACACAGAAACGCCGTTCGCTCGCCTGAGTTCTTCTAGCATTTGCGGGCCGCGTGAATGCAACATCCGCACCGTCGACATACATGCAGCCGCTTCTACTGGTCCTCGCACTGATGCACCCACTTGCTCAACTAAATCCAGCGTCCCCAACCAATCGGTCAGCATCTCAATCCGCTGCTTCGTGCTAGGACTGAAATTTTGCTCATGCAAAAAATCAAACCATACACCATGCAAATCCGCCAAGGCTCCAATGGCCGATTCGAGTTTCGCGGAACTGGGTTGACGCATGTAGTTTGCCTGTCCAGGCATCCACTGCGTTACCTCCCACAGGCAGTCGCCCACCATCCAAAAGCTCTTTCCAGAGTGATCACGCAAGATTTTCGGAACGAACGAAAGACGTACTCCTGCCATGTCGACAGCATCGTGGATAAATTGCAATCGGGTTTCAGTGGGATGAGTCGCGGACCACTGCCTCAAGCACAAGGGACCATGCAGGCTGCTCTCGCACTTCCAAACTCGCGCTCCGCTCAACCCGCCAGCAATTGGTTTGGTCGACTTAATGGCAAACTGCGAGAGTGTTTGCTCAGCGAACTTAACTGGAATGTTGAAATCGAGCGGCATTGAATTTATTCGGCTCGCAATCCAGCTAAAATCGGCAACTTCATCGCTGTTCGAATGGCCAGAGTCGCTGAAATAAAGCCAGCTAGCAGCACCACGACCAGCATTACAAACGGCTGCACCAAACTTGTCTGCGGTCCAACTTCGATGATGTAAGGCACAATTGCAATTGCAGCCGCCAAAATACCGATCAGCATTCCGCCTCCAAGTAACAAGGCGGTTTCTAAGGTTAGCATTTTGGCAATACGCGAGTCTGAAAAGCCTACCGCTCGCATTAGTGACAATTCCCTTCGCCGCTCGATGACACTCCGCGTTTGAACAGCCGCTAAGCCAAACGTTCCCAGCAGCAAGCCCAGTGCGCCGAGCGATTGGAAAGCGCTAATATAGGTATTCTGAACGCTCAGCATGCGAGCAAGCACTTCGGAGCTCGACACGACATCCAAGCCATCATCGCTCCAGCCACTTTCCAGCGTCTCGGTGGCTACCTTTGGTCCCGCGTCGCCGCTGCGGACCAAGAAAAATTGAAATCCGCTAAGTGTCGGGAACAGCGATTTGAAATTCGATTCTCCAATCAACAATCGACCTTGCAAAACGCTGTTGGATAGCAAGCCAACGGTTTTGAAGTACACCCAAGTACCATCGAAATTGAGCTTGGTGATCGAACCCAGCGATGCCCCTTGGTGCAAACTCCATTGAGCCGTGTTTTGGTCGAGTACTAGTGGAATTGGGCTCTCCTCGGATCCTGTCGCTAGGTCTTCCAGTGCCAACCAAGGCGACTCTTTATTCACCGTGCCCGCCCACTGAAATCGTACGTTTTCATCCGACGCCTTTTCTACTTCACTCAACTGTTTCGGAACACCCAAGACGGTCGGCTGTGCGACTTGAAACAAGTTGTTGCAGCTTGCGTCTTCGCCTAGGCGGGCTCGCAGACCGACAATCGTCGTATCGGCAATCGCTTTTGCTTTATTGCCGATTGCTTCTTCACGAACATCGTTCAAGGCAATGTTTCGATAGATCGGTTGTGAACTCTCCGCCATCAAGTCAAAGCCGCCATATCCCTGCACCGTTGGCGCCATTTGAAAAACGCCCATTGAAGCAATCAAGAAAGTGGCTACAGAGAGCAGTCCGAGACTAAGCACACTTCGCACGGGGTTTCGGCAAACGGCCAACCAGGCAAGCCAAAATAGACTGGCATTTGCCGGATTCGGCTGCAATGCACCTCGGGATGCTAACCATTCTCGGGTCGCAATCAAAGCACCACACAGTAGTAACATTCCGCATCCGAAGAAGCACCCAGCCCGTCCCATTCCGGTTTGACCGAATGCAACTACGCTCAATATTAGTGCGCCTACAACGCAAGCACCGGCGATCAGCAGCATCCGGCGACTCATCGTTCGCGCACCCGTATTCGTATCGTTTGACGCTCCTCGCAGCAACGAAAGCGGCGCGATACGACACAATTTTCGCAGTGTCGCGTAAATCGTGACGAGACTTGCCAACCCTCCACAGGCGGCGCCAATAGCTACGCTGAGCGGCGTAAAGCTAAACTTCAGAAACGCTACCGAAATTGCACCCAGCCACCACGACTCCAGCCCAGCGATCATCAATCGAGCATACAGCAAGCCTACTAGAACTCCGGCGACTGAACCAATTAGTGAGACGATTGCAACTTCACGGACCAGTAGACTGCGTACTCTCTGCGGCGAGTAACCTTGAGCGAGCAGCAAACCGATTTGGCCCGTTCGCTGTTGAAGGCCCAAGCGAAATAACAGCGAGACTAACAATAACGCTGCTACGATGACGAAAAAACTGAGCGACAGGAAGAGCATATCGAAGGGCGTCGTCCCCGAAGCCGATTTCAGTTGCTGTTCACGAAAAGGTTGAAAAACAAGCCCTTTCTGTTGCTTGGTTCCAAGCAAAGCGTTTTCTATCTGAGCCCGCAGATTGCCTGCGTCTTTGACATCTTGACCTTCGAAACGAATCGACGTTGTTCTGCCAAAGCGACTTCCGAAAAGCTTCAGCGAAGAAGCATCCTCGTATCGTAAAAAGACTTTTGGAGTCAGCCGATGATTATTCCAATATGCATCATCAACTTTGCGGACTTTGCGATTCGTCTTGAATGGAAGGTCCCAGTTGTTGATCGAATCCTGATCGGTGACGCCAGGAACTTCTGGAGTCAGATTGGGATCGTTGAAGATCGTTGGCAACCGCGAGTATTTTGCCAGTCGATCACCACGATAGGGCTTTTCGGGTTCTTCGATTGGAACAATCCCAGCCACGACGAACTGCTCATTAACTTCGACCTCGCGACCATCAACGGTCTCAGGTTCGAAGTAGTTCAACTGAATCAAGTCGCCGGGTTTGACTTTCAGCTGATCCGCTAACCATGAGTTGATCCAACAGGGACGCTTCGCCAAGTCCTTAAACGATATCGTAGCCAGCCCGTCGAGATCGATCGACTGGCTGTTCTCGACGCCTGCCACGATTGAGTAAGGCACTTCACTGGAGGTGTCCATCTGGCCTGTTGAGTCAACTCGATAAATAGCGTTTGCCAAGTATGCCATGATCCGCTGCGAGCCTGTTCCTAACTTGGACTCAACCGCGTTTGCGGTCTCGTTATCAAGGATCAATTCCTTGGACGAAAGTTGAAAGTAATCATAAACAACGGACTCAGCGGATTTCTTGTCGGCCGGTGCATCGATCTCTGGGTCGGGGAAAACACGTCGATGTCGATCGAGTTGTAACCCGAAGTCCTCGAGACTCGGATGAAGCTGTTCACTTAATGAGTTACAGAGTTCTGAACCTGACAGTTTGCTTTCGGTACCAATCACCCAGGCCGCGTTGATCGTTCCATCAGATTCCAGAGCCATTTGTAGGCTCTGCAATCCAACAAAGATGTTTTTGGGTACCGATTGTCCAGCTCTCAAGCTGAGTCCACCGATGGAGTCGTCAGGCAGGATCGCAGTAACTTTTTGCCTTGGCATATTAATCGCCGCTTCGTCTTTGCGTCCGAGCGGATTGTCGGCAGGCACGCCGGTGTTCTTCTCGAATCGTAAAGTAAGCTCATCACCGACTTGCAGATTTAACTCTGTCGCCAAGCCTGCGTTGATGGCAACTTGATCCTCGGCTAGTTCTGAAACGTCCATCGAAGGCGTACTAGCCAGTTTCCAAAACGCGGACTCGATGCCGATTACTTGGACCTGGGAAGCTCGCAGCAGTTCGCCCTCATGCCGCGATTCAACAGTGGCCGAGGGGAGAATAATTGCGGGTGTTATGCTCGCCTTTCCAGAAGTTGATACGGCAGTAATGCTGTCAGGCTTAAGGAAGGTTCGTGACTGCAGTACGCCTTGAAGATTGCCGAGCCGATCGACGACCAGTCCCCGCAAGCTCCCCCGAACCGAGTCGCCAACAACGAGTGCACCGACGATGACTGCTGTTGCTGCGGCGACGCCCGCGCCGACAGCGAAATGAGATCTTGCGAAGTACCGCAGCGAATGACTGACCAGACTCCAAGGGCTCATCGTTACATCCAGTTGTTAAGCGAACACACACGTCGGCTGAATGGCGGTGATCAGCTCATTACATCTTACAGTTGCCATCAACAAGTAACGGGAGAACGAAACGGCAGGAGCCTCGTTCTACTATAATAGAAAGTCACTCGGATGGCACTTCCCAAGGTTGTTCTATTGCGCCATTCCGCAAAAACGGGCAGTGAGCCGTCGGCGCTAGCCGCGGGTTTCAAAGTTGGGCGGTTCAATTTAGTCTCGGTCGTTCCAATGCTAATGTTGCTCTGACAATCCGCTTAAAACGGACCGGTTGTCATCATCGACTAACACTTCGAGACCCGCGGCTAGTGCCGACGGCTCACAATACCACTACGTGAATCGCGCGAAAAAGTAACATAATGATTACGGATCCACTAACCGTTTTTAGGACCCCAGTTTCACTTGCAGCTTCACTTCTTCCGTCCCACGTTTGACGACCACTTCAATGACGTCACCGACTTTCTTTGAACTCAGTACGCGACGCATCTCTCGAGCGTTTGCAACCGCGGTGTCACCGACTTTGATGATCGTATCACCTGGCATGATACCGCCCACAGCGGCACCACTCCCAGCTGCAACCTCTTGGACGACGACCGCTTCCGAATTCGTATCCATTTGAATTCCTAAAGTAACGCGAGGCCTCGCATTGGCGCGACCCACGTCAGCAATATCCGAGATCTTCAGCAGCTTTGGACGTTCTGGACGCGTTGCGAGATCAATGACCAGTCGATCAACCATATCGGCGATCTTCTGCATTCCTTCAATGTTGATTTTGTCAAAGTCGTCGCTTGGGCGGTGGTAATCGTTGTGCAGTCCGGTAAAGAAATGGAACACCGGAATGTCAAATTCATAGAAACTCTGATGATCACTTGGTCCAAAACCAGCAGGTTGTTTGTCGAGTTTAAACTTGGAGGTCTCATTCAGTTTGTCCATTAATGGATCAAACCCTTCAGCGGTACCTGTCCCATAGACGGTCAAGCTCTCATCGGTAAGGCGTCCAACCATATCCATATTGACCATGGCGACCGTCTTCTCCAAGGGCCAACGCGGACTGCGCACGTAGTGCTTGCTACCTAGCAGGCCTTTCTCTTCGCCACTGAACGCCATAAATATAATGCCGCGTCGTGATTCGCTCTTGTCGAGCGAAAGGTGACGTGCGACTTCAAGCATCGTAGTGGTTCCTGATCCGTTGTCATCTGCGCCATTATGAATAGCTACAGTACCCGGTGCTAGCGAACCCGCACCGCCCATGCCGACGTGGTCGTAGTGAGCTCCTACGACAAGATATTCGTTGGCCAAAGCGCCCTTGCCTGGTAGGAAACCAACAACGTTTCTAGCGATGACGTCTTTTGACGAGATGTCGACTTCACCTGTTGCTTTAACGTTCTTAAGTACAACACTTTTTGGCATCCCCGTGGAGTCGATCTGCGCCTGCAACTCAGTTAATGACTTTCCGGTGGACTTCTGAACGAGAGGATCGATAACACTGCGCGAGCAGTAGATGGTTGGTACTTTTGTTTTCGCCAGCGAAGCGCCTGCTTCCGTAACTCGCATAATCTGATCACCGGTGCGGCCCTCGGCAGTTTGGGCGTCGTTTACCAAAATCATCGCAGCGACTTTATGAAGCGATGCGTTGAGTTCTTTCGCGGTGAAGTAAGCGTATGCAGTATTCTGAGTTCCATTGAAGCGGCTTTTCGCATCGTTTTGCTGCGGTTCGCGACGTAGGACGATGACTACTTTGCCTTCGACATCCATTCCTGCAAAATCATCATAGTCAAGTTCGGGCGCGGTGATTCCAAAACCCACAAAGATCACGTCGCTTTCAAACTTACCGCTCGAACCAAGCGACAATGGGCAAAAGTTGTCTTCTAGTTTCAAACCGGGCAGGCCATCGACTCCGGTAAACTTCAGTTGATTCTTCTCAGCGGGACCTAACGCGGCAGGACCAGGGATAGCAAACTCTTGATAGGGACCACCGTCAAATTTGTCTGTTTCCAATCCCAAATCCGTAAATCGCTTGGCAATGTACTCGCCCGCTTTCGCGATTCCCTCAGTACCCACATCTCGACCCGCGAGCACATCGGAGGAAAGATAAGCGAGGTCGGTCTGCAGTCGAGTTGCGATACCTGCCAAATCCTCTGCCATCGCCGGTTGTTCCAGTTGCGACAACCCAGTAACTGTCAAACAGAGGGCGAAAATCACGAGCGTTGAACAGCGCGGCATAATGAAACTCTCTGCACACCTTGCCAAGAAGCAATAGGATAAAAACGATGGTTATTTACGCAGTTCGAAGAGACCGCCGAAGCTCCGCGACCTAATTCAGCTTCCCATAAGAATTGCTGGACTGCAAGCCGTCGCCACCTTGGTTGTGCATCGATACGAGTTTATGCCGTAGCTTGGGACCATTTGTCCCGAGCGTACTCCGGTCTTGCTCTTCGATTAAGTAGCTGGTTTCGTAAGAAACCGGGAGCGACGGAGATGCTTCTATATTCGTCCGGTTTCTTACGAAACCAGCTACACAACATAACACCGTTACGACTTATTCTGCAGCATGCCTTCAAATACTTGACGCTGCTCAGTCATTGCAGCAACCTTATCCTTTGGATCCGTCCGCGCCTCCAACAAGATCCAGCCGTCGTACTGGATCGATTTAAACAGTTGCATCAACTTAGCGTAAGGATAGTCACCCGAGTTCAGTTCGCGGACGTGCACAGTGTCCCCAAATCGGCCAGATACCATTTTAAAATTCGCCTCCAAGCCTTCGCCCTTGAGATCCTCGTCGTTGCTATTCCAGCAGACATAAACGTTCGGGTGATTTGCCACAGCGAAAATGTCGCGAATCACCGGCAGTTCGCTCGTACCGGATCCATGAACTTCGACACGAATTTTCTGACCGTACTTTTCGCCGTAAGCAGCAACTTCATTCAATGACTTACCGATTTGCTCGATCGTTTTTTCGCGTGAGAGGCCCTTGGGGAATCCGTTCGGTTTCACTTTTACCCCAGTACCGCCACAATCATGCATCAACTCGATGTAGCGTTTGGTTAGCTCGATGTTATCCTTCACTTTTTGCGGATCATCGGAATGGTATTCGCAATTCGATCCGTAACCAATCAGTTTAACCGGCGAGTCCGCGAAACGTTTTCTAACTTCGACTCGTGCCTCTTTCGACAGCTTAGGTTCAACTCCATGCTTATGTTCCGTACGAAGCTCAACGCCCAGCACGCCGGCTGCTTCGCAGTTCCTAAGCAGCTCCGGCAACTCCATATCCTTACCCCATAAATAGGTAACTAAACCAAATCGCATCGACGAAGCAGGCGCGGCGGCCGCAAAAGCGGAACGACTGGTTACGCTCAAAGAAGTTCCGGCCAATGCAGCTCCAGCCAAAACAGATTGCTGCAACAGAGCTCGACGATTCATCTTCTGGGACATAGTTTACCTCGGTGGGTTCGCGGAGGAAGATTTTAAACTTACAAGTCGCTCTTGGGCTTTCGTGACAAGGGGAGCTAGATCGCGATTGCCTTCGTATAGATTAACAATACTTTCCCATATTTGCTTGGCTGCCACGACGTCACTTTTCTCATATAGACTGTTGGCTTCTGCAAGCTTGGCAATTAGCAGCTTTTGGAGTTGGTTTGAGTCGACCGGCAATGATTCAATGGCTCTCAGTTGCCGTCTAGCCAGATTGATGATCGGAAGATCGTTTTTGTCGTCAGACAGAATTTTCACGATACCACGGTATTTTTCTTGTGCCGTGACACGATCGCCAAAGTCCTCAAATGACTTGGCTTCGACGTACCGACGCTCCGGTTCGGATTTTGGTGCGATCCCCATACGTTGATGACGCTCAATCTGTCGCTCGGCCTCCTGCATGTTGACCCAGTCGATTTGTTCCTTCGCCCATTCGGTATGTTTGCCATTCTCAAACCGTTCGACCATTGTGTAGAGATAAGTGTCCCGGGCATCGTTCCAGTCGATCCAATCTGGACTCGCAAGACTCTTCTCAGCTCGCTTACGCAAGGCATCTTCGCTCAGTGGCATCAAGAACCAAACAACGGATGCGACTGCGATCGCTAAACCCACAAAGAGCACCCAAGGCCGCTCGAAAAACGAAGCTCCGTCCGACTCGCTGCGTTTCTTCTTAGGCCTAATTCCAAGAACCTTTTCCGCTTCTTCGCGATTTGCGCCCATCTGCAAGGCACTAAATCCAGCGGCCGCATGTTGAAGCACACCGACACCTTCCACATGGCGTCGCTGAGCTTCTTTGAATGCGAGTTGCAAAGCTGTCGCGCTGAAGGGGCGTTGCCGAGGGTCCTTTGAAAGGAGTTGGTCGACAATCGCGTTTAGCCATACCGGGCAGTCGAGTATCTTCGTGCTTGCACTTGGTGGCACTTCACTCTTAACGCGCCCAATCAGCTCTTCAGTTGTTGCCGCTGCGATGGGTGGCTCGCCGGTAAGCATCAAGTACATCAACGCACCGATGGAATACAAATCTGCCTTCTCATCGGCAGCTTGCTTTTCGAAAAGCTCGGGTGCTGTGTAAAGCAATTGGCGAACTTGCGGCAGACCTCCGCCCATTATGGATGTAATGGCGTCGCGTCGAAAATCACAGATCTTCGCGCGTCCATCGGCGCTGATGACGATTTTCTCCGGGCGCAAGCGGCCATGAATCCAGCCCATTTGATGGGCATACTGCAACGCTTCAGCCAACTGTTGGCTGTACTCGAGAACGGTTTCCCAAGGCAATCGGTCGCGGCGAGCCAAGACTTTGTCTAGCGATTCGCCATCCACCAATTCGAAAGCCAAGTAGGCATTGCGAGTGTCAAAGCCACCACCATAACACCGCGCAATGTTGGGGTGACGAAGCTGCTTGAGCTGTTCGAGTTGACTGGCGAAGGCCGCGCGGCTTTCAGGCGTCATTCCCAATGGTACGGGGAATATCCGCAGTGCAGCAAGCTTCTTTTGCTCGAGGTGAAGTGCGCGAAAGACTTGGACAGAACCTTTCGATGCCTTCAAGGGCGCTTCAAGTGCAAATGGTCCGATGCGTGATTTGGCCATGTCACTTTTATTTCGGTGGGCGCTTTAGGGAAACTTTCAGTTTGATTGCAACTTGGAGGGTTAGCAATCCAACTGAAGCGAGTCTAGCGGATTTCGTCGTTCGTCGTCCGTGATCAACAGCCATTCCTACGCTACGGCAAATTTTCGCCTTGTTGGTCGCGTTTGCGCACGCGAGTTTGAAGCTCAGCGACGATACCCTTCAATTGTTCTACGTTAAGCGCTCGTAACTCTTCGTTAGTCGATTGTCGGTCCCCAAGCAACTCTTGAAGCGTTTGGATCTTGCACGCCAACCAGCCCGCTTCAAGCCCTTCTTCACGCCCTTGGATCAAGAGTCGGTGGGCAAGCGATCCCGGCTCAATCAAAGTTGGAAACACATCACTAACGATGTACTCCATCTCTTTAGAATCTATGTTTTTGTTTACGGCCATAACGTATACTCCAATCGCTCGAATCCAAAACGCTTGCAAAGTCGCTTCGGTCGATGCAGCTACCAGTTCGAGGATGTGACGTAATTCCGAAGCCAAGCGAGTGCTGCGACTGTATTTTAACAAGCAAAGTGTGCTTTGCAAAAGTGGATCGCCAATGATCTGGTCATCGGGCAATTGGCTCAGGTCCAGCAGTTGGAAGCCGAATCGTACTTGAAAATCCTTCATCGACTCAGGAACTAGTACCAAATCTTCAAGTCGCTGGGCGGCTGACCAACGACTGGCTCCATGGTAGACGACGATCGGAATAATTGTGCAAAGCGGCAGGCCGTCCCGAACACGCCGTTCCCAAATCCGCACGATATACGATAGCAGCTGCAATACAGTTAACGGATCCGACTCGCTCTTGTGCTCGAACAAGACGTAGACCAAAACCTCATTTCGATTTCGGCGAATCTGTACGTCCGCTTCAACAGGTTCAACTGACTCGGCAAGTCTCGCCGACAGTGGCAAATCTGAGTGCTTTTCTCTCAGGTCAGCATCAATATAGCTTCCTGATTCGATACCGAGGGTATCCAGGTCGATTGCGAGTTGCACTTCCAGCGGCAGTCGCATTTCAATGAGTCCCCGCGCGACAGGCAAATGCGAAAGCGCAAAATGAAAGAACTTGTCATGCGCACTAGGTAGTTTTGATTGCTCCATGATGGCAGCATTGTAACCAATGCTGACGGTGCTCGCACAGCAGTTCGGGTGGCAAGCAGGAGTCGCACACCCGATAGGCAGTCCAAAGAAAAAAGCAATTAAGCTTAATTCACTGGAAATCCTCGCAAGCGCAGCAACGCCGAGATATCAACATCGCGCCCACGAAACTTGCGGAATCCGGCGGCCGGATCGATCGTATTGCCAACTGACATGACATTATCATGCAAGCTCTTGGCAATCTTGGGATCATAAAAACTACCCGCTTCCTTGAACACTTCAGCAGCATCCGCCGTCAGGGTATCGGACCAAAGGTAGCTGTAGTAGCCAGCCGAATATCCATCGTCAGCAAAGATGTGCGAGAACTGAGGCGTGCGATGCCGCATCACGAGTTCCTTCGGCATGCCGAGCGAAGCCAACGTATCGCGCTCGAAAACATCAGGATCAATAGCCGCATCACCAGCCAAGTGCAACTTCATATCGATGAGCGCGCTCGCCAAATACTCAACCGTCGTAAATCCTTGATTGAAAGTCGCGGCCTTTTCGATCTTGTCCAGCAATTCCTTTGGCAGCGGTTTTCCAGTCTTATAATGAACCGCAAATTTGCTGAGCACTTCAGGAGTCGTTAACCAATGCTCATTCAACTGCGAAGGAAATTCAACATAATCACGCGCTACGTTGGTTCCCGACTGGGAAGGATATTTTACTTTTGAACACAGTCCGTGCAACGCGTGGCCGAACTCATGGAACAACGTGTCGGCGTCATCCCATGAAATCAAAACGTCTTGGCCTTCATCCGCTTTCACAAAGTTGGAGTTGTTGGAAACGATCGTCGTTACTGGCGTCGTGACATTCTCTTGATTGCGATAAGCATTCATCCATGCGCCCGAGCGTTTTCCTGCTCTTGCGTATGGATCGAAATACCATAATCCAACGTGCGCACCGGACTTGTCGAGAACTTCCCAAACACGTACATCGGGATGATAAACCGGCAGATCGTTCACTTGCTTGAACTGAAAGCCGTACAGCTCACCCGCTGCCCACATCATGCCTTCGCGGAGCTTTTCCATTTGCAGGTAGGGCTTGACTTCATTAAAGTCGAGGGCGTATTTGGCGGTGCGAACTTTCTCCGCGTAGTAGCGATAATCCCAAGGTTCAATTGTGACCTTGGCACCTTCCGAGTCCGCAATCTTTTGCATATCCGCAACTTCTTCACGGACGCGTGCGACGGCTTTGGGCCAAACCTTTAACATTAGGTCCATGGCCGCTTGCGGTGTCTTGGCCATCTGTCGCTCAAGTCGCCAGTGAGCGTGCGTTTCGTAGCCAAGCATCTTCGCACGGACTGCTCGCAATTTCAGAATCTCGGCGATCAAGCCGTTGTTGTCATTTTTGTCGCCGTTATCACCGCGACTGTAATAGGTCTTCCAAACTTTCTCACGTAGAGCGCGATTCGAGGCGTAAGCCAAGACAGGTTCCATTGATGAGCGAGTATTCGTTACGGCCCACTGCCCAGGCTTCTTATGCTCCTTGGCAGCGTTCGCCATTGCGGAAACAACACTCTCAGGAATACCAGCCAGCTCCGCTTTGTCTTCAATCCATGTCACATAGTTCTGCTCATCGGCCAGCACGTTCTGGCTGAAGTCCGTAAACAAACTCGCCAGCCGCGTGTTGATCTTCGACAGTCGAGCCTTATCTTCAACGCTCAGCTTTGCACCTTGTCTGACGAATTGCTTGTAACGCTCTTCCGCCAGACGCTGTTGCACGGAGTCTAGTTTTTTGTATTCGTCGCTTTGGTAAACCGCTTCGATGCGCGCGAACAGCTTTGCATTCTGAATCACTTTGTCTTCGTGTTCAGAGAGTTTGGGCATCACCGTACGTTCAATGTCCGGAATCGGTCCCACATTCAAATTCGATGTGTAGACTCCAAACAGCGTGCTCAGTCGTTCAAGTGTCCGTCCGGCTGTCTCTAAGGCGACGATGGTGTTCTCGAAGCTTGGTACCGCGGGATCGTTGGCGATTTTCTCGATGTCTGCTTGAGCTTCAGCGATCGCGACGTCGAACGCCGCGACGAATTCTTCTTGACGCACCAAGTGCCAGGGAGGAACACCACCGTAAGGTCCCAACCAAGTCGCAAGCATTTCCGCAGCGGGCATTGTTTTCTTCTCGCCTTTTTCCTGTGAACAAACGTAACCCGTCGAGCTGCTGACAAGCAGCAGGACGGAAGCAATCGCAGATTTAAAAGTTCGTCTATGCAACATTACGCAACAACCTCGCAGTATAAGCTGACCGAGCAAATGGGGAGACGCAGCACTCGCTGGCCGTTCGATCGATGCCACCAAGCATAACCCCACGTTGAACCACTGGGAACAGGCTCGCGAATAAGGCGGCTTATTTGGGCTTCAACTGGCTGCTCCCGAGCTCGTTGCGAAGTTTGTTTTTTGCAAGCAAGGTGACAAGCTTGTCACCAGAATCTAATGTACTTTGACTAGTCGTCGAATTCTTCGGTTGCGTAGTTACGGCAGACAATCGAGACGCATTTGTGGCTGATGGGAAGATCAGGCCTGACGTGCGGGCAGATGTGCTAGTCGATACCAGTGGAGTTGGGGTGCTAACAGATGAAATTGTCGTCGATGAGGCAGATGTGGAAGGTTGCGAGGGATTGGATACGACGGGCGCTGCGAGTTGGAACGATGCGACTTTTGCAGTTGCTGGCTGAATAACAAATGTCCACCGTCCGACAATTCCATCGTCCAAGTCGACGAAGTAAAGATTGCCGTCTGGGGCTTGGAAAATTTGAACAATGTACTTCGCTCCGGTAGCAAAAGTCTCGACGCTGGCGATGCGACCGCTTGCGTCTACTGTTCCGCTACGAACGATTCCTTGCCCCAAGTCGCTGAAGAAAATGCTGTTGCGATACTGGGCTGGATAAGTCGATCCTGTGTAGGAGGCGCCTAGGACAATTGCGTTGATTCCGTCAGACGAGTGATTCAGTGCAAATGCTGATGGTGTTACGACCGCGCCGCTGCTGTAGAACGCTTGGGCTTTGGCTAGATCTTTGTAACCGTTGGTTTGAAGACTACTGCCGCTGCCACCCTCGTAGTAGGGCCAGCCAAAATTTGCGCCGGGGCCGGCTGTGTTGATTTCTTCCCACTGGGTCCAGCCAACATCACCGATGATCAATCTTCCTGTCTGTGGATTGACACTGATCCGGAAAGGGTTCCGCAGTCCGCTCTGATAGACTTTGGATCGATTGCTGTTGGGGTCGTTATTGTAGTAAGGGTTACTGGGCAGGCCTTGTCCGGTAAGTGGATCGATGCGAAGGATTTTTCCGGACAAGCTATCGATGTCTTGAACACGAGTGGCTCGGGGATCGACGTTATTGTAAGACGCGCCGTCGCCGATCGATACAAATAAAGTACTGTCGGTGGAGAAGGCCAAGGAGCCAACTGTGTGCGATTGACTGTCCGAGGCGATAAAGTCGCGGACGTAACTGCCATCTGGATTGAGCCCTCCAGGTGGCGCGAGCAGATCGTTGGTGCTATCACCAAAAGCGTTGAAATGATTCCAGGTACTGTTGGTTCCAAGAAGAACAACTTGACTGCCTGGGAGGGCGGTGGTGTAGTTCGTCGCTACATCCGCGGTGACTCGAATCAATCGACCCGCGCGGTTGCCGACTTCATCAGGCGACGCTAACCCCGAGTTTTGAAAAACTTCAGGCGGATCGTAGGTGAACAGCAGATAGACGTACGGATTGGCAGCGAAGTTGGGATGCAGTGCGATTGCGAGCAGCCCACGGTCTGACACGTTGTTAACTTGATCGCGGATGTCAATGAACGGTGCTGATTCAAGCAAGCCGTCGCGCATCACGCGAACTAGTCCATCTTTCTGAGCTACGTACAAGTTGCGTCCATCGGCGGAAAACTGTGCCGAGGTTGGCTGATTCAGTCCAGACAAAACGGTTTGCTGTACGAGATCAGGCGGAGTCGGCTGTGTGCTTCCAGCAGGCCTGTTAAGGGTCATGCTCCAGCTTGCGATTCGATGACCGTTAAAAACGGAACCTGTCGCTGCTGTGAATCCAAAGAAAGCTTGGTTACCGAGGATCGAAGGCAGATCAACGGTGAGGGTTGCAAATGCAGTAGTTGGCTTTGTATTGACTGAGGCTAGATACATCGATAGCGAATCGCGTTCACCGTTGTAATCGACCCACACATAGACCGTTGCGCCGCTGTTGAAATCGATCGATGACGAGCGGGTCAGCAGCGAGTTGACCATGTTTCCATCGCGCCATATGGAGACGTGGTTGTTGTCAATATCACCCGGGCTTAGATACGTGTCGAACTCAATCGCAACGCTCTTCGCGATGCCGCCGTATCCCAAACTGGCACCGCCACCGCCGATTGTGTTAACTCCCGAGCTGGAATTTTGGATCGTGAAGGTTAAACCGCTGCCACCGTTTGTCGTTCCAGTCGTTCGAAACTGAAATTGAGTCGCGAACGAAGTGTCGACGTTAAGTGGAACGGGGGTGGTGTAGAACGCGCTGCCAGTGCGGTTGGATGATTGGCTGGTTAGTTGCAGTGTGCTGGATGTAATGGATGCTGAGCCGTTGAGTTTAAGTCCAGTGCTAGTTGGGAACGTAGTGTAATTGGGTAGCACGAGGTCATCGTCGGTAATCGTAATTGTTGCAGTGCGCGGTGCGAGCAGCGTCGCGCCGCCGATGGGATTTTCGATGACGAAACTAAAATTCTCGGGTGCTTCTTTCACGGTATCATTGAGTATCGGGACGGTGATCGTTTTGCGAGTCTCGCCAGCTAGGAAAATCACAACACCGGACTGGCCCGAGTAATCGGATCCGCTGAAGGCAGTACCGTAATTGGTCCGGTAGTTCAAGCTGACCGTACCATCGCTGCCGTTTAAGCGAACGATAGAAATGGGCACCGTACCTGCATTTTCGTTGACTGAATAGATGCTTTTCTCCAAGCCAAGAGTTCCCGGGTTCCAGGTCCGGGCGGCGTATTGAAAATAGCCATTGCCATGGAGGCTTTCGGTTTCCCAGAATCCTGTTGCGAATTGGTTTTGTGCGGCTACGTAGGTGCCTGTGGAAAGGGTTGTTGGCGCTTCGGTTTCATACGTTAGTCCATCGACAACGATTTTATCGACGGCAACGTTGTAGTCGATCGGCGGCGCATAGAAGTCATTGGTGAATGCGACACGAATCTGACTAGCGGTCACAGTACTGGCTGCGCGGTAAGCGAATTCGTTCCACTGGCGATTGTCGATGTTGCCGATGATTTGATTCCAGGATGCAACAACTTGGCCATCGATTTGGAGTTCGATATTTTCATTGCCTGTTTGACCGGCGGCGAAAACGCGAATCGTTGATCCGCTGTTCATCGAATACTGGAAGTAGCCATTTGCATTCAGGAACTCGGATCGACTAAAGCCAGGCTGAATACCATCTGCATCCAAGTAGGTTGCGGTTGAGAATACCGTATCGGCTTCGGTTTCAAAAACCGTGTTGTTAATCTGAATGCGATCGACTCGAAGGTTCCTATCGATGACTCCTGGTTCATACAAGTCATTTGTGAAGGCAACACGTATGCGGTCAGGTGAGAGGGCCGAGGGAGCCGTGTACGAATAGCTTTGAAAGACACGGTTAAAGTAGTCGCCACCGATGTTGTTCCACGACTGGACTGGCACGCCATCGATCAGCAGATCCATTGATTCCTGACCGGTTGCGCCTGCAGCGTAGATCGTTATCGTATCGCT
>JANODD010000297.1:0-9155 GCA_031412515.1 Planctomycetia bacterium | reverse complement strand
CTTCGACTTTGGCCCCAGTCAGCGCTCGGGTCGCACCTCTGCGTTGCCCTATCCTCTGCTGGGTTAATGGAAACATACAACGTAAAATAATGTCCCGCAAACTATTGACAAACCAAAGTTTTTCATAGAAGTGGCACACGAGGGCACCCCGTTCGCCAGTGCCACCCGGCCGATTGATTCCGGTCGTTCTAGCACGGGATATTCGTAGCTAGAGGTCCACCACCACCACCAACAACGGGAATATTCCCGGAAGTAAACATCGTAAAACCGCCATAAGCATGTCGGCTGAGAAACCGATTCACTCATGAATTCCAGGCGGATTTGGGACTTTTAGTTGCTTTCGGACGAACCGACGACACACGGATTGCATGGAAACGAGAATCTGCTCTGTCTGTACCGACCATGCGATTCCGATCGCATTCGTATCACCCTGCGACGTGAACTGCGTTTTACGCCATTAAAAGGAAGGTAACGGAGCGGGCTACATGGCGTTGAGCATTGGTCCCCGAACCAGTTGCGACATTCGCGTGCAACGTACATTCGAAAAACATACGGACACGAAGCCGCGCAAGTGATTCTGGGACATTCACAAGCCTTGCGATTGAGATCCAAACAAAGATCGGTTAAGTTCGTGAGAGGACCTTGGCCGCAAATTGTCATTTGGAAACTTCGGTCACCTCCACTAGCGAATCTGTCTTTCACCAAATTTGTAAGTTGTTCTAGGTGCAAAAGGAAATCATCATTCAGGTCAACGAGCTAAGTAGTAACCCAAACACCCGTTTCGAGATGATAACAGGCAACCTCTTTGATTCTGATTGTCAAACGATTACAAATGCGGCGAATTGTGTAGGAGTGATGGGAAAAGGAATTGCACTCGAGTTCAAGCTGCGGTACCCAGACATGTACTCCGACTACGTTGAACGTTGCAAACAGAAGACATTTAAAATTGGCCAGTGCTACGTCTATAAATCGCGATTGCTTCCGTGGATACTCAATTTCCCAACAAAGTCGCACTGGCGCCAACGCTCCAAGTTAGAGGACGTTCAGGTAGGATTAGATCATCTCGCGGCAAATGTAGCCGACTGGGGAATCACATCTTTGGCAATACCTGCGATTGGTTGCGGCCTTGGGGGACTTGACTGGACTGTTGTTCGCTCAGAAATCCTCACGCGACTTCAAAGTTTGGGCATTCGTATCGTGTTGTATCAACCTAAAGAAGCCAACCGATGAGCAATCGCGACCAGCCGCGGCGAGAAAAAATGGAAGACAATCTAGCATTTCATATGACTACAATTTCGCAAGCTGCGAACATAGCTGTTATCGGCTTAAAATCTCGCAACATAATGCGTCAGGTTCTTTCAGCAACTGAGCAAGCGCTAGCAAATCCAGAGGTCGTCGGAAGACGCATGGATTTAGCAATATTCGGACGGTCGATTTGCGATTATGTTCCACTTTACTGGATTTATAAGACACCAATGCAGTACGCTCGTACGGTCGGAGATGAACGGAGGATTCGCAATGAGGACCTCGTGTTCTTTGTCTTTAATGTCGGCAAATTAAGGGGTTTACCAGTAGTGACTTCCGATGGGAATGCTGCAAGCAAAGAAACAGGCTTTTATCCAGGATGGGGAGCATGGGAGCATCTAAACTGGAAAGCACTCAACTTTGAGGGCCCGTGCTACGAAGAATACAAGCGGCTTAAACATGCTGAAATTTTGATAGAAGACGAAGTCCCCTACCACTTTGCACAAGCAATCAACGTCTACTCGGTGGCAGCCAAAGATAGGCTGAAGGCGGAGATAGAAAGTTCAATAGCGGTCCTCAGACAAATTGAAACAAGGATAAGGGACAATCCAAACGATCCCGTTGCAAGCCTAGGTGAAATGATTTCCGGGATCTTGCGAACTTATGATGTTAACGGACCCGTTGATATTATTGTTGACCCTGGTAAGTACTTCGTACAATAACGCATAGCGGAAAATGCACGCGACCCGGTGCGACAAAAATAGCATGTCCGAAACTGACTTGCGACCGTCATTTTTCTGACACACTGAATATTGTCAATTTGCATTGAGTTTTACTAACAGTTCCGCAGGCTCTGCGTAGTTCGGATCGACTTCGAGCGACTTCGTTGCAAACTGTCGGGCCGACTCGACATCGCCTTTGTCTTCAGCAACTCTCGCAGCTACAAAGTAGTTGTTTGCATCGTTGGGCTGTAGCAATATCGCGAAATTCACGGCCGCTTCAGCTTCCGCATAATTCTGTAGTCGCCGCTGTATTCTCGCCAGATAGTTGTAAACCAGCGACTTGTCATCTGGAGTTGAAGCATGCGCAAGAGAATCTGAAACGTCGGCCAAGGCCTCTTGATGCTGGCCGAGTTCTAACTTTGCAAGGCCCCGACGAAAAAGCATCCGCGGAGCTATTTCAGGATCTAGGTCCAAGGCCGTGTCAGTAATGTCGATTGTCTTTGCGTATTCCTCAAGCCCATATGTAGCACTGGCGCATAACTCCAATACTTCGACGTCTTCGGAAAAACTTTGCATCAATCGCTTAACATCTTCACTTGCATTTGTCATTCGGCCGGAACCAACGGCTAATCGAAGTCGGCAGAAGTTGCCCTCGGCATTGTTTGGATCAATCTCAAACATCCGCTCTACTCGCCAATCAAGTTCATCATCATCGATCTTTCCATCGAGTTCTTGCAAAGTGTACGAGTACCCAGCAATTGGGTCTGGATCGCCGATCATTGCAGCAGCAATTTGCGCCTCGCGTGAAGTTGAATTCAGGTCGACGACATACGTTTCCGCAGTCTTCAACTGGTCCGACATGACCTCGTCAAGATAAAACAAGTTCAGCTTGCCAAGCATCGGGATCGGCGTCTTGAGCATGCGTGGATTGCTCATGTGCCAGCAGTACGGTCCGCACGCAAATCCATCATCCTCGTGCTCACGACCAAATGTTCTTACGTCGGCGACATCAGCAAACCCTAAGATCGCGCCGTATGCGAAGTCGTGGACACTGAATAAATCCGTATCGCTATTGCGCACGTAGTCTTTGACAACCGAGTTGGAGGTCGACGCATGGATCGCGATCGTGCCGCGATAGTCGGTTGACCAAGTGCGGTTCTCGATGCGTTTCATACCCGCACAGACCAACCAGGCCCACGGCTGGCGAATCGATAGGCAACGCATCCCGGAAGAGCATTTCTTAGCCATTGGTGTCTCTCTAAGTGATTGGCGTGCAACTGATTGATACTGCGGGGCAGCGGGCAATCATACTTTCGACCGCTTCGATCGATCGCGGTCCCCATTGGTTGCTGATGGCGTAGGTGGTACCGTCGAAGTAGACGAGTTCCGATTCGGCGGTGAAGTAACGAATAACGTCGTTACCGGCTTCTGCGATGGCAGCTTGCATCTGTTCGGAAGTTAGGCGGCCTGGGGCTTTGAAGTAGAGATACTTCCAGGTGATGTCGAGTTGCAAGGTCTCCGGCGACACCCCTGCATCAACAATTGACTTAACGATCTGCAAGACGGCACGGCGCTTTGGCAAGTTATCGAATACCTGACCGTTCACAGTAACGCGGTACTTTGAATAGTCGCGCGATACTATGCGATCGGCTTCGGACCGCTTTTGCTTTTCGTTTACGCGAATGATGAAGTCTTCGGCCTCTGGCAGCGGGACTATCGGCTGCACATCGAGTAACGTAAGTTCGTTGTCGGTGTACGGTTTGATACGAACGCAGCGAATAGATAGCCCCTTGCTGCACAACCACAAGACCGCGGTCGTAATCTCCTTGCTGAACTCGGCGGAAGCAAGCACGATACGCACATCTTGCCCAAATCGATCTTCGTGCGGTTCAGACCAGTTGAGAAATTTCAAAAGGGTTTGCTCAGCATCGCGACCGTCGCCACGGACTTTGAGGTAATCGCCAAAAATCCGCACCGCTTGAGCGAAGGTCATCGACGACACCATTGCGGCGTACCTGATCGCTTGCAAATCCATATGGCCGCCGTCATCGGTACGTTTTAATTCGATGACAACCAAGTTGGCGTCTTTGTCAATTGCCAGCAGATCGATTCGGCGTCGGCTATCGTCCCAATCGGCAAACTCTTCAGAGATTACGAGTGAGTCTGGCGAGATGATTTCGATCTGGTCGCGCAGCAATCGTTGAAGATCACCGCGTTCTTCAATGCCAAGTTTGGCGAAGGTCGGAGTGTCTAAGGGTGTGATTGCTTCGCGAGTGAACTTGAATACGGGCATGGTTACCAACTGGAAAAGTATGGAGGATTGCTAGCCAGCGATCTTACACGAAGTTCAGTTGAATGCCCAATTAAATTTAAACGAGGTTTGCATAACGCTACGCCTCGAGAACATCCTGCACGCTAGGCAAGTGTTCATCAAGTTCTTCCGCAAAATCCTCAACATCACTTGGCTTATCGAGAACCTCTCCACCCAAACTCGCCACCGTTTTTTTGATGTTGGAGAGTTCTTCATTCATGATCTCGTAATCCTCTTGATCCTGTTCAGTGAACTTTGTCACCAATTGATCCGTGATCAGACAGTAACGTCTTGATCTTCCCGTCTTGGAAGATTCACGAAGAAAACTCTTCACAAACAATTCAGCACCGCTGGAGAGTTTCTGAATCTCATCAGCGGTCAGTCCAACCTTGTTTCCAACTTCGATTTTATCAATCACGATGTCCTGACCATTCGAGACTTGGCGAAATGCGTTCCAGTGTCTCAGTTCTGAACGGCCGGAGATTGAAATGTAAGGGTGTTTCTTCATCCCTCTTTTCCGGAATTCCTTTTCTTCTTCGAATTGACGGAAATACGATGTCGGGCGGTCTGGTGATTTTCTGTTCTGTTCAGGCGGCGCTACCAGCCGATCGTAGATTGCCCTCAATTCGGAATCGAACGACTGCTGCTCGTAGGCGACGTGCACAAGTGGTCGGGTGATCGTAATGGTGCTTTCACACAGACCGCCCAAGTGCCTTATAAAGTCAGGCGAATCTTTTGGTGGTTGGAATAGCGGAACTGCAGGACCGCCAATCTCTTCTTCGAAGAATTTGCGCCATTGTTGATAGACCTGAGTTTCGATGTCTTTGCGTCTGGCGGCATGTGGATTGAGTTTGAAATCGATCTTGCCACTGCCTTGGAGAATGACACCGATGTTGATCGGTTCCATCCTCTCGGCATCTGGTATGAATCGGATCAGTGCGTAATGAAATGTGTTCATGATATTCCCCCAGTTTTGAGGCCAGGAAAGAGCGAGAGATTGTTTTTGATTTGGTCCAGCAGGTAGTCGGGGCGGTTTTTCAGGAAGGCAATTAACCGTTGACGTTCTGCAGCATCGGGTGGTACGACAGACTCCGGAATTCGCTGAACTGCCGCTTCAATAATGAACTCTGGTATCTGACTGAATCGCGCGCACCATTGTTCGACCAATGGCCAGTCGCTAAGAAGTTGGAAGTAATAGTCATCAGGGTTTTCCCGAGATTTGTCAAACATGTTGGCGAGGTCTGCTTCGACGGCGTCGAGCCGCTCGATTCCGGCTCGAATTCCTTTGTGATCACGATTTCGGTAAAAGAGAGCGTTTCCGAAGTCGAAAAGTACAACCTTACCCGAATCGTTGAAAGCGATGTTACGCCGCTGAGGTCCGAACGCCCGATCGGTGTTCGCCAGATACAAGTCTAGCATGATTGCGCCATGAATCTGCTCGGAATTTGCGAGAACCATCGCCTGCAATTGCGAGGAAGTGATGGGTGGCCCTTCCTGACGACTCGCCGCGTGCTTGAACCACAGGATCATTGCAATAGGCTCATCCGCTAAGTCGGAGAACTGTCGGAGTTTGATGAGCGCCGTATTGGGATCGTCGAAGACATACCCCACTCAGAAGTCTTTCGGGCTTCAAACGGCACTGACAACCTGGCCGATCACGCCAAAAATTGGTCTTTGCGTTTGAGCTCAAATTTTGTAATCCCGAGTCTGCCCGCGCTACGCTCTAGGTTATTTACTCAAGGCTCGATGTTGTGGTTGCAAGAAGTCGTGGCATTCGTTCATCACATTTAGCTTCAGCGGGTTTGCTCGCGCTAGCCATTGGCGCTTACCAAGTTGCCTCACGAAGCGGTGTCTTTTCGAGCCTCCCTAACCGCGACCCATCCATTTCGACAGAGCTGTCCCTTGCGAACGAAGAAGCACCAGCTCCTTTCGGACAAGCGACTCAACCTCAGCCGTATGCGGCAGGAAGCTCCGACACGTCGGTACTCCCGCCACCTGGGGCATTGGTTTCATATAACGACGCAGGAGCCAGAGGACCGTCGCCGGAATACTCAAATCCAAATCTAGGATTTACATCGCAACAGAACTCTCCCGCGCAGGGCGATACACAAGTCTACTTTTCGCCCAAAGGTGGCTGCACGGACGCGATCGTCAACGAATTGAATCGTGCTCAACGCCAGATCCTAATTCAAGCTTATTCGTTTACTTCAGAGCCGATTGCGGCAGCGGCTGTTGCAGCCCATAACCGCGGAGTTCAAGTTTGTGTTTTGCTCGACAGAAGCCAAGAAACAGAACAGTACTCGGCAGCCGATTTTCTAGATAACTCAGGCATTCAAACCCTGATTGATGCTCAACACGCAATCGCACATAACAAAGTCATCTTGATCGACGGAATTACTTTGATCACCGGTAGTTTTAATTTCACTACCAACGCCGAGCAATCGAACGCGGAAAACATGTTGATCACTCATAATCGCCCCGAGCTTTACTCGGCGTATGAGAAGAATTTTCAGCATCACTTCGAACACTGCAAGAAATATGTTCGGCGAGGCACTACCGGCCAACCGGCTGTTCATCGACAGATGGGTCGCTGAACTGAATCTTGAGTAGAATTGCCGATGGACTACTTCGTCGACCGACGGGTTTTTCACTTGAGCCGGTAGAATGCAAGTCATCGGTATCTCGTCGGCGATCAGTTGCATCGAACTCGAATTTTTGAAGTTGAAGACTCCATGAGCGCTCTGGTCACACCGGCTCCGCCACTCGCAACGGCTCTAGCGCGATGGACGCTGAGTTCCTTCCTCTTAACGTTTTTGCTTTCACGTCTCGTCGTGCTGCTTATCATGAGCCGTCGAATGCCAGATTTGTTTCTCTTCGTGGGACAAACGCATGTTCACCATCTCAATTATGGCATCTTTCTCTTGGTTTCAGTCGCGGGATGGCTCTTGTTCGCGCCACCGGCAGATCGGCGAAAAAAGATTGTTGCCATACTTTATGGTATCGGCTTGGGTTTAACTTTTGACGAGTTCGGCATGTGGCTGCACCTGGGCGGAAGCTACTGGCAACGTTCGAGCTATGACGCAATAGTTATCGTCGCAGTCGTGTTAAGCCTGATTGCTTTCGGTGCATCCGCAAAGCGGTTTACGATTCGCGAATGGTCGTTGACGCTGGCAATAGCTGTCGCGATGACGTTTTTTGGCTTCTTGACCTATGAACGACTTCAATACCTGTCGCCTACTTTACACGAGCTTGAAGATTCTTTCCCGCATTAACTACGCTCCGAACTTGAGTTAATCGAAAATGCAAGTTGCTACGAAAAAGTCTTACTTGATCACCAACTAGGTAGCTTACCGACTGGCCCGAAATGTGCTGCCAATGCGTCGATTTGTTAGTGATTCCAGTCCCGACCCAATCCTGAAGGAAACTTCCGATGCCAAAAAGCAAAAAAGCTCCGTCAAAGAAAGCCACCAAGAAAGCGTCCGCCAAAAACTCACTTGTCGGTAACATCAATCGAAGCAAGAAGGCACAAAAAAGCCGTTCGAAGAAAGACTCCACGGTCTCTAATGAGGCTTATCAAGAAATGAAAGAAGGCTGGCCCAAGAAGAAAAGTTCTAAAGCGGCAAGCAAATCGGGTGCAACAAAGAAATCCGCTTCCAGTAAAGGTAAAGCCACTAAGGCCCGCGGGACTAAAACGAAAACCGCCAAGTCAAAGAAAGCCAAACGTCCATCTAGCTCGCTGAAAGATCCACAAGGCGGTCTCACTGCGGCTGGACGCAAAGCATTTAAAGAAAAGGACGGGTCTAATCTCAGGCCCGGCGTAAAAGGGCCCGCGGACACTCCCGATAAAATGCGACGTAAGGGTTCGTTCTTGCGCCGTCATTACACTACGCTCCGCGGCCCGCTCGTCGACGATGAAGGCAACCCGACTCGATTGGCACTACAGGCTCATGCCTGGGGCGAACCGGTGCCCAAGACCGCAGCCGAAGCGAAGAAGCTCGCCAAGAAAGGGAAAAAGCTGCTGGAACAATATCACGATACCAAAGCTAAAAAATCTGATACAAAAGGAAGAAGTTGAACTGCAGGACAATCGTGAAATAACATCCAAGTTGACGAGAAGGCAAATGGACCGAATCGAAAATCTCAAACTGTTAGATGAATTCGTTGAAAGCCTGGCACTCAAGCGGCATATGTTTGCAGTTGAAGCTGCGGTTCGAGCGTATGCAAAAAAGTTTGGCGAAGACGAGGAGCTTTGGGGCGCAGTCGGCTTGCTGCACGATTTCGATTACGAGCGTTGGCCTAACCCGCCCGATCATCCCATTGAAGGCAGCAAGATTCTTCGTGGGCGCGGTTATCCAGAAGAGTTGATCTATGCAATCCTGTCGCACGCGGACTACTTGTCTGACCAGTTTCCACGCCGCTCAAGGCTCGACAAAACGCTGTACGCTTGCGATGAACTATGTGGCTTTCTGACAGCTTGCGCGATGGTTCGGCCCGAGCGATTAGTCGGCATGTCTGCCAAGAGTGTTCGCAAGAAACTGAAACAGCTCAGTTTTGCAGCTGCGGTCAATCGAAGCGACATCACCAGCGGCGCCGTCGACCTCGGTGTGGATCTGGATGAACACATCGAGTTCTGTGCTGCGGCGATGGGTGAGATTGCGAGCGAACTTGGGCTTTCGGTGTAAAAGCTTTTTCACTTCGCAAGTACGTTGCGAGAGTGTCCTTTGACCCATAGCCGTTGGAGAGTGTTGACTTAGTAGCAAAACTCGAGAATCTAACGTCATGCCTAACTGATCACTTTTCTTTCTTCCATCCGTGGGACCACCATGTCATCCGTGGGAAGGAGGTATACGTCTTCCCACGGATGGCATAGCGGTCCC
>JANODD010000296.1:0-16003 GCA_031412515.1 Planctomycetia bacterium | reverse complement strand
ACGATCTCGCTTTGTAGACGATAAACGGACTCTTTGCTGGCGGCGTGTCGTGCCAACTGCAAGCCAATCACGACGCCGCTGGAGAACGCTTAATACCAATAGTCGCGGAGCAAAGTCTTTGCAGAAAAGTGTATTTATCCGTAGGACCGCTATGCCATCCGTGGGAAGACGTATACCTCCTTCCCACGGATGGACATGGTGGTCCCACGGATGGAAGAAAGAAAAGTGATCAGTTAGGCATGACGTTAGATTCTCGAGTTTTGCTACTAAGTCAACACTCTCAATAGGACACTGTTGACTTGTGAACGTCAGCAGTGGCCGAAATTGGCTCCGTACGATCGCCGTTCGCGTCGCTCTCACGTAAGAACAGTTTCACTAACAACCAGCCTGACTCATCGAGCACAAAAAAACGCCGCGTCAATGACGCGGCGTTTAGTATTTGACTATTCAATCAAACAACCGAGTTAATTACTCAGCGGTTGGACCAGAACCGAACAGTGGACCTTCCGAACCAACACCACCCTTAAGCTCTTGAGTTGGTTTGTTGTCTTGCTTGGCATCCTTGGTAGCTTCTTTGGCTTCGGCTGCTGCGGCAGCTTCTTCCTGTTCAGCGGCCCAGTCAACGCGTTTGCGAGACAAACCAATCTTCCGCTCGTCGATGTCAACTCGCAGAACCTTGACTTCGATCTCGTCGCCAACCTTCACAACTTCTTCTGGGTTCTCGATCTTGTGATCGGCCAGCTCAGAAATGTGCAGCAAGCCTTCGAGTCCATCTTCAAGTCCCACGAATACACCGAAGTTGGTGATCTTGGTAACGTTGCCCTTGACCAGTTGTCCTGGTTGGTACTTTTCAGGAATCGTGCTAACCCATGGATCCTGATCAAGCTGCTTAAGTCCCAGTGCAATGCGGCGACGACTTTGGTCGACCGACAACACGCGGCAGCGAACTTCTTGACCCTTTTCCACAACTTCGCTCGGATGACTGACTTTGCGAGTCCATGACATGTCGCTCACGTGCAGCAACCCGTCGATGCCTTGCTCCAGTTCGACGAACGCACCGTAGTTGGTGAGATTGCGAACCTTGCCAGTGACAATCGCTTCCTCTGGGTACTTGTCCATGACAGTATCCCAAGGGTTGGCAACGGTCTGCTTGATACCAAGCGACAATTGTTGACCCGCCGGATCGACACCGAGAATCTTGACTTCGATCTCGTCGCCGATTTGGACCAACTCGTTCGGATGGTTGATGCGACGTGTCCAAGACATTTCGCTGATGTGCACCAAGCCTTCGATACCTGGTTCGAGCTTGATGAACGCACCGTAGCTCATCACGTTGACAACTTCGCCCTTGACGACTGTGCCGACAGGGTATTTCTCTTCGATGTTGTCCCAAGGATTGCGCTGCTTTTGCTTCAGTCCAAGAGCGATCTTTTGCTTTTCGCGATCGATCTGCAGAACTTTGACTTCGATCTCTTGATCGATCGAAACCATCTCGGTCGGATGACCAATTCGTTCCCAGCTCATGTCGGTGATGTGTAGCAAACCATCGATACCACCGAGGTCCACGAACGCACCGAAGTCGGCGATGTTCTTGACCACACCCTTGCGGACTTGACCAACTTCCAATTCGCCGAGCAGATGTTCGCGATCTTCTTCGCGTTGCTTCTCGATGAGCGAACGACGGCTGACCACGATGTTGCGACGAGTCTCGTCGATCTTGAGCACTTCGCACTGAACGACGCGACCAATGAAGTCAGCGATATCGTTCGGACGGCGAATGTCCACTTGGCTAGCAGGCAAGAAGACGTTCACGCCGATATCGACCAGCAAACCACCTTTGATTTTGCGAGTGACAGTACCGGTGACCACTTGGCCCTCGGCAACTTCGCTCATCATGCGTTCCCAATCCAGGATCTTCTCAGCCTTGCGTTTGCTCAGCGAGATCATGCCGTGGATATCGTTGGCAGGACCGAGAGAGTCCTCCATTTCTTCAATCAGGACTTTGACCTGTTGACCCACTTGCGGTGGCTCTTCGGTCTCGTCCCATTCATTAATGTTGATTGCACCTTCGCTCTTGAACCCGACGTCGATAACGACATACTCGCCGTTGACTTCGACGATTCTGCCCATCACGATTTGGTTGACGTCAAAATTCTGGTTCAAATCCTCGAGGCCATCGAGGATAAAGGTATCCATTTCGTCTTCTGGCAGCAACAAATCGAGTTGCGCCGACATGGAGTCATCTTCTAACGAGCGAATGAGATTACGGTTGACCATAAAGGACCTAGAAAACCTTCCCCAACAGATTGTCAGCCAATGTAAAACAGGGCAAGCTGACCCAGGGGAGGCACCAATAGAGGTTAAAGTTCGTTCCGGCTCGATCCGGTTCGCACAAGCGACCAGCAAATACTCGCTCCAGACAATAGCCCCAAGTCTATCAAGCGAGCCGACTTGCAGCAATGGCATTGTCCGTATCCCGCCGTAGCTTAGGCATCCTGCCAGAGATGGCTAAAAGTTGGTAGTGGAATGCGTCAAGCATTTTTGGGCTGTTTGGAAAAAAACGAGGTTCGTGATCACTAGCTAAGGGCCCGGCTTCCGACGTCAGTAGCACCCTTCGGGTTGCAATGACCTGAGGTCTGGGGTTTTGGAGCGCGGACGTCCTCGTCCGCCCGCGGCACCACGCGACTTCCAAATCCCTCAGCCTTTCACGCCCGGTCGACCGTCCTACCGAAACGCCTGAGGTGAAATTTCCAACCCACTGACTGGAGCGACTGACTACCCCCCTAACTCGAGTCTAAACTACGCAAAACATCTTACTTCACCGCCCCCACATCCCAATGTAAAAACCGAGTCAGCAACTGAATTCCAGGCTCAGTCAAAAAGCTCTCCGGATGAAATTGCCAGCCTTCAATCGGAAACTTGCGATGCCGCACCCCCATAATCTGCCTCCCATTCGGCCCATCCACCCAAGCCGAAACTTCCAAAGCATCAGGCAAGCTAGGCGGATCAATCACCAGCGAATGATATCGAGTTGCCACAAACGGGTTGGGCAGGCCTTCGAAAAAGCCGCGATTATCGTGCGAGATACGATCTGTTTTCCCGTGCATCAACTCCGGCGCACGAACAATCTTGCCTCCTAGGGCCTGACCAATCGACTGATGCCCCAAGCACACGCCAAGAATCGGAAACTCGCCCGCTAGTTGCTTCACGATCGGCACACTAATACCAGCTTCCGACGGCGAGCAGGGCCCGGGCGAAATCAGAATCCGGTCCGGCTTGAGCGTGCGAATCTCATCGACCGTGATTTTATCGTTACGAATAACTCGAATATCGACGCTCGGATCGATTTCGCCCAACCGTTGCACGAGGTTATAAGTGAACGAATCGTAGTTATCCAGAACCAGAATCATGAAGTGCTCGCGTTGTCAAATTTCCAAGCTCTCGCCAAAGACAACATTGTAAACAGCCCGGTTCAGTCCTGTCCCCCGTAACCTAGGCATCTTGCCTGAGTGAACCCCAAAAAGTCTTCTCCCTCGTAGCCTAGGCATCCTGCCTGGGTGCCCTACAACAAGTCTTCAACTTACAAGTTCTCTCAATCAACAATCTACCTAAGCACTCAACCGCTTCTGTTCCTCTTGCTCCCCTACCACTTCTTCCAACTGAACCCCCACCTCCTCAGCTCGCAAAACCAAGTCACTCAACCGCTCCGAAGCTTGCACATAAGCCTCCGACAGCGCCGCCACGGCCGCCATTTTCTCATCCAGCTCTTGCTGCAATTCCTGCGAAAGCCGTTTTAAATCCGCTTGCCAGCGAACCACTTCCGCCGGAACGTTTACCGAATCTGCAGTTGGCTTAGTCTTCGAGTTCGCCTTTATTGAGCTCAATCGCACGACAGCCCAGCTCATGACCACCAACGCGCCGACCAGAATAGGTAATTGGATCGATTCTAGCATTCGAGTTTTCCAAAACGGGGCCACGGAGTATTCCCACAACCTCGCTAGCATCGACCTGTCTATAAAACGTCGTGAACTTCATCCCCGCGAACGTTCCAACGCCATCGCTACCAGCCATTTCTATACCGGTTCTTTCGATCGTAGGGGTTTGCAAACATAAACTGAGCTACGATTCGGCCCGTTTTCCCGTGCAATGAGTCTAAATCCGGGCTAAACTTTCAGATGGGCGTAAAACTGAAGCATCTATCCGATTGTCAAGCAAACCGGCAGAAAGTCTCGGTTGCGAGACCAAATCCGGCTACGAAATTGTCTGATTAACTTACCCAGACCTGATAAGGCAGCGGTATTGCGTAATTGGGCACAAAACGGTAATTTGGTCGCATTATTGGAACCGACAGATGCTTTATATTGCGGCGGGCCTATTCTGGTTCGTCAGTCCTTCTGCCCGGTTCCACTTTTTATTGATCCTCTGTAGCTCAGTTGGTAGAGCAGGCGACTGTTAATCGCCGGGTCGCAGGTTCGAGTCCTGCCGGAGGAGCCTTTCAGAACAGTCTCGAAACTGTTCTGGTTTAGTTAACGCAGAAAGCCGAGGTCTCTACTTCGGCTTTTTTCGTTTAAATCCGTGGTTTTTGCGGGTTTCTTGTTAACCGAGGCCTCGAACCGTTCGTCTCTTCCTGCCAGGTCAACGTCCCGAATCGCCCGTTTCCTGGTCCCCACCCCGACCAGGATAGCCGAATCTCTCGAACTCTCTCGGTTAACGGGGGCAGGCGGGTTAACAGAATTGGTGCTTGTAGAGAGTAACACCGCGACAGTGGCTAGAGAGTTTGAGGCTGATTCCAACAACAGCGAAAGGTGACTCCAACGGAGCGGCGTTAAAGGAAGCGGATGGCGAACGACAAAAACCACAACGAGCGGTCAGTAAGCAAATACCAATACAGCCAGTTTCGGTAGAATCCTCACAGCCCATTTCCATTTGTTAGGAACTTTGTTTGATTGGCCGTGTATTCGGACATTCCATGAATCGATCAATTGCAATTACTTGGCTCACCATACTTTCGTGCGTTTCTTGTATGCCGTCACAGATGGTGGCGGATGAGCCGCCGCTCGTGCAGATGCTCGTGCCGGGCTTCATTGCCCACGAGTTGCCGATCGAACTAAAGAATGTCAACAACCTTCGGTATCGTATCGACGGGAAGCTGTATGCCCTTGGATATAACGGAGATATTTGGCTGCTAAGTGACGGCGATGCTGATGGATTGGAAGATACGGCTCATCGTTTCTTCGAGAATTCGGGGCGATTGCGAGGCCCGATTGGGATGGCAGTTATCCCCGAGCATCATGCACTGTTATCGGCGAGCGTTCGCGAGGGGAAAGTTACTGGTCGAGGAGTCGTTGTTGCGTCCAAAGGGAAGGTCTCTGCGATTCTCGATATGGATGGTGATGATATTGCTGAAGAGGAGCGTGTCATCGCTTCCGGCTGGGTTGAAATACCGCAAAACGTCGATGCGATCGGGGTTGCGATTTCGCCCGTCGATGGTGCAATCTACTTTGGCATTGGTGTTAAGGACTACAACAAAGCGTATCAACTGGACGAGAACGGCAAGTCCCAGTTCAACCTCAACACCGAACGAGGAACCATTCAGCGGATCTCGCCGGATTTATCTGAAAGACATACCGTTTGTACGGGAGTTCGCTTCACGATCGGACTCGGATTTGATGAGCATCATGAGCTGTTCGCAACCGACCAAGAAGGTGCGACTTGGCTACCAAATGGCAATCCGTTCGATGAACTCCTTCATATCAAACCGGACCGACATTACGGTTTTCCACCTCGTCATCCCAAGCATTTGCCAAACGTTTTCGATGAACCAAGCCTATTTGACTACCGACCACAGCATCAATCTGCCTGTGGTCTTGCTTTTAATTTACCAACGAAGGCCGATGGTCCAACATTTGGTCCTCCGAATTGGTTTGGCGATCTGTTTGTATGTGGGCAATCGCGTGGAAAGATTTACCGAACTCGGTTGCTGCGGACCAACGACAGCGAATATGTCGCGACCAATCAGTTGATCGCCTGTTTAGGAATGCTCACAGTTGATTGTTGCTTGTCACCCCAAGGTGATTTGCTAGTCGCGTGTCACAGCGGTGGCCCGGATTGGGGCTCGGGACCTTCGGGGCTTGGTAAGATTTTCAAGCTGCGGTATCGCGATTCGCAACAGGGGCAGCCGATCGCGATTTGGTCATCTGCACAACGCGAGATCCGCGTTGAATTCGATCAGGCAATCGATTTGCAAACTCTCAAGGAATTGAAGAAAAAGACGTCGATTGAGTTTGGGGAATACGTATCGGCAGCCGATCGACTGGAAACGATCCGCCCGGGCTATGCCGTAACGAAATTGCAGCAAGCTACGCCCCGTGAGTCGCTTCCGATTCACTCTGTCGGCATTACTCCTGACCAGCGCACTTTGATCTTTCAAACGGAGCGTCATCGCAAAGCTGTTCAATATGCGTTGAGTCTTCCTGGACTTAGTCGTGAGGCTCAAAGTCCGCAAGCGTCGGCTATTCCACAACTACCGGCCATCGATCTGGCTTATTCATTGCAAGGCGTTCAGGTGGAATGGCGTTCTAAGGATTCTTCGATTTCAGATTGGCAAGGTTGGCTACCACATCCCAATTTCGATTTGGCGAAGAAACTAACGCTAGGACAACGCCATCCGGAAGAGCTTTGGAAACGACTCGAACAGCCAGGTGTCTTGACGATGTCGATGCAACTCGACGCGAGAGGGCTTTTTTATCCGAGTGTCCAACCCGGCTCGGCTCTCGACTATCCACCCGAAGAAGATCAGTTCATTGCGGAGTCTTCATTTTCTTTAAAAAGTTCGAGTCCATTTTCGTGGGGTACTTCGGTTGGCGATTTAAGACCAGCAGCTAAACAGGCAGAGATTTACGTCGGACAGTCAATATTGCCTTCACGCTCAACTCGTGCAGTGCCCTTTGTATTGCGATGCGAAACTGGCGTCGGAACTAACCTGTTGAATGTTGATTGGTTAGCCAAGCTTTCGAATGAAAACATTCGTCGTGGGCCATTGCATCTCGATCGGTTTTTGCTGCCTTGGGCAGAAATGGAATCGTCGGACGAGACAAAGGCTGTGGATGCATTGATTCCCCAACTTGCCGATGCCAATTGGGGACGCGGTCGACAGCTTTTTTACGGCGAGCAAGCTGGGTGCTCGAAGTGTCATGCGGTAAACGGAAAGGGGAACGCCATTGGCCCTGATCTTTCGAATGTTATCCATCGTGACTACGAATCGGTTTTGCGAGACATCGTGAAGCCGAGCTTCGCAATCAATCCCGACTACATTACTTATTCCGTGCTCTTACATGATGCGCGCGTTTTAGTCGGTGCTCTACGCAGCGAAGGAGAGCAATACTCGCTCAGTGATCGAGAAGCAAAGACGACGCATTTTCGGCGAGACGAGATCGACGAAATGAAACCATCCACGCTCTCAGTAATGCCAGACGGAGTGATAGAAAAGCTGACTCAAGCACAAGTTGACGACTTGATGGCGTTCCTCTTGCTTCCGCCACCGCACATGCCCACGGACGTGAATGCATTTAAACCGCCGATACGCCGAAGAAGCGAAATCGAATCCATTCTTGGAACGGCCAAGCAATCCGAAAAGGAAACGATGCAAGTCGGTTCCGAAACGGCTGCGCTAAAGCCGTTGAATATTCTGTTGGTGGCCGGTAAGAAAGATCATGGTCCCGGCGAACATGATTATCCGGCTTGGCTTCGGATGTGGAGTCATCTGATGGCCGCCGCTGACGGGGTGAAGATTGACACGGCGATGGACTGGCCTAAAGACGAACAATGGGAAGCCGCCAATACCGTCGTATTCTTTCAAAAAGGGCAGTGGACTCCCGAGAGGGCAGGCGCTATCGACCGTCATTTGGCTAAAGGAGGTGGCTTGGTTTTTATCCACTGGGCCGTGGAAGCCGGGAAACATGCACCATCCTTTGCCGAACAGATCGGTCTCGCCTCTCACTCGGCGACGACTAAGTATCGACATGGAGATGTTGAATTATTGTTCAACGCGACTGACGCTCATGCCATTACGCTGGGCTTTGACAAGCTGTTGTTACACGATGAAAGCTATTGGAATCTGCATGGTGATCCGAAGAAGATTCGCGTACTTGGGACGGCGAGCGAAGAAGGTGAGCTCCATCCGCAGTTTTGGACGCTAGAACGAAATCGCGGCCGTGTCTTCGTTTCGATCCCCGGACACTATTCAACAACCTTCGATGACCCGCTCTTTCGAATATTGCTGCTGCGCGGTATCGCCTGGACTTCGCAACAAGCGGTGGATCGTTTCAGTGAATTAGTATGGTACGGCACCAACGTACTCGACTAGGGATTTCGCACCTTTAATGCTAGCGACGAACTCTGACACTTGGAACCAGTGCGTGAAGGTCGGCTACTCCAGAGTCAGTGATGGAAGTGCCGAGAAGCGATAAGAATTTGAGTTGTCGCAGATCGCCGAAATTCTGCATCGATGCGTCCGAGACTTTGGTGCGATTGAGGTAAAGCCACTCCAGTCGAGTTAGCAAAGCCAACGTTTCAGCGCCTTCATCGCTCACGTTTGTATCATTGAGCAGAAGAATAGTCAGCTTTTTTAGGCCAAGAAGATGCTTAAGCGACTCGTCTGTAATTTTGGTGCCGCTGAGCGAAAGAGACTTCAACGAAGGTAAAAACTTTAAGACAGCGAGTCCTTCACCATTAATCTTCGAGCCTTCAAGCGATAGATACTGCAACTGCGTTAGACCTGTTAGCCGCTTCAATGAACTATCGTCGATGTCGCAATTGCGAAGATAAATCCGACGAACGCCGGAAGGGAACTCAAGCTGCTCGAAGTCCTGTCGTGTTCCGTCGTTGAGCGTGATTGACCCCGAGCTACTTGCTGCGACTGCGTCCTCGTCGATCACCTTCTCCTGAGCGATGGCAACCGCGTAGCCGAGGCTAGTGCCAGTCAGGATGAATATAGACCAAATGAAATGAAGCAGTATTTTCATAGACATAATCGTTTACCTACGGCTGGCACTACCATATCGATCTCTTCTTTAGAGCTCGATCTGCCCAGGCTGAAACGCACCGCACCCAAACACCTTTCTGAGCTCAGCCCCATAGTGGACAAGACCGGGCTTAGATGCTGTTTACCGGCGTGGCAGGCGGAACCAGTGGATGCTGCTAAGAACGGCAACTGTGCCAGCAGGTCGTACCCAGCGATGCCGTCGAAGCTAATATTCAGCGTATTGGGCAGCCGTTTCATGGGATGTCCGTTCAAATGGACTCGCTCGCCGAATTCGTCCTGCAGTCTCTGCCAAAAATAATCACGCAGCTTTTCGATTCGAGTATCGTCAACCCAATCGGCTGCTTCTTGGCAAGCGACTCCAAGAGCGGCGATCTCGAGGATGTTTTCGGTTCCTGCGCGTCGGCCGCCTTCGTGCCCAGCGCCATGCATGAAAGGTGTTAGCTCAATTCCTTCTCGAACGTACAACAAGCCAATGCCCTGCGGAGCATAGAGCTTGTG
This sequence comes from Planctomycetia bacterium, assembly GCA_031412515.1. Taxonomy (GTDB): domain Bacteria; phylum Planctomycetota; class Planctomycetia; order Pirellulales; family Pirellulaceae; genus Aureliella. The sequence continues at coordinate 6,462 of JANODD010000296.1, read as the reverse complement.
CCCGGCGATCGACAGCATGTCAACGCCCATTGATTCAACGTCAACCGCAATCTTGCCGACGGCTTGGGCAGCATCGGTGTGAAGAAGAATCTCATGTTCACGGGCGATGGCTGCGATCTCTTCAATAGGCTGAATCGTTCCCACTTCGTTGTTGGCAAGCATGATCGAAATGAGAACGGTCTCTGGCTCGATCGCTCGTTGTACATCGGTAGGATCGACAAGGCCATATTCATCAACGGGCACTCGAGTCACGCGAGCCCCAAGGGTTTCAAGAAATCTCAGCGGCTCTGTGACAGCGGGGTGCTCGACGGAACTGATGATGAAGTGCGGCTGTTTCAGTCGATGACGGTTTGCGAAGTACACTCCCTTAATTGCGTGGTTATTGGCTTCGGTACCGCCCGATGTGAAGATGATCTCGGTAGGATCGCAACCAATGAGCGAGGCGATGCGAATCCTCGATAGCTCGACGATCTCGGCCGCGGTCGCACCTGCCCAGTGACGGCTGGATGGATTTCCGAGATCGAGTTGAAGCAGTCTCACCAGCTCGGCTTTGACCAACTTTGAAAGTGGAGTGGTCGCGTTGTAATCCAGATAGATTGGCTTGTTCATCCTCGCGCTCTCGCCGTACGTTTGCTCGCTTGCACCTGTTTTTTCGTCATCGCGGCTTGTTTGGTTTCGAGCTTGGCTTTCTCGGCTTTGATTTGCTCCGTTGATTTCGACACTGGGACTTCGTTGCGTGCGAGTTCCTCGAGCAATAGTCCCGTCAACTTTGGTCTGGCGAGATAGTAACAACGCGTTTGGGCGTCTTGCGCGAAGTCGACCAACTGCGTGTGCCTTAGTAACGCTAAGTGCTGGGATAGGTTCGCTTGTCGTGCGGGTAGCAGGTCTTCGAGGTCGGTCACACACTTTGGACCTTTCGAAAGCTCTTGCAGAATGGCCAGTCGCGTGGGGTGCGCAAAGGCTCGCAGCAGCACGGTGGCTGATTTCGTGTCGATCTCCGTCAAGATCTTTCTCCGGGTTGTTGTATTCGCATATCCGAATACAATCTTACTGCCTCTTATGACTCACACAAGCAGGGATTTTTATGGACAAGACAGCGCACTGGGAAAACGTCTACCAGACGAAGAACTCAACCGATGTCAGTTGGTACGAGCCTGACCCGAAACAATCGCTGGACTTGATCCTCAATGCTGCAGGCGAAAAGCGTGGCCGAGTCATCGATGTGGGTGGCGGGCAATCCTTTCTCGTCGATCGTCTGCTCGACTCGGGATTCAAGCAGGTGGCTGTGTTGGATATTTCCAGCGCCGCCATCGAAGCGACCAAAGCTCGACTAGGCGAACGAGCGGCGCAAGTGGATTGGATGGTTGCCGACGTTACCCAAGCGGAGTCGCTGGGCGAGTTCGACATCTGGCACGACCGAGCCGTGTTTCATTTCATCACCCAACCAGACGACCGAGAACGCTATATGAAATTGCTGAAGCGATCTCTGCCAATCGGCGGTCATTTCATTGTCGCAACGTTTGCTAAAGGTGGCCCGGAAAAGTGCAGCGGTCTTCCGATCTGCCAATACGACGCAGCGACGATGCATGCTGAGCTAGGAGCATCGTTCGAACCGATAAAATGCAGCGAGTATCTGCACACTACGCCAACAGGTAAGCCCCAGCAATTCTTCTTTGGCATTTACACTCGGAAAGATTAAACCAATCTGGTGCGTGAATCTATCTTCTGCGTGAATCTATCGTCCTCATGTCTGAGTTCTGATTTTCAGACTTCAGTCTTTTCTGGGGATGCCATTTTGGTTCTCTCAGAGCTCTTTCCATTGAGGCGAAAACATCGATGCTTATTCTCTTGACTCTCTTACTTCCGACGACGATAAGTTCGATCCATCCTGGATAAGTCTTCTAAGATTCGGTTGTCAGCAACCCCTCTGTTGAATCTTATGAAAGCAGCTTACTCTGCTTCACTGACGACTGGCCCTCTGCAGTTCGTTTGACGAGTTGCTTCCACATTAACCGCTGCTTTTCCCAGTTCGGCAGGATCGCAATTGTTCGCACTTCGCGTTCGCGGAAACGGGGGACGTGGTCGGTGGTGGGTTCAAGGTTGAGGATCGCTTCTTGGATGTCAGGGGCGAGCTGGGTGAGGTTGATGATCTGCGTTACGCGGGCCCGGGTGATGCCGGCGGTACGGGCGATCTCGGCTTGGTCTTTCACTTGTCCGGTGGCGAGTAAATGTTCCAGTCGAATGGCCAAGGCCATTAGCTTGGTGATGTGAGGAAGCTTGGCTGGCGCGTTTGACTTCTTAGGCTTGGGCGCACCAACGCGTTGTCGACCGTGGGCCGATGAGTTCGTTTCGAACTGGATCTTGATGTGGCTCATGACTTAACGCTTTCTTCTTTGTCGGGATTCTGGGTGGCAAATGACTTCAGCCCCAGCGGGCTAAGCGTAATTGACAAGGTGCTGTCTGCTGGATCGTGGTCGATGCGGGCTACCAACTGGGACATCAGTCGGCTGCGCTCGCCCATTGTTAGATGCTCCCATAGGCCTTCGAGATTCTTGATTGCCTTTCGAATCGTCTTTCGATCGGGAGTGCTGGCTTGGATCTTCACGAGCTGCTCTTGCAAATCGTTGCGTCGGCGCAGGTCGCGAGTCTGTTGCTCGGTGAGCGATGCAAGTGAGTCGAGGCGTTTGGCTTCGCGAGCATCGTCGCCAGTGGGAATCGAAATGGCGTCAATTGCTCGCTCGAGGTTGACCAATCTTTCATTCAGTAGGGACAACTCTTTCCGAAGCGTATCTCCTTTGTCGTTAATGGTTCGACTAACGCGAAGGCTGGTTTCGTTGAGTAGGTCTTCGTCGATGGTCAACGTTTGAAGTTGTGCCACCACAAAACGTTCGACCTCCTCCGCCGGCAATGATGGCCTTGGGCAAGTCTTGTGGCCGCGTTTCTTCGCTTTGTTGCAAACGTAATAGCGATATCGCTTGCTGCCACGTCCGCTGCCGCCGCTGGTCGAATGCGTCATCATGGAATCGCAGGCTGAGCAACGCAGCAAACCAGCAAGCACGCCGGGTGACTTGCCGTGGATGCGGTCGCCCGAACTGACGCGGTTGGCATTGAGCTTCTTCTTCACCGCAGCAAAGATCTCTGGATCGATGATCGCTCGGTGCTCGCCTTCGTACATTTCGTCGCGATAGCTGACTTTGCCGAGATAGATCGGATTGGTCAACAAAGCGTGGAGTGTGGTTTTATAGAATTGACCACCGCCCAGTTGCTTGCCAGTCTTGGTAACCCAGCTCTTTGCTCGCCAACCTCGGGCTTGGATCGCTTCGATGGTTCCAATGAGCCCCTCGCTCTGAAGATAGATATCGAAGATCTGACGTACGCGTTCTGCTTCCAGCTCATTGACGACCAGCTTCTTGGTTGCTCGATCGACGTCGTAACCTAAGAGCGGACGACCACCAATGTACTTGCCCTTGCGTCTGGCGGCCGACATCTTGTCGCGAGTTCGTTCGCTGATGATCTCGCGTTCAAACTGCGCGAACGAAAGCAGAATGTTCAGCGTCAATCGCCCCATGCTGGATGTGGTGTTGAACTGCTGTGTGACCGACACGAAAGAGACACCGGTCTTATCGAGCGTGTCCATGATACGTGAAAAGTCCATCAGCGAGCGACTGAGTCGATCGACCTTGTAGACCACAATGCAATCGATCAGGCCCGCATTGATGTCATCTAGCAGTTGCTTCAGCGCTGGGCGTTCCATATTACCACCCGTGAAACCGCCGTCATCGTATAGCTTGTCGATCTCCACCCAACCCTCATGGCGTTGGCTGTCAATGTACGATGAGCACGATTCCCGCTGGGCGTCAAGCGAATTGAACTCTTGCTCCAAGCCCTCTGTCGTTGACTTGCGAGTGTAGATCGCACATCGAATCTCCTTGGAACGTCTGTTGGTGTCGATCATTGGGCTGGCTCCTTCTTGCTCTTAAGACCAAAGAAGGTGAAACCGTTGACGTGTGAACCAGAGATCGCTTTCGCTACGGCGGACAGTGTGCCGTACGTGGTGCCGTTGAACTCAAAGTTGTTCTCACCAACATAGACCGCGAGCTTCTTACCCTTATAGGTCTTATGCAGTTGTGTTCCGGGAGACGGCAAACGAGGATCGCGTGTAGAGTCGATGACGGTCGTTTGATCACACGCAAGCGATATCTGATCAGCGAACGATTGGGGCGGACGTTTGCGCAGGTCGGCGTCTTCGGCCATGGCCAACGCCCGTTGTCGGACACGCTCCGGTAAACCTCCTTGTTCATTTGCTTGTAACCGCCAGGCGATCTTCTTGATCATCCAATCGCGATTACGACTGCGTGGTGGCTCGAGACAAACCGTCGCGAAGTGTTCTCGAAGTGCAGCGGTCGGCATGCTCTTCATGCGCGCAACCTCCTGCTTGATGTTGAGGCTCATACGTCTCTCCGTGGTTAATGGTCTTGGTGTTCGTTTCTCGCGGCGCGTTTACCGCTGGTCACAGAGAGCGATCAGTGCGAGAGGAACTCAAGCCGTCCTCGGGAGAATCTGGAGAGTTTAGCGGGGTGTCTGGTGATCGATCGACGGTTAAGTAACGCACGACACCCTTGGCCAAGATATCGATGATCGTTTCGCGTTGCTGTGTTAACTCGTCTTCAAATGGTTGTCGCATCAGGTCTAGCTCTCCGAACGGTTCGCGTGGTTTCAGGACTGGCGTGGTTAACGCTCTCTACCCCTGAACTACTCAGGCCAAGCCGCGACTGGCGAAGTCCGCTCTCGAAAAGACGCGAAAGAAAGTTTTTTCAGTTTTTCGGCCGGCCGTGACCAGACGTGTCAAAACGCTGTGGAAGATGGCGGCATTCTTTTTCGGTTCTCACCACTAACTTTTGGAGACATAAAAAATGACCAAAACCACTGAAAACAACGATGCTCCGAAGCTCGATCGGGCCAAAGTGCGGAAGTTTCGCGAGATCGCCAGATACACTCTCGAGGACTGTGTCCTGGAATCTGATCTGCAAGAGGATTGGAGAAGCATCGAACGTGGCGAATTTCGCGAGATCGGCCGAGATTTTGCCTACGACATCGCCTTATTCCTCGGATGTGAAATCGATGACTTGCTTACGCAGAGATGCCCCGACTCTGGCCTGCCTGAAGTAGTCTCCATTTGTGATTCCGAGACCTGGGTCTACTCGCCTGAACCCGACTCAGGATTGCGCGTAAAGGTGGAGCCCAAAGGTCGACAGAATTTCTTGAGAATACATTGCGAGGACGCGACTCCCGAAGAAATGGAAAATATCTGGGCGATGTTGACCAAAGGTGTCACAGCCTAACGCAATGCTAGCAATTGCAAATTGAGGACAGGGTCGAGTGTCAGGAGGGCGACAGGAGCAGAGCGAAGGATGAAACGAACGGATGCAAGTAAAAGGAGAACACGGTGGTGGAACCACCTTCGACCCTTCCTCAATGGGCGCGTTGCCAGTTAGTCGGAGCCACTGGAAACCTATTTTTACCATGGAAGCAAACATGATTGTCTAACTTTTTCGAGCATCACATGACCACAGCCAAGTACCAACGATTTACCAACTTGCGAGTGCTGAAATCCGTCCAACATGATCGGTTATTGAAGTTTCTCTCGCCCCACTACGAATACATCGCCTCGCGAGGGCTGACGCTACCTCACGCAGGCAAACTCACGGATTTTCAGTTCGAGCTTCTGGGCGAAATCCTGAAAGCTCCCGATGGTCAAACACCCGCCGAATTGATGCGAGCGGTTCACATGGTCAACGAACTGGCTCGCGAATCGATGATGGAAGCACTCCTCGATCAGATCGACGAGTTAGCGGATGCATTCCATCACGATGAGAGAATCATGCCCGCAGACGTTGCTGTTGAAGCGATCCTGCGTCATCGCGAGCACGTGGAAGTGATCCATCGTCTGCAGGCTCTCAATGCTCGGCGCACCTATTCGTACTTTCAGTCAGCCAGCGATGTCGTGCCCAGCTTACAAGAGCCACTGGAGCTGTCCCGCGTATCTTTTGAAAACGCTGTGGGATCATACTTCGAGTCGAAACGGTGTGGCCGCGGAACGATCGCAGCAATGCACCTGTGCGAAGAATCTTTGGATTTGACAGTCAGCCACGGGCGGCCTTGGCAGTTGCAAGATGTGCTCGTGGATGGAGTACGGGACATCTTGAGCTTTCAACCGCTTCAAGATGATCTGCTCCACTTCAACCGGGTTACCGGAGAACTGAAGATTAATGCAACGACAACGATTCAGAAAGAGATGTATCGAGCATCATTTGGTCGCTTCTGTGACCAACGGATTTAATTGAGCCAAAACCAACGGTTTGGCATCAGCCACCTTCTCCGTTCTTCTTCGGACTCATTCCTTAGTGTTTCTTCGTAATCGAGAATTTCTCGAACGTGATACTTCTTAGTTTTCTTCAATTA
>JANODD010000295.1:0-11669 GCA_031412515.1 Planctomycetia bacterium | reverse complement strand
CCTTGAAGTTTTTTGCGTGAACTTGCTTGTTGTTAACAAATTCAACGCACGAGCCTTGAAAAAGGTTCGCTCTTCAAGGAGCTTTTTTCATTTTTTGTCAATATTTTCAAAGCCAGAATTAATTTCCGGACAGACACTAGCCTAGGCATCTTGCCTGAGGTAAAGTGGGGGGCGAACCTGCGATGCGTCCTTCGACGCAAAATTTAAGCTGGTCTGAACGAAGCGGACCCAGGCAGGATGCCTTGGCTACTTAAATACCCTCTCTGTGAGATTACCCATGAACTACTTTCGTCATACTTTCTTGAACATCGTGGTGCTGTTTGTCTCTGTAAACTCGTTCGGCTTGGCGCATGGCCAAGGACTGGACGATTTTTATAAACTTGGTCCCGATTCGATGGCTCAAGAAGGAGTCCCGAAAGGAACGATTACCGATCCGCAAGTTTTGCCGTGCCAAGCTTATCCCGGCACGCAGCACACCTTTTGGGTTTACGTTCCAGCCCAGTACGATCCGAGCGCCCCCTGTAGCCTCATGATTTTTCAAGATGGCCAAGCGTTTATGCATGCCGAAGGGAATCTGAGAGCTCAGAACGTGATGGACAATCTGATCCACCGACGCGAAATCCCAGTCATGATTGGAGTATTCATCAATCCTGGTCGTACTCCGGAGCAACCCGAACCGTCACCTAAAGGCGATTGGGGCGACAAGGCGACAAATAGGCCGACTGAATATAACTCGCTTGACGATAAGTACGCCAAAGTAGTCGTCGATGAACTGATGCCAGTGCTTTACGAAAGGTACAACATCTCCAAAGAGGCTAAAGACCACGGCATAGGCGGGGCCAGCTCGGGCGCCATTGCTGCATTTACAGTGGCTTGGCACCGACCTAATCAGTTTCACAAAGTGCTCAGCATCGTTGGCAGTTTCACCAACATTCGCGGCGGACACGCTTATACCGAGATCATTCGCGAAAATGAAAAGAAGCCGATTCGTGTCTTCTTCCAAGACGGCCGCAACGACAATCGCGGTCAAAGACGCGGCGGACAGTATGACGAAAAGTGGGACTGGTTCAAACAGAATGTTCGACTCGTAGAAGCGATGACTGAGAAGGGCTACGACATTAACTATTCCTGGGGCATCGGACTGCACGGCACAAAGCAAGGTGGGGCGATGATGCCTGAAATGATGCGGTGGCTTTGGCGCGATCACGGCACTTCAACAGATCCAGTCGACAAAGTCGAGCGGGCGTTTAATACGCCCAAAAAGTGATTGCCAAAAGTCGCAGAAAGAAAGTTGGCTGTCGGCAAAAAAATGTCAGGGCAAAAAATAATACAGTACATTTTTTGACACTTCTCGCTGATCGCCACCATCCTAGCTTGCTAGGTGGGGCGAAGACTTATTAGCTAACTGCGAAAATGACGAGTAACACCCGCCCCCACGCGCAACCGACCGCGTGGGGGCGGGCAGCAGCGTTATTCGTTCGAACTTAGCCGCAAAAGTCGGGATTCCACCGAGTAAACTCGGTGGCGATCAGCGAGAAGTGTCTAATTAGCTTTGTAATTCGAGCAGCTGAATCAGTGAGCCGTCGGCGCTAGCCGCGGGTGAACGGAGCGTTTGCTGTTCATGACCAGTATTCCAATTCAAGCGTGCAGCGTACGAGAAAACAACTTCAAGCGTGCAGCGTACGAGAAAACAGCGTCCTTGGTTAGACCTTGGAAAATTAAACCTAGGAGCCACGTTTGACATCAAGAATGGCACAATGCCAATCCAAGCTTGCCCGTCACGCGTATCGAGCGCGAGCCCCCTGGGCAGCAAAGGAGCAACGATGTTCGGATCGACTGGCGAGTGAGCGAACAGTAACTCGGACCAAGTCATTCGCATGACCCAAGGATGCCTTGGTAAGTCCCAGGTGCGATCCGTTTTGAAGGGCATGTCGCACCCAAAAGAAATAAGCGAGAAATAGAAGACTAGGCCTGAGTAAAGGTAGCTGGTTTCGTAAGAAACCGGATGAGGTAGAAGTCACATGATCGCTTACCGGTTTCTCACGAAACCAGCTACATACTTTTGCTTTAATACTTCACCGATTTGCCCTTCCCCTGTCGTAACAGGGCGAAGGGCAGCTGCATCCATTGAGTCGCATCAGTTGCCTGGACGAGGTTGACGTAATGGTGCCTGATCGATAGTCAGGGCAGTTCCTTTCAAGTCCTCGAACTTTTTCTTCACGTCGTCCCCAACATCGGCAAGCAAGAGCTTGTTTTCTTTTTCGGTATTCTTCGCCATTGCTTCTTGACGTTGTTCTGGCGACATATCTTGGAATCCTGCCATGGCCTCACGACGCGCGGTCATGTTGGTATCGTTGGTCGCTTTCAGCTTCTTCATTTGCTCGTCAGTTACACCAAGGGCTTTAGAAATTGCAGGGTCCATCAAAGCCGCAGCTCCGTTGACTTGAGCGATCAAACCGTGCATGCGAGCGTTCTGTTTTTCATCCAGTTTGGCCATGAACTCGGTATCAAGCTCCGCGTTCATCTTTGCCATCTCGGCGCGCATCGTTTGCATATCGCTTCCTTGTCCAAACGATTGTCGCTTTTCGCGCTGTTTCGCGAGCAGATCTTTAGCCAATTTCATTTGATCATCAGTCAACTTCAATTCCGATTGCACCTCACTCAGGGTCGCGAGTTCAAAACGAGCGCGAGGTCCTTGTCCGCGTCCTCCGCCTCGTTGGCCCCACGCCACCCCTGAGCTTAAACTCAAAATGCACAAGGCACAAGCAATTCGCGCAAGTAGTCTCTTTCTAAACATGGCACACCTCCCGAGTAGTTGTTGAAATACCAAACGCTAAAAGTACTTTAACGTATATTGATGGTCGTATGTGGTCGGCGCAAAGACTTTCGAAACCCGCCGCTTCCGTCCGGCCTGTCCGGGCGGAGCTAAAGACTATCGCTTCCGTCCGGCCTGTCCGGGCGGAGCTAAAGACTATCGCTTCCGTCCGGCTTGTCCGGGCGGGGCTAAAGACTATCGCTTCCGTCCGGCTTGTCCGGGCGGAGCTACAAGTGGGTAGCTACAAAGAAAGAGAGGTGCTTTGGATCTCCGTTCGGGCTTGTCCCGGCGGAATCAGCGATTTAGTATCGCCCCGAGCTAAGAGCACTCCTATCGTTGATGCATCCGGATCGCACCGCGATCATAGCCCCCAAACGTGCCAGAATAGTAACTAAACCTAAGAATCGGCTTCATGTCATAAACATAGGCGATGTTATTCATCAACGACAGCGCCACTAACTCTGATGATTCTGTTGCAGCAGCACCAAGCAGAATATGAATATGATTTGCAAGCAATCCTATTCGTGCCAACTGCCACGACTTTTTGCGTGCCGCACCAACGATAATATCTCGCATCCGCTCCAGCTGAATTTCACGAATCTCATTCCAGCCGTGAGCATTTTCCAGCACGATCTGTAGCGAATTCAAATATTGCCCGTGAGTCCCAATACTACATTGCGACAGATCAATATCAGCGTCTTGGAATTGATAGGCTGCTAAACAAGCTTGGACTTTAGGATCAGCCATCGGGTGTTTTGCCGTTTGACCTGCGACATATTGGTCTAAGACTTTTGAGTTCACCTCGCCGACACTTTGTACGTGGTAGTTGCGGCGGAAGGCTTTTGGGATTTGATCACGAATGAGATATTGCAGTCGGCCTTTGACACTTCGCACAACATCCGACGGAGAAATCGTGGGGCGTGTACTAACGAAGAACTGGAGAACATTTTCTGTGCGTGTTAAAATCGAAAGAATGCGAACATTATCTTTTTCGGTAGCGGCTTGTAGCTCTTCGGACCAAGCTGCTTGATCGGGCAATTTGCATTTACCGAAAAGCGATAGCGACCAGTTCAACTGATATGCGGCATTAGTGTTTTCTGGAGTGTAAATGGGATCCATTTCTGCCTCACTCGCCGATTCCGCCGGGATAAACCCGACGGAGATTCTTTGGTTTAGAATTAGAGAATATCATAGCCAATTGTTTTTGTAGCTGCTCACTTGCGGGCTCCGCCGGGGCAAGCCCGGGCGGAAGCCCATTGCTCGAATCGTTTCATGTAGCTGCTCACTTGTTTGCTCCGCCGGTGCAAGCCCGATCGGAAGCCGGTACGAAAAGCCCGTGGGGAAGCCTGTTTTGGTATAATTATTCTGCAATGGCTTCCGTCCGGCTTGCCCGGGCGGAGCGACAAGTGGGTAACTACAAAGAAAGAGAGGTGCTCTGGATCTCCGTTCGGGCTTGCCCCGGCGGAAAACACGCGTTTTGCCCTCAGAAGATCCTAAGCACAGCCCATGACAATCATCATCATAGTTTTACTTATGTTCGGCGCCGTATACTTTGCGGCTTGCTGTTCACTTGCCTTCTGGTTGGCGTTTGGCAAATGGCATATTGCCCTTCGCACCTTTGCGTTTCTAGCGTGCGCCTATCTTTTGGGAAGTCTTATAAGTAGCTTTTTCCGAACGCCCTTAACCGGCCCGGTAATTATCGGTACTACCATCGTCGCAGCGTCGACTGCCACGCTGCGGTGGATTGATTTTCGATGGCTCAGTTTGACGCGAGAAGTCGGTCGCGAAGAATTGGACCGAGTCACCGGAAAGTCCATCGATGAGTGGTTTCAGCTATTCGATCAACAGCAGTCTCGGTGCTGGAGCCACGCGCAGTTGCGGGCCTATCTGCGAGAGCTAGGTCTAGCGGACGATTTGCAGAAGTTGATTGCATCAGGCTACGAGATTTATATCGGACGAAGCGTGGCGAGTACCACCGATACCGGCGAGAGGCTTTACATCGACCCGGAACGTCGATCGATAGTTTCACGAATATCTAGCGTAGTGCGAGAACAGCGTTCAAGTATCCGTGAATGGATTTTTGTCAGCCTGTTCGTTGCTGCACTTTCGATGGCAGTCCGGAACTCTGGAGGTGATTGGACCAACGCAAACGCTCTCATGCTCGTCACTGCCGTCGCCATTGTGTTGTCCGTCTTGAACATCGTGATCGCGACGAACTGTTTAGGCTTGTGGAAACAAAGCCGGGTGGTATGGATGTTCTTTGGGCTATTTACCTGCTTGCTTTTCGCTTCACTGAATTGGATGGGTCTCGCTCGACCTTACCAAATCATGGTTCTCATCATCGTTTTACACATTTTCTTTACGGGACTTTTCACCGCGCTGGTGTTATCCATTGTTCGTCAAAAAGGATATCGGCTGGTGCCTGTTTGCCGCACTGCCTCCAATGTCTTCACGCCGTCGGCAATAGACTAGAATGAGTATTGAAGCTGACCGGGAAAAGCGGGCAGAAAAATTGCCGGGCAGAAAAATAATACGTCTAAAAAATCACTAGTAAGGTTTGGAGAATGCAGATGCTCAATCGTCGCGAGTTTACGCAAGTGTCAACTGCGGCTGCACTTGCAGCCGCAACTGGACTGACGGCTGGGGCTCTTTCCGGCTCTTCGAATGCGCAAGAGACGCAGGTTACCAAAACGAAAGTCACGGTGGATTTGCCGCGTGGTCGAGTGCCGTTGTCGTTCATCATCGACGATTCGACTTGCTTGGTGAACATGGGCAAGTTCTGTATGCCTCAGTTTGCGACCGCTTTACCGGATCGCGACGAATATAAAAAGCCGTGGCGCGACTGGCCATCGGAGATCCCAGATAGTTTTGTTCGCGACTTCGGCACGTGGTGCGCCGAGCATGATGTGCGGGGCAAGTATAGTATTGTGCCTTATCCTGCATGTGTCGGTTGGATGGATCGCGAACTGCCTGGTTGGTCACGCAAAGAGCTACAGGACAGCTTGCAGTTGGTCCGCGAGTTAATGGTTCCGCGATGGGATATTCACCCGGAAATGATTACGCATACGCGCGTCATTGATCTAAAGACGGGCAGGCCTCACCCAGAGATCTCTGCTGCCACGATGGAAAACTCCTTCCCGCAAACGGACATCAGCGTAGATCAACTGACCGAGTATTTGGCCTATGCACTGCGAATACTAAAGAACTGTGACTTGCCGTGTGAGGGTATCACAACACCCGGTGGGTTTGGCAACAAGGTCAAGCAGAAGCTACCTCAAGCCGTGTTTGAAGCGGTGCGCGACGTTTATGGAACGGATCTACCGCATTATTTTAAATATGTCTCGTTGGGTGAGGAAAGCGTGTTTCCGAAATTTGAGAATGTACGGGACGCGAATACGGATAATCCGACGCTGACCGTTAACGTACCGGCTGGAACGGGAGACTGGTTTGGAGGGTGGGATGGAGTTGTTGAAAGCCAAGGCCACTTGTACTGCAACGACGACGCGAGTGAAGGTCGCATGGTCGAACTGATTGAACGTCGCGTACCAGCGGTCATGCTCTGTCATTGGCCAGGCCTTTATTGCAACGGCTTACAAACCGGTTATAAGCAGTTTCAAAAAGTGGTTATGGCGCTGGAGCAGCGCTTTAAGAATGAAACCCGATGGATGAAGATCAGTGAAATCGGTCGTTACTGGACGGCAAAAGAGTTTACCAAGATCGAAGTTGTTGGTCCGGCTGTGCACCTGGTAGCGCCGTACGCATGCAGTGATTTTACGTTGCAGATCGAGTCGGCAAACGCGACTGGAAAAATTGTGCATGAGCAGGCGGAAAATAAGAAAGAACTTCGACCCGTTGCAACGCGAGCATTATTGACTGCCAACACGTATTATCGAAGCGAAAAAACGCTGACGGTTTGTTTTGATATGCCAAAGGGGGCCAGTCGACTGGTGTTATTGTGATCGTCAAGTGTGCCACTGGCTTTGTACTGCTTAGGTTGGTAACGGTATCTTGAGCGGCTTGATGTGCGACGATTATTACTTCGGTGACTATTGTGCGAACCGCCCAGGCATCGGCATGGTACTAGTTTCTCGAGCTTATCAGCTTCGATACACTGGCAAACCAGTGGCACACAAAACCCAGAATGCGCAACACTAAAGTGTCCTAGCCGCGGCGGATTTCAGAGCCTTTGAAGTTGACTTCGACCCGGTAAACGATTTTTTCGCGGCGCTCGATAGCGCCAGTTTGAAGATCGATGCGCTCTGGAATTTCTTGAATATGTTTATCCACTGTGGCGTGAAAACCCCGTTCGGAAAAAATATCAATCAGCATCGAAAGCGCAAGCGGCTGATGGAATAGCGAGTCCTCGGAATTAACGTGCGCGCGGCCAGACAAGGCGTGGCGAACAATGATGGGAATAAACTTTTCACTGATCACGTTCACGACACGCAAGAACAAATCCGTGTGTTCCAGCTCGTAACTGTCAAGTCGATTGACCAGATGTTGGCGAGCGTGCAGGACGATATCTTCGGCGATCGGCAGTGGTCGCAAACGATCATGCGTTCGTTCATGCAACTCCAGCGAACTTTGGTATTGCAACTCGCGTAAGATGTTCGCTTCAACTTCATCAATGCCTCCTTCGGCGTTGATGAAGTGATAGTGATAGATCTCTTTCAATGACTGAAGGGCATCCCAAGTCTGTTCTTTAAAGACGCGATAGCGGCGCCGAGCGGCCTCTTCGCTGAGGTCAGTATTCCGCAGTGGCAGCACCATGCCGACACCGGTCTCTTCAACTTCGCGATTGTGTTCTGCGATTTGCCAACCGCGTAGTAGCTGGCGTTTGATGCTCGTCTTTTCGGTAACAAATAGAACCATGGCGTGAATCGTGGGGCGACGAAAGTTAATTGCAAATTTCGTGTCGCTAAATTCGTTGTGGAGTTCCATGATTTTGTCGACGAGCAATTTCAAACATTCAACTTGAACTCGAGTTCGTGGAAACCCGTCTAGTACTACACCGTCACGAAACTCTTCTTCGAGCATTCGTCGCAAAAGGATCCCGATGACTTCCTTATCGCCAACCATGCCACCTTGGTCTTTGATGCGGAGCGCCTCGGGACTGACTAGTAGATCGCTGACGACGATCGGTTTGCAAGTTAGCCCGCGGGCTTGCATGACGAACTGTGTATGGGTGCCTTTACCGGCTCCGGGTGCTCCGCCGAGCAATATTAGCTCTTTGGGAAAACGCAAATTGACTCGTCCGACCTCGTCTTGCAATTCTTCCCAAGCGGTTTTGAAAATCAGTTGCGCGTCCTTGATTTCAAGGTCAAGCGGTTGTCGAGTTAGGGGATCAGTTGTCGCCATCTTGTTCAGCCGTTGTTGGACGCGTGTAAGTGGGCTCGCAAAGTGGAAGCCAGCGCTCTAAAGAATGGCTTCCGGCGCGAAGTTTCGCAACCCCAGTCATTTCCTGCTCTTGCCGGTCTTTTCCTACTCGTACTCAGGCTTTGCGGTACTCGTCCTCCTACTCGAAAACTTCTCTGAACCGAGTGCGACTTGAATTCAAAGTGAAATGGCGTTCAACGAGAATGGTCGCCTCCGGCAGAAGCGACCCACGGCGCACTATGGAGGCCCCACGGGCAAAGTAGACCAACATATCACAGTCGAATCCACATCGCTTTGAGATATTCGGTTTCTGGACAATTCGCTGATACGGGATGGCAGGCCGCGGCTCCGGCTTTGGAAAGAATCTGCATGTTGCGTGGCGCTTCGGCAAACGCGGATCGACAGGCAGATCGAACGATTCGCATAAACTCGGATTCTGGCAACAGGCCCGCGCAAGAACAGGTGAGCATCAACCCACCAGGTTTGACGATCTGCATCGCCAAGCGATTGAGGTCAAAGTGCTTGCGTGAGCCGTCTTCGATTTCAGCTCGGTTACGAATCAACTTCGGTGGGTCAAGCACTACGACATCATATTGCTTGCCCGAACGCAGCATGTCGCGCATATAAGCGAACGCGTCGGCCTGAGTGAATTTGACTTTCACATCGTTTAGCGCCGCATTCTGTTTTGCAGTTGCAAGTGGTTCTTCATCGAGATCAATGCCCGTCACATCCGTTGCACCACCGAGCTTGGCAGCTTGAACAGCGAAACCGCCGGTATAGCAGCAGACGTCGAGCACCGAACGACCGCTGCAGAACTCCGCGAGCTTCAGTCGATTGTCGCGTTGATCGCAGAAGAAGCCTGTCTTATGACCGGTACCGAAATGAACTTTGAACTTCGTACCGTGTTCGGTGATCGTTACTTGCGGTGGTAATCCAGGGCTGTTGCGGGCCGCTGTTGTGAAACCCTCTTGGCTTTGCAAATAAGGGCTGGGCTGGATCAGCCAATGTTTTGTTCCAAGTTTGGCTTGCAGTCGCTCAAGGATCGCTTCGGCACGCTGGGCCATCGCGATGCCAAAAATCTCGGCACTCAAACAATCGCCGTAACGGTCGACGACAAGTCCGGGCAATCCATCGGCTTCGGCGTGGATCAATCGATAACTGTCTGTTACGTCGTTCAGTCGCAGTGTTTCAACTCGCAATTGAATCGCCCGATCGAGCAACTGATCAATGAAGGCATCATCGGGCAGTTGATCGGAAAACCGTAGAACGCGAACTGCAATTTCAGACTTGGGATTAAACAGACCGTAGGCAAAGAGTATCGGTTCTTGATCGTCGAGCTCTTGGTGGTACAGACTAACCCAGTCGCCGACCTCGGGTTTTCCGATAACTTGCTTGATTCGTTTGCGATAAACGGTCGGGTGCGAAGTCGGTTTGCTGAGGTAGACCGATGCAAGGCGGCTGTTACTTGGCGGACAAACTGGTTTGGCAACGGGCGGCTGATCGTCGTTAAAGCTTGGTCGTCGGGGGCGATTGGAGTGACGACGGGGTCGATTCGAGGGCATGGCAGTTCGCAAAGTAAACGGAATTGGAGTTCCAATTGTAGTCGCAAAATCCAAATCGGCCTCCGCAAAGTGGTTGGGGACTTGGGTTAGAGCGTGATTTCGCCAGCAAAAGCGGAAGATTGCCTTCTTAAAACTGGACATCCGCGCTAAAATGGAGGGACTCAACTAACAATGTCAGACTCGACCGCGCACAGGATCCTCGCTGATGCATGCCACTGAAACCGATCACGCTCGACTGGCCGATGGATTTGCTCGAAATGAAGAACGAGCTCATTGGCATGACGGAGCACTTTGGTTCGTGCGTCAGAAACGAGACCGCATGGCCAAGTCGCTGCCCGAATGGGAGCGTCTACGGGAATTGGCGGCGCAGATCAAAATGCATACGCTCGCGAACTTGCCTGACTACCTTGAAGAGTTCGAACGCAACGCGACCGCCCTGGGTGCGGTGGTGCACTGGGCCGCTGATGCGAAAGAGCACAATGAAATTGTTTATGAGATTCTGAAGTCGAATCAGGTGAAGCGAGTTGTTAAGAGCAAGTCGATGTTGACAGAGGAATGCCACCTCAATCCATACTTGCAGTCTCGCGGTTTAGAAGTTGTCGATACAGATCTTGGCGAGTGGTTGGTGCAGTTGCGTGAAGAGACGCCCAGTCACATCGTGCTTCCGGCGATCCATATCAAAAAGGAAGAAGTCGGCGAGACGATGCACAAACACATCGGAACCAGGAAAGGTGCCTCCGATCCAACCTACCTGGCTCATGAGGCGCGGCATCACTTGCGCAAGCGATTCCTTGGAGCGCAGGCTGGTATCACAGGTGTTAACTTTGCGATCGCCGAGACCGGTGGATTTGTAGTATGCACCAACGAAGGCAACGCGGACTTGGGTGTGTCTCTACCACCCATTCATATCGCTTGCATGGGCATTGAGAAATTCGTCCCACGGTTGGTCGACTTGGCGGTGTTCACTCGGTTGCTGGCGCGAAGTGCAACTGGCCAACCGATCACAGCTTATACATCGCATTTTCACGGACCGCGCGCTGGTGGGCAGATGCACATTGTGTTGGTGGACAATGGCCGAAGCGATATTCGTGCAAGTCCCACCTTTCAGGAATCGTTGCAGTGCATTCGCTGCGGTGCGTGCATGAATACTTGCCCTGTTTACAGACGTAGTGGTGGACACAGTTACGCAGCGACGGTGCCTGGTCCTATCGGCAGCGTGCTTAGTCCAGCCAATGATGCAGCGGCTCATAGTTCGTTGCCTTACGCTTGCACATTGTGTGGATCATGCACTGACGTTTGTCCAGTGAAGATCCCGCTGCACCATCAGTTGTTAGCATGGCGAGGTGAGTTGGCAGAGCGCAATCTGATTCCGCTTAGCAAGCGTGTCGGTATGAAGTTTGGTCGGGTGCTGCTGGGCAGTCCGATGCTATTCAAGACCGGCGGGTGGTGTGCGCGAATGGCTTTGCGAATTCTGCCTCATTGGTTAACACACAATCGGCTGAACGTTTGGGCGCGTGCACGCGATTTGCCACCCGCTCCCAAACAGAGTTTTCGCAAGCAGTTTAAAAATAGGCAAAAGCCAAAGTAGGATTTGTGTGCTGTGAGCCGTTAGGCATTGGGCAGTTTTCAAGTATGTGGAGTCTCACACTCCGTTCACCCGCGGCTAGCGCCTTTTGATGTTGCGTATTTCGATTTCGTGTGCCACTGGCCTTTCCCAATCGCATCCGGGAATCCGTATGCGATTGGTAAAGGCCAGTGTACTGAAGCGTTTGGGTTCGAATAGAAGCGTTTCATTCCGATGCATACGCGCGTTGCACAATGGCGACCGAAGTAATCAACATCGCAATTAGCGGCGCTTTCCACACAAAAATCAACCACCGTGGTGACGCATGTGTTTGAATGATTGGAATTTCACT
>JANODD010000294.1:0-64239 GCA_031412515.1 Planctomycetia bacterium | reverse complement strand
CGAGCTATCGATCAGTGGCGACGATGCCGCTGGATACAAATTGCCGCCGCTGACACTGATGAATAACGGTACGTTGTTGTTGACCACGTTCGAAAACTGGCCAACCGTCGCACTACCGCCTACGTTCGATGTATTACGTTGGAAGACCGTTCCACCGACAACAGTCGAAGAACTGGATGCGTCTACGTTTATTGCCGTTGTCGAATTCACAATGACGTTGTTCAGTATCGTTGCAGTCGCATTGTTTGTAACCGTAATACCTTGGCCGCCAGGCTGGTAGTTATCCACTGCGACGCTTGATATAGCACCCACTGCATCGATGTCGGCCCCAACCGAATCCCCTGAAGCGGATCCCTGGTTGATGATGTCCGTCAGACGTACATAGGCCAGTCGACTGTTGATATTGAAACCAAAAGCATCAATATCAATTGTCGGAGATGCCGCCGAAGCTCGTCCGACTGAAGTGTAACGACTGCCGTCGGCACTGACTTCAACCAGAACTTCTTCAGAGTCACCAACTTCAAAAACCATCAAGTCTGGGTTGCCATTGCCAGAACCGGTGAGCAAGTTATTGGTGAACTGCAACACGATCTGACCACCACGGCCGAGACTGACGACTCCTTCTCTGACCAATGGCTCGCCCGTTCCACTAAAGTTGGGCGCACCAACTGCAGCATTGCGATCATCGAGCCCAGTAATTGGCGCCGGTCCCCCAGCCAATAAAGGCAAGTAGCTAGCTACGGTGTCGGCAAACGCCAAGTCGCCAATGTTAAAGAATTGGTTTCCATAGACTGTTGGGGCAAAGCGAGTAATCGCACTCACGCTACCACCGACGATTGAGTTGTTGACCAATCGAACAAACGGTACAGCCCCAGACGGTAGGCCAGTCGTACCAGCGGCACCTTGCACGCTGATTCCGCCTGAACCATTGAACAAGAACTCACTATTCATAATTACTGCTCCCGGCGCGAGTCGCTCGGTATTAAGCGTAATCGTATTCCGGGGCGATCCAGGAACGACCGTCTGGGTATTCAATAGTGGGTTGGTGCTCGCGTCTCTTGCTGAAGACGAGATAGTCGCCCCGAATTCAGATGAACTGGTCACGCGGGTCGCGTTAATAACAATTTGACCCTGTAGCCGTTCGCGGTTCGAAGTTCCTATACCTTGGGTCACAATCGTTGTACCAATCGAGGTTGGAACGTTAACCGTAGGTTGGCCAATCAAAACTACTGTGCTGCTCGTCGATGATGTACGATCATTGTTGAGCAAGTTGGCCGATAATTTCAATTGCGCCTGCACTGCAGGCGAATTAATGATTTCACGTACACGGCCAGCAATTTCTTCAGCTGTGTCACTGCGGCGGGCACCCGTGCTTCCATCTACGGCTCCGACATTGAATGGAACAGCAATGTTACCAGCAGCAACAGCCTTGCCGTCGTTGACGTCATCCATTTCGAACGTCAACTGTGTAGTGCCGTCACTAATGGTAAACGTATCGCCCCCAATCATTTGGGCCGCCGAATTGAAACGGATTGAAATGCCCGGGGCCAAACGCTCGTCAGATTCAAAAGAATCGGTTATCAACAGACGTACCGGTGGAACATCGATCAACGGTACACCATATCCGTCGCCGCCACGAATCTCGAACTGATACGGTCCGATGAGAACTTCTGGATTCGCTCGAGTTGGAGCAGGGATCGAAAGTTGTGGATCAACAATGAAATTCGTGTTGCCACCAACGGCATCCAACACCATTTCACCGCGTCCGGCAGTGCCGATGATAAAGTCGTCTAAATAGACGCCTCCACTCGTATTGTTCCGTCCGCCCAACGTACCAGGGTTGTTCGTATTCGTCGTGCCATCAAAGTTCGTTCCGGTTCCAAAGGCACTGAATAAGTCACCCTCAAATGTAGTCGTTGCCCCGAACGGACCGGAGTCCAACTCGGACAATGATGGGGTAGCTTGGCCAGTAAAGAAATCGAAACTGTCGTATTGAACTAAGCCCGTCAAATCGAGTGTGTTACCACTGCGAATTGCATAGACGTTGGATGCACCGTTGGCAAAGAAGCCAGCAATACTGGTTTGAGTCGCTTGGGCAACTTGCTGAGCGGTCATCGACACAGTGACATTAATTGGAGTACCGGTCGATCCCAAAGCGCCTTGCTGCAGAATCGCAGAGCCAGCTGGAGTCACGATGTTACGAGCCCCATCTAACTGTAGTCGGTTTCCGTCCTGGATAGGATTTAGTTTCCGAGTAACGTCAATCTGCAGGTTGTAATTGCCGGTCCCACTCGCTGTAGCGCCGACGGCCACGGTTGGATTGTAGGATTGATTTCCAGAACTGCTGACTCCGATGTAGTATGCACCGGCTGCTGGAGCGGTGAATGTCAGCGAACTGTCAACGCTACCCGGACGGTTGTCATTCTGAATTGGAGCACCGAACGCATTCGTCAGCGCACGTCCTTCTGAATCAAATACTCGCAAGAAGCTGTCCAGCGGACTGCCGATCAACGATGCTTCGATACTTGCAGTTACCGTTGCACCTGCATCCAGGTCGAGCCGAATCATATCGACATCTTGGCCTGGCAATGCGTTAGCAGGATTGTCACCGATAAAGCCGGTGCCAATAATCCGTACAGTGTCACCATTTACGCCGGATGGCGAAGCAGAGCTAATGACGTCATTGCCTTCATTGGAGAAGTTAAGTCCACTGATGATCGGACGGACGATTGTTGCGTTCAAGATTGCGGTTCGCAGCGTAGTCGCAATCTGCTCAGCGGTCTGCGTCTTGGTGAACGTCACCGCAATATCTGGGCTAGCTGGAGGTGTTCCGCTGCCGTCAGTAAATACATACCGGGTTCCGTCAATCGTTAGGCTATCACCACTGCTCAGCGCGCCGCCGCTTGGCAAAGTCACTGATGCGCCCATCTCGATTTCGAAAGTTTGACCGTGAATACTTAGAGTCGTTCCATCAACAAGCTTGTTGCCCGCAATCGTTCGTAGTTCTGGCCCACGACCACCTTGCATGCCATAGCCGAAACCACCGGCCGAAGCAAATTCAATTCGAACCTTGACATTCTCCTGGCCTGCCAAAGTATCAAGCGGAATTCTAGCTTGACGCCATCGTCCATTGTCATCGAACAGCTCTTGTACTTGGCCGAGCGGATCACCCACCTGCGAATCAAATTCGTCCAGGTTAGCATTACGATCTGAGTTGTTGGTTGCCACTAAAGTCCATTGACCATCATCACCCGAGATGTAGACCCTTAGCGAGTCTCGCATGTAGTCATCGACATTGGTTGGTCGCGGGAATGAACTTCCTGCTCCCTCAGTCTCAAAGTAATAGTTGAAGTACAGTGTTGGCAAATCCGCTGCCCCTAGCCCGTTCAAGCTAAACGGTGCACTTTCAATCGCACCCGCCGCTCCGCCCGGGAAGTCGTAATTCAGATTCGCGCTCGGAGCCCCCAGACCTGTCAAGTTACCGAGGCCCGACGCCACCGAATTACCGTTGGCGGCTGGACTCTCATAGCCAAAGTACAAGCTCGAACCGCCTGTTGTGCGGATACGAGTGTCGTTTGCGGTCGGTGGCGAACCGTGCTGTGTATTACCATTGTTGACCGGTTCTCTGCCCGTGACGTGCCACAGGTTAAAGTCAAGGGTCGACATCGCCAAACCTGTTGCCGAGTTCAGGCCAGTCGCCATGCTGGTAGCACCGTTGGCAAACACAGGCTGAAGTTTGCCCTGTGTATTGAAGGCATGCAGCACACCGTTATTGTCGATACCAAACAAGAGTTGCGAATAAGGAGTACCATCCGGTGTCGTTCCAGAAATGTGCTCAGGTCCAGCTACCAAACCGGTGAAAGAGATCCCCAACAGATCATAAGATCCATTTACATAAGTGCCAACATTACCAGTTCGCAGCAACGTTGGACTCTGAACCGTGTAGAGGCCCCCCTCGTCGCTGACTGCGTACATGGTGTTTCCAATGACCGCAATACCGCGAACGATTCCACCAGGTGCAACCCCAGCCGAAATGATCGGGCCAGATGAAACAATGGTGCCGCCGGTCAGCTGCACTTGCGTGCCGCTGAGCGTGGCGCTCAATCCAGGGATACCGGCTTTATTGATCGCCTGGGCAATGCGTGCGGCGACCGTTTCTGCAGAGTCGCTAACAAGTACATTGATTGGAATGCTACCACCGGCAGTGCCGCCTGTGGTACCAAGCGATGTGAAGATACCTGCAGCTTCCAAATCAGTGAACGAACCATTGTTCGCCCCACTGAAGTTCATTCGGCCGCCTTCATACGAAACCGTAATCCCTGACGCAACGAATTGGTCGATAGTCAGCACAAAGTCACGAAGACTTGCGTTCTCGGAAATCGGTATGCGAACGTTTCCAGCTGTAACACCCGGTGAACCAGAGACAGCCAGGCCGGCACCAGTTACCAGAACAGGCACGGTTACGGACGCGTTGACCAATGAAATCCTGTTCGTGTTTGGCGTCACCGAAGCGACCACTCCAAAGCCAGGTGAACTAGTGATGGCCGTTGCCAGCGCACTAGCAAGTTGTGCTTGAGTACTTGAGGCAGTAAAACGCACCCCAATGTTACCTGCACCACTGATCACATTGTTGTTGTCAAATTCAAATATCCGTTCAGTTCCACCCGCATTTCGAATGCGAACAGTCGAACCGTCGGCCAGTTGACCGCCGTTAAGCGCAGTAACCTGAATCAACGATCCGGTATCAAATTCGTAGGTTGTTCCGTCAAGCGAGAACTTCATGCCGTCTCGAACGAACAAGCCTGTGGCTGGGTTGTAGTTGACCCTGACTTCAGGTCCCAAATTGAACTCAAGGTTGAGTGGGAAATTCACATTGTCGAGCAGCTGGAGCCTGTCGCCATCGCGAATATTGGAGATCGTAGTTGAATTCGGGCTACTGGTCGTTACCTCGCGGGCTACAAACAAAGTGGACGCTTGATTGACGTTAACAGCCCCGGTAACAGGATTAATCGGTAACGTTTCGATATAGCCGCGCTCGCGGATGGCAGTTCCCGCACCCAATGCGATAGCGAGGTTGGTTTTATCGACCGCTGGCGCACTTGTAGGTACACCAGTGTTTTCGTCAAATTCATAAAGCACGTTTGAGAAGTACGATGGACCTGGGCGGCTAGTGCCCGGATTCGTACGGAAGAAAGTAGTCCAATCAAACCCACTGTTACTGAATCCAGGAATTACGCTATATCCAGGTACTGCAAAACCACCAGGTTGAGTTGCGTCCGATGGCGTCGGGCGGTTGGCGACAAAGAAACCTCGTTCTTCACCGTTTAAAATCGCGTACGTAATCGCTTCGGGATTGAAACCGTCATTGCTTGCGACCGCCGAAGGAGTTCCGTTATTGAACTCAAGATGATTTGTAACCATCCCTGCCGCATTGAAGGTCGATGCGCCAGTTCCCGGATCAATATTGACGTACTCAACTTCAGTATCTTGATTGTTGTTTGCATTGCGTCTTTCAAGTGCGCGATCGAACGCACGCAACTGACCGTTATCACGGAAGGCAATATCACCCAAGTCTCGAGGTACTCGTCCCAGTTGACCGCGAGATTCGCCCGTGAACGGGTTAACTGTGTAAATGTTCGTTAATTCGGTGCCAACATCCTGGCTGACGTACAGCACCATATCGCTTAGACCATAGTCAACGATCGAGTCATTAGCAGCGGTGTAGAAAGTACCGGTTGTCTGATCAAAAGTCCCTGCAGTTGGAAACAGCACTGGCGTTTTTGGCAGATCAAAGCCTGACCCACCCTGTTGCTCGACGTGATCTTCTGCAATTAGTCGTATGCCTTCAATCGGCTGCAACCGTACTGCCGCTGTCGCAGCAGGCGCATTGGCCGCCGTGTAAGTTGCAAGAACCCCTGGAACCATTTGGCTGTTCGTGATCGCGACGAAGTAAGTTCCGCCCGGCAATTCATAAGCGCCGATGTACGGGTCCAATCCACCGGACGAGCCCCGTGATAGATCATTAGTTCCAACCAAGCTCGCTTGATCGTCCACCAAGTTGCTACCAAGACCCGCCAGAATCAGATTGCCAGCCGAATCGAAAATGTAGGCGGACATATCTGGCCGGCCAATTCCATCGCCGTAATCGACGTCCAAAACTGTCGCGAAATACTGGCGCAATCCTGTTGGAGTCACCTTTTGATGATCAATGGAGAAGGAAAACCAATCGACATCCGTAAATGTTTGCAGATTGCCCGCAACACTGATCGCCTGACGATTGGTTGTCAGCAGATTCCCCAATGCCTGAGCATTGTTAAACGCATTGTTGGACAAGCTCAACGGATCGTTGGCCGCGACGGATTCGCTATTCTCACCAAGTAACGGTGAGTTTCCCGGAACTCCAACCAGTTGAAGTCCATTCGTCGCGAAACGGATGTCCGCATAAGTCACACCGGAGCCCGGAACTTCATCAACTTCCTGCAGTCGCAGTTCAAGTTGGTAGCTGCCAAGGGTCAAGCCACTATGCAGTTGGCTGCTATCGAGCAATTTCGAAGCCGCGTCGCCCGCACCCAAGTTGCTACTGCGCACACGCACGTGGTAAAGATTGTTCGACCCAGCGGCGCCAGGTAATACAACTCGCATTCCAGCATCGCGCGGGTTGGTGCTATACAGATCTTTAGGTGCACCCAACGCACTCCTTTGGTAGAACTCGACTGAGCTCTTGCGCAGTGAGTGAATTTTTTGTGAACCCAGTTCAGCGGCACTGTAAAGCAACGATGGAGTCGCTTCTTCGGCCAACGAATTGTCCGACAAAGCTAACGTTCGTCCATCAGCATCTACTAGTTCAACAACGGTATCGAGCGAGTTGGCCGTTTTATCAATGTCGAACCAGACTTCGGTTCCTGCGGTAGCATTGAAGCTATACACATCCACATCGCCACGTTGACCGATCACGCCCTGAATCTGGAATCCAAGTCTCTGGTTCTCATCACCGGCTGAAGGAGTCGGTGCCAATCGTCCCAGGTATTGAGCCGAGCTCGGTGTCTCATTGGCGGTTGCAGAAATGGCTGATGCGGTTTCGTTCTCAGGTACGACCGCAACGTTGCGATCGTTACTATGTGTGTCCATCAACACGCCGCGCCAATCACCAGGGGCTGCTGTGGCAACCGAATTGGTAATCGCCGAGACAATGGTATTGGCCAGCTGCGCGGCAGTTGCAGACGCAATGTCGTACACATTAGGTTGGCCGGAAGAATTCACTGATCCAGTAAGCGTCGCCATTCCACCTAGGAAACTTTGTGCTAGCGGACCGTCGTACAGACCAATCACCTGAACATTATTCGCATTCAGCGCGTCAACGGTTTCTTGTATCGATGCACCGCGACCACCAGGAGTAGTACCTCGGCCAAAATTCTGTAGCGCCAAGGCTGGAACGGTTACTCCATTTTTGCCGACGTACGGATTAACATTATCGGGCTCATACGCAGTGCTAATATCAGTCGCCAACAACACCAATCGCTTCGTGGATTCGGCTCGGAACCCAACACCGCCGATATTGCCCGACGGAGCCAGCACTGGCCCGGTAGGATCTGGAGTAAATGTCGAGAAGGCTGGTACGTCACCGCCCGCGGTAGGATTCACTTGTGTCGATACCAAACCAGCAAGACCGCTGTCGATGGTATCGCCATCATTGTTCTCGTCAAATCCCAAGCCTGTTGCTACCTGGAACAACGCTTCGATGGCAGACTCTGGTCCGTCGCCGCCACCACCTGGTGCTGTACGCTGGAGCGCGGATCCGATGGCGGTACTGAATCCCGCAGTGTTGGTTGAAATGACAGGTTGATTGAGAATAAACGCACGGTCAGTTGGGCCACCGCCTACCGTAGCATAGTCCTCAAACCGCGACACCGAAAAGGCAAAGTCGGTTCCAGGAATATTGGTATTTAGAAGCGCGATGATCTGGTCGAAAACCGATGCGACCAGAGGTCCTGTGCCTGCAAAGCTACCCGTGTCATCAAGCAACAGCACGACGTCTACAACTTGGTCGTTCGATGCTGCACAAGACCGATCGGTCGCGTTTTGTGCTTCACCCGTCGGGGTGAAACCTGCGCCCACGTTGCAGTCAAACAATGATGTAAGCACAACTGGTTGTCCAGGCGTACCAACAATTTGAACACTCCCGCCAACACGATTGGCGTTATCAAGCGGAGCACCTGTTGCGGTGAAACCGGCAGGTGAGTTTGTTCCGGACTTCAATTTGACGACGAGACTCTCCGTAGGGCTGCTCTCCATTCGCAGTCCGCCGTACTCATGGAAATCAGGAACGATGATCTCATCCAACACAACGTGAACGATATCGGTATCATCCCATACGCCAGCGGTGGTTAGCTGTCCACCACGAACGACCATTCCATTGTACAAATTGCCATCTAGTGAATTGCCGTGAATCAACGGCCCCTGATTACCAACCGTCGTGACAACACGGCCAATAGAGCCTGTGCTACGGCCAGTGTCATTCACATAGGTTGAGTTGAGCGCGCTCACATTAGCCGAAATCGCAGCGGCGTCGTTAGTCTTGAAAACGTTATTGACAATGATCGGCTGCGAGCCGCGAATGAAGATCGTGCCCTCTGAATTGCTACCCCGTCCGCTTCGATCGCTATCCGTTGTCGTAGCAGCCCCTGAGTCGTTGAATTCAAAGCGACTGTTGGCAACCCGCACGTCACTCTGATGAGTCTCGAGTGCGTTGAAATCGGCGAACCCACCTTCGATGCGGGTGGTGCCACCACCATACGCTATAACTGCATTGTCAAAACTTGCTTTCGATGTGTGGCCAACATAGATACCGCCCCAGTTACCAGGCGCTGCAGTTTGTGAACCAACGCGGTTAGCGGTGTCAAAAGTTCCACCCGCCCCATAGCGCGCGTCGACTATCGAAGTGAACACAATCGGCATGCCGGGACTACCCTCAGCAATAAGTTGCCCACCGATGCTCACGTCGATCCGCGAACCCTGCGACTTAACGACTGTTCCCGCATCAATCTTCAGTCGCCCATCCAAGCGTGCAACGACTGCCGGAGTGGCCTCACTCAATAGTGTGCCAATGGTTGTGCCATTGTCAATGAATGTACTCGATGCGACCGGCAATGTGGCGATCAATTCGTACGGACCAGCACCGACCAAGAAACCGAACGGATCAACCGTAGTGGTAGTGCTTCGGTATATTCTTCGAACATCCTGCGACAGATTTCGCAGAACTACGGACGAAACTCCAAAAGTTGATACGCTTACCGTCGGTTCGGAAGCAGGACTTTCCAATCCCAGTGAGTCGACACTCGTGAATCGGTAATTGTAAATACCCGACACCAATGTTCCGTTGGCTTGCTCAACGACTGTAACCAGCGAGCTCGAAGGGGCCGCTACTTTTTGAAGAGCTCCCCCGGCACTTCCCGAAATCTCAAAGTTTTCTGGAATAATGTGGACGATGTCAGTATCGTCAAAACGCCCTTGTACAGTCAGCTTTTCTAGCTCTGGACCCGAGCCAGTGCGAATGCGGATCTGCAACCCGTTCAGCGAATTCTTGGAGAGTGTATTACCGTGAATGTCGGGACCGACACGAGTGTAGTCACTAGTAAATGAACTCGCCCCTTGCTCAGCAGGCGTTTGGAAATTTGAATCCAAGAAGCTGTTCGGTGTGGCGCTCATCGCCGCATCGGCACTGCTTGTTATTTGACTAAACAAGACAGTCGGTCGTGCATCAAACATCTGAATCGGCGTAATAACCTGCGATACACCATCAACGACAACTTGCCCACCACCGTAGCGAATGTCCGCATGGTTTACGGAGTTGAGGAATATGCCAGCTGCCTCCAGATTCTTTCGACCAGCGGTACCTGCATCGGTGCGGTTGCGGAAATCAATACCACCCCAATCGCCTGAGCTAGGCGTGGTTGTCGCTAAGGACTGGCTCGAGTTCTTACCAACGGTACCATCGTTGAGTGATGTCACGAATACACTGCCAGGCACATTCAACCCAGAGGCATCCTTGATAACTGCTCCAGCAGCATCTAGCAGCAGCGGCGTTCCAAGTACCATCAGCGTACCCGCACTGCGATCAACATTTACAGACGTGCTTCCTACACCAACCCGCGCACGACGAAGTTTGAGGACCGCACCTGAGTCGATGAGAACCGACACGTTCTTAGGAACATCTAAAGTCGAGCCGTCCGGCAAGGCACGTCCCAAAGTATCGAAACCAATCTCGTAAGCAAGGTTATCAGTTGGCGTGCTGATTTTGCCGTCCGCTCCGCCGTTGCCAACGATGCGTATCACATCGCCAGAAACTGCTGCCGCAACCGCGTCCTTAATAAACTTGTACGGTGATCCAATGGAGCCGTTTCCAGTGGTCGTTGCCGATTTGTCTACATACTTCGTGTTAGTTGGTCCTGATGGACGGAACCAGAAGTCGTTCACGCCTCCGGGAATACCGTCAGCGTCGCCGTCAAAAGCCGTTCCTGTACTATCCTTCAGCCCCGAAGTTGTAGGGACTCGGAAGTCCATTCGCAATTGGTAATTACCCTGAGATCGGCCGCCTAGTCCGCTATCTGAAATAGTCGGGTCGTAGGTACCATTGCCACTGGCGCTAACGCCGACAATGTAGTTTCCTTGCCCAAGTTCCAGCTCAACAAAAGAATCCGAACTGTTGTAATCATCGTTGGCAGCAATCTCTTCCCAACCACCAGTAACGGTTCGTTGGAATAGCCGAATTTGCGAATCGAGCAAGCTCGCCTGATTCATCCTTTCAGCAAAAGCTTCGATCGTGATCCGACCAGCTACCGGAACCGTAAACTGATAGAGATCAATGTCTTTGCTATCTGGACGGTACAAGTACTGACCATGAACGATATCAGCGTCACCCGGCAAAACGATTTCAGTGCCAACACCTGGCGCAAAAATAGCATTGAACGATTGAATCGTTAGCTGTGCAACTTCGTCTGACAACCCAAGCCCCAGCAGACGGCCAATGCCCTGCATTGCTCCACGCATGAAGGGGCCGCCAAAACCATTGACCGTCGAATCACTAAAATCCTGCGTATCAAGCACGGTTGCTAACTGGCCGTTGCTCAACACTCCTGACTCATAAACATTGAAGCCGGGACCATTCAGGCCAATGATGCCAGAGATTCCGCTTCCCTGAATATCCTCAAACGGCGTCACTGCTCGCATATCGCCAACGGCAATCGTGAGCCCCAGGTTGGTGCTCTCGACAAAGCGAACACCCATGTATTGTTCGTAAATGGAGAAGATTTCACGCACACGCTGCTTCTGCTGTGCCGTGATGGCATTCAACTGAATCGTGTTATTAAACGCCGAAGTACCCAGTTGACCTTGGAAGTTGTAGAAAATGGTGCTCGTGCCATTGACCGTGTCACCAGCCAATCGAAGCAAGCTCTGCAAACGAATTTGGCGGTTACCTGGATCATCGAGTGCACCTGGGAAATCCAGATTGAAAGGCGTTGTGTTGGCGATGGTGGAATCGATCACAATCGATTGTGAACCAGCGGCACCTGGCGTCCAGGTCGGAGATAAATTCGTCGCCCCGGCAAAGGTGTCACCCGGATCGGTAGCAGCATTCAAGGCAACCGGTGGCAATGGTACCGACGCGTCGTTGCCTACTCGCAAACGCAATTCAGCAACAGGCAAGGCGACTCCCGTTGTAGGGTGCAGCAGCTCGTCAAGGTTTCGACTGTAGACGAGTGTAACGCGGTCCGAGTCAGGAAAGTAGCGAACCGAACTAGGTAGAATCGTAACGTCATCGGTGTTGTTAAGGGTTCCCGCTGTATGGATCAGCCGATAGAAGGCAGGATTAACAACACTATTCGTTCCAGGGGCGCCCGCTGTGAAAACGATGTTGTCACCGTTTTGAAAGTAAAGCGGACTGCGAAGTGCTTTTAACGCGGTCAGCGATAGGCCGTTGACCGTTGATACCGTGGTGACATCGATGAAGTCATCATTGTTGAAGTAGACATCGATTTGATTGCGCTGTTGTACCAACTGACCGCTACTGTTGCGTGTCACGGGTTGTGGAACGATCGACTCGATCTGCGCACCCAGGTCAAGTTCAAATGCTACTGCACTTGTAACGCCTTGGTTATAAGCTTGGCCGTTTACATTCTTTAGAGCACGAGTACCCTGACCGATAATTTCAATTCGATACTTATCGTCAGGCAACGTTTCTGCAAAACGGACAATGACTTCGCGAGTCGTATCGCCCAAGCCCACATAGGCCGGTATGACTTCAGCATCAATCACACCCGTCAACAGAAGCGGAGAATAGTTGATCGCCAGAGATCCCAACCGCGTGGATCCGGAACCGCTGTTGAGCGTTGCCCGAACCAGTCCATTGGATTGAGAATTGTTGTTCAGCGCGTCAACGAACTCTTGAACAGTAGTCGCAAAGCGAGTGTTCGTATTAATTTCTACATTGATTGTTTTTCCGTTCGAGGAAATGATGGGCAGGCCCGCGCCGCCTCGATCACGACCCGTAACCACAACCGAAATATTCAAACCTGCATTGCCACTCTCGACAGAGGTCAAGCGAACCTGCAGGGTTGAACTCTGACCAAAACTGGTCGTCACTTTACCTGAGTTTGCGCCACCGAGGACCAAAGGTCGCACTGTGTCCACGGTCGTAGAAAGACCGATGGTCTGCGATCCGCGAAGACGCAAAGCGTAAATTAAGTTGGTCGCTTGCGTCGTCTTGGCCGGATCAAGCGCCTGCACCAAGTCATCGACCCGCGTCTCAAGGGCCGGATTGGAATTGAGCTGAATCGTGACTTCGCGACCGCTGTTCGTGATAACCGGGGCCCTACTGTCCGTTCGAACGGCCTTCGTGAATTTTACCGAAATGCCATTTCCAGCCTCACCCACTTGCTGTGAGTAAAACCCAACCAAAGTCTGACCATTGGTTCCAAAATCCGTCTCGCTACTGGCTCTTTCAAATACGCCGTCGTCACCACTTCGGACGAAACGGATTCCGCCCAGCGTCGCTGGATCGATACCAGCAGCGTCATCAAATCGCAATCTGAATTCACGTGGCGAGACGTGCAAAACCTCTCCATTGTCTAGCAAATCGCCCGCATCGGGCTGAATTCCCAACAATTGCGGGCCAATCGCCATCAGTTGACGCGACTCAAGACTTTCCATCAAAATGCGCCGAGCGCTCGATCGCTTTTGCAAACGTCTACGAGCTAACAACTTACGCGATGAGGACAAACCACCAATGGCCATGAATTAACCTCTCGACGGAGAGCAGAAGAGAACTGATAGCAAGGAGCCAAAACCACAAAAATCCGTTGCTGACATCGAGTAAAACTGCGTTATTCTCATGTCGTGGAGCAACGCCGATTAGGCAAAACGGGTTAACTGGGTGTTTTGGGAAAACAAATAGCTGCGACTTGGATTGTAATCGGGAACCGGCAGAATTCAACGAAATCCTTGGTCATCCGACAGTTCCACCGACCTCAAATGCAGATTGGGTCGGTCTAAACGACTTTGCCGCACAATCCCACTCGAAATCAGAGCTCGGTTTTCCCGCGCACACTGTCGGGTTGGAGTGGATATCAGGTGCAAAAGTTCCCTAGCATCTCTAATCGGAACTCAGCATACGCCTTTTATGCTTGCCAAACCGTGGGAAATGTTAGGAGTGGCGCGCGCCGACGCTTTGCAAAAGGGCACGGCACACGGCATTCAGACGAGTCTAAACACTGCCATTCGAGCCACCCTCGCCGCACATTGTTGGTCAGCATAGCAGGCGACCCCAATACTCCATCTAGCGAATGCTGTGACCAAAAAGAAGTGGTCGCAGATCCAAGCTGGAATGCATTGCCCAGATTAGATTTTTGGGTCGAACAATCGCGTTACCTGCGATTCATTGAGGTAGCGGAAGCCGTCAAGGCTTTCGGCTATTGGAATTATGTGAAATTCACGAAATGCTTGACGCATTCCGCTACCCACCAATCTAACCTGGAAAAAGCACTAGCCCTATGGAACGGAAATCTTGAAATGAAACGGATGCAGCCGGTCCGCTCGCTGCCTAACATCTTCCAAAATAACATCCAAATCCGATGTAACGTCTACCTTTTTGGTAGTGCCCTTTACCCGAACGCTAACCGGCTGTTTAAAATCCACCATTTCTGGACTAACCCATATCCACGTTATGGGGGACGGAGTTTGAGCCACAGAAAAGCCATTTTTAGCCGTCACTCGCGCTTCGAGTCCCGGCGAGTTTGCGGCCGCTTTAAACAAAAAACTGTTGTTTTCCGTTGCGAATTCGGGAGCTTCAATCCAATAAAAGAAGCGATCGCCAGGACGCAACATCGAGACTTTAATCTCCTTTGGATTGCGGTCTCGACGGTGACTCGACAACTGCATCCAGTCCATGATTCGGGGAGCTTCCTCTGGGAAAAATCCTCCCTCTCGGCCGATGTAACTGACCGCGATTGCATCATACTGCAAGCTGGCAACGTATTTGCCGACCGTAGTCCCAATTTGAGCCCGAAAGCCACTACCATCCAATTGTCCGTACGCAAAGTACATCGGAACTAGTTTGGCGTTTTCGTCGTAGTGAATGATGAACTTTTCCGCAGTCGGAGAGATCATTATCGCTCCTGCCCACAAATCGGGATGAGCCAAGGCAATGTCCCAAGCGGCCGCAGCACCCGCTTGGTGACCTGAAATAAAAACACGGTCCGTATCAACTGAAAAGTGTCGGAGCGCATCGCGAAAGCACTTTAGGACTCGCGCGTGCTCGATTTCAGAGTAGTTGTATTGAAGCTGCCCCTTCGGTGCCCAAACTGGGGAAATCACAATGTAGCCCTTGTGTGTCGCTTGCCCCATGCGTTGGACCTTCCCCTCGGCCTGCTCGTTTTCCTTAACCAGTAATGGAGAACCGCACCACCAGTTAATCTGCACGTCTGGGTTCGAACTTAGTGACGGAAGACTAACAACGCAGGGGTATAGCCGATTCGGATCGTACTCAGGCGGCGTTTGCACCACATAACTAACGGTCTCATTACCGATCGCAATTTGCAGGCGATACATGCCTGGTGGATCGTCACTTGCAACGGGCGGCAGGGGTTTGGGCGGCTTCATCAGCGAGAGCAATTTGACGACGAGGTCCGGCTGACCACCTTCCAACGATTTGAGCTTAGACAAAATCTGCGTACGACGGACACTGTCGGCTTCCACTAAATACTGCTGAACCAGAGCCCTTGCAGCAATCAAACTCTTCGTTGTAGCAAAATTGTCCAAGCCTGAGCCTGAGCCAAGCATCCATCCCGATAGAGCTAATGACACTCGCTGCTCAATGGACAACGAAGGATCGGCTCGCAAACGCTCATAATCGGCAAGCCGAACCGCTGAGTCCAAATTGACTTCAGCAAAGATCTCCTTGACCAAAGGTGCGACCATTTCTTGTTCCGCAGGCGGCAACTCTTGCTGATCCTTCTTTAGCGATTCGACAATTTGGCTGACCAGTAACAAGCTTTGCTTGAGTGACGCGAATTGGTCCTGAACCTTGAGTTGGACCTCCACCGGCAAAGTCGCCATGGGAAAGGTATTGAGAAACGACAGCGCTACTTGGTATTGACCGGCTTCCTGACGCGACTTCACTTGACGGAACAACTGGGCCGCATTCAACTCGTCCAACTCGGTCAAAAGCACGCGATCAAAATCGTTGGGAAACTTTTGCATAGCCGCTTCGACCTCTTTGCGGGCATCGGAGAAACGTTCGGCCTTCATGTAAAAGGTGATCAAGCGCGTCCAGTCTTTGACTGTGCTTAGGTCTAAATTTTGATAAAGGATCTCGCGGAGCAGTTTGGGAGGGATTGAATCGGTTGCAATGCGTTGATCCCATTTGACCGAGTCTGAAGCTCGCAGAGTTTCGACTTTGCAAAACAAGGGCGACATCTCAGTAATTGCCTGCACCAAGTGCTTGGCGCCTTGCGGTGTTCGAATTGAAAACGTCCGCCGCCCAAATTCATTAAATTCGGAAACGCCAAGAATTCCTTGGATCAGTAGGTCTCCGCCCGAAGTTTCAATCTCCGCTTTAGAAAATGGAAACTCAATTTTCTCCGTGGCACTAACGACTCGCTGACCAACAATATTCTTAGGTTGAAAGTTGAACATTGTGTTGCGCAAATCGTCGTCCAGTACTCCGATCGGCTTGGCGGCTGAATTAGCAGCACCGCCTTGTTCATAAGCATTCTCGCTGATCGTCTCAACGGAACGGAGAATGCCCGGACCTAGGATCATCCCATTGGCAAGCTCCACTTCAACCTTGGGAGGTCCCTGTGCAACCAGCAATTCGGGCGATGTTAAAATCGACACAACCGACAGAATCAAAACCCACTGGCGCATTGTGAATCCCAACGATGTTTAGGAACGTGCATGGATTTGTGCTTACACAACCTCTAACCCTCTATTAGAGCGTGCTTTTTCCAAGAAGCTAATTATTAACGAAAAAAACCCACTGTTAGGCGGGTTTTTTATCTGGCTGTTTCGAAATTGCTGTCAGGTTCAGATCATCGTCCACCGAACAGTTTGCGCAACGTTTCCGACGCCGCATCTTTTGATGAAGCAGTTAGCGGCTTCGTAGGCGCCGTTGGCATCTTCCCAGCCTTTTGCTTGCCACCTGTCTTCACGTCGGCTTTTGTCTCTTCTTGACTCTTGGCATCCATTACCGTCTGATCACTAGCAATGTCGACTCTGGACGATTCATCCATCTGAAACTGACGAGTGATCGGTTCCAAACCAACACGGCGTTCAATCTGTTCCGCCTCGTCCAACCACGTGCTTACGTCAACTTCTTCAAAGCGACTATCGTTCACATTGCTTGCCGTTCGGGCGGCAGCCTCTTCGACCGTCTTGATCTCAGGCTTCTTAACTTTGTCGATGCCAACTTCCAGCACGGCGATAAACTCAAGCTTTCCAACCCGAATCACGTCGCCGTTCTTTAGGACCTTAGCCTTCGACGGATCGAGCAGCTGCTCGTTAACATGGGTTCCATTACGGCTTTTTAAGTCGATTAAAAGAATGCGTCCATCCTTGCGAACAATGGCAGCATGTCGACGACTTATCGACTCGCTTTTCGGTCGCAGTTGGCATTCCTCACTTCGCCCAATCAGAAATTTGTCCGAGTTGACGGCGATCAATTTTCCGTCATGCCCACCGCCAACTACCTTCAGATGCATTTGCATTCTACTTCACCCCCGAAAAGTTTCCACGCGAGCTTCCCGTCGGTTCGAAAAGGTTAGCGACCCAATCTAGGCAATATTAGCATTACCTGCAAGTTTCTAGCCTAGTTCGAATTTGTACTCAAGCACCTACCTAAACTTCACCATTTATTTTCAATCTACCCACATTATCGGCAAACATCGACCAAAAAGGCAATACCTCAAGGCGAAAAAATACATCATTCCGGCCCCACTCGGCTAGAAGAAACGCCAATAAAAACCGCACTTAGGCACGACAACGCCATTCCAGAGCTGCAAACCGAGCCATCTTTACTGAAGCAAGCAAATGCACTTGCTCCACCAAGTCAGGGTCACATTGGACACTTACCTCTAATAAAGCGTCAATTCCTCTTTCAATCCGCCGACAAAGTTCTTCAACAAAAGGTCGGAATTTCGACATCACTTCCCCTTCATTCGGTAACAAGTCTCGCAAGCCTATGAGGCTTGGTGCATAGCAGCTTTTCGCTGTTAACAAGCTTCCATGTTGTAAAAGTGCTCCCTTGTTACGTCGCTGTGCACTCCCCACTAACTTATGGTCTCCAACTACCACATCGCCTTCACTTCGACGATGGAAACACAAAAATTCCGATTTGCTAGATTTATCCGCGTAACCACTTGTCGTCTGTAAGTTGTAAGTTGCTTGCCACTGTCGAGCCTCAAGCCCCAACTCCATTAACCATTCAACGAACACATCGTGCACCGCCGAGTAAATTGCCGGAGCCGCTCCTACGCTTACACTCGACTGCGGCACCGCCAGTGCATAAGTCAAGTCATGATGATGCACGATAGCCCCGCCCCCTGTCGCTCGACGCACCATCTCCAAATCGCTACTCATTGGATGCAAATCGCGATCTTTGACCTTCTGAAAATACCCCAGTGAAAGGGTCGGTTCAGACCACTGGTACAGTCGCAGCATTACAATCCGACGCTGATCAGCAAACTCCAGCATGGCATCGTCAATAGCCATGTTCATCAACCCGCTTCGCGGTTCATCAATGTAGCCATAAGCATCCATTAACCGAATCAAACCTTCACTTAAGCCTCAGCGCACTGTTTACGGTATGCATCATAATCAAGCAGTCCGTCAAGCGAAGCTCCGGCCGCCAGTTTCACTTTGATAATCCAGCCATCGCCAAACGGATCTTCACCGAGCGTTTCCAAGTTGTCAGCTAACTTTGAATGCACAGCCACGACTTCACCATCAACCGGACTGTAAAGCGGACTAACGGCTTTCACCGATTCCACTTCGCCAAATTCTTGACCAACTTTAACGGTCTGCCCCACTGCCGGCAGTGCCATGTAGACCAAGTCCGTTAATTGCTCGACCGCAAAATCCGAAATGCCTACGACAGCAATTTGCTCGCCGCCTTCCTCTGTCATACCAACCCATTCATGCGATCGGTTATATCTCAAAGTCTCAGGTTTCATGCAAATTCTCCGATGAATCAATCTTGAATCAATCTGTTGTGTCTAACGCTGACAAGGTCCGCTACGCGTATGCTGTTAACTTCGTTTGTAAAAAGGTAGATGAGTAATCGCAGCATTAACTACCGAGCCGCGAATATCAACGTCCACAGTTGCACCAGGCGTAGCAACTTCGGTCGCGATATACGCCATCGATATCGGCACTTCCAGAGTCGGAGAGAAAGTCCCACTCGTCACCTCTCCTACTTGGCGACGATCGGGATCAAGTACCGCCGCGCCTTCGCGAGCTGCGCGGCGGCCTTCTAACTTCAATCCAACCCGTATTACAGTCTGCTGAATCTTACTATTGGCTAACAATGCTTCAGAACCAAGAAACGTCCGATCTTCAAGGCTAACCGCGAATCCCAACCCAGCGCGATAGGGATCGATCTCTTCGTTCAGCTCATGACCATACAGCGGCATTCCCGCTTCAAGTCGCAATGTGTCGCGAGCTCCAAGGCCAACCGCGGCAATGCCATGCTCGCGGCCAGCTAGCATAAGGTTTTCCCAAACTCGCGGCGCATCCTCGGCTTTTACAACCAGTTCAAATCCGTCTTCACCCGTGTAGCCCGTTCGAGTCACGATGCAGGGTTTACCCATCTGCTCGGTAACGACACCTTTATAATACTTAAGTGCCAAGACCTTCGTTGGCAGAAGCCGTCCAGCAATTTCAACCGCTTTCGGACCTTGGACCGCAATCATCGCTGTCGTATCCGTCGCGTCATGAAAGGCGACATCCGGAAAATCCGCCAAGTGCGGCTGAATCCACTTTAATATCTTGGGCCGGTTGCTCGCGTTCACAACCAGTAAAAAAAACTGCCGACCGCTCGGACTCTCTAAACAGGCCACCAAAACGTCATCGAGAATGCCACCTTCTTCGTTACACATCAATGAATAACGGACCATTCCGGACTTCATATCGGTAACACGACGCGTCAGCAAATGATCGAGCAACTGATCGGCTCGACCACCTTCAAAACGCAACCGCCCCATATGCGAAATGTCAAACAAACCAGCCGCAGTTCGAGTCGCTCTGTGCTCGGCCACAATCGAAGTGTACTGAATCGGCATTTGATAGCCTGCGAATTCAGCCGTCCGAGCCCCATGAGCTAAATGCCACGGAGTGAGCGGTGTAGCGGCAAGTGGCATGTTCATCAAGAAACCTTCAATGGGGCTAGCATGGGTCGCTCCTGCCGGGTGCGACCTTTTGGGGTTGGCAATTCAATAACTTGTCAAGGAACAATATACGCTGCATGGCATTCACGCCCTGCACGAGACAACATTGTAGCTGCTTGTAAACAATCGAGTAGCCACCCCAGATTACTTTTATACTTGCATTAGCCGATCATGAGCGCAAACAGTGTCTCCTCTTCGCCGTCGTAATCCACGATAGAAACTCGCCCTCGCCAAGCAGCGCCTACCACTGGCACAACCATCGAACTAGGAACGAACAAGCAAACATCCAGGGCATGTCGACTATCGTAGGTTGCCAGCCATTTACCCTGCACGTCGGGCGTAAACTGCGTCGTTAACTCATCGACATCTCCCTCAACCTCAAGCGACATGGTGAATTCATGCTCGCGAATCGCATCAAGAATCAATCGCAACTTTTCTGCGTCGCCAGACTCCTCAAGTTGATCAATCACCTGATCGAGCCACTCGTCTTCTGCCGAAAGAACCTGAGCCGCCTCAATTCGACCGCTTTCCTCAGCCTGAGAACTCGGCTCGATGATCAACGGAAAAGTCTCAGTCCAGTCCGGCCATCTTGGAATATCGATTCGTAACACGACCGTCCACGTAATTTCATTGTCAATCATTTTCATTGAAGGCGCCGCCGAGCTCGGAACTTTGATTTCGAAGTCAAAACTCTGATGTTGTCCGGCTGGCAATCGCTGCGGTCCAGTTAGCTCTTTGATCTGCTCAGCCAGTTGATAGGAGTGCGTCTTTCGATTGCTCCCCGAACCAGAAACGCACTTTTCAACTCCCAGAAAGCTGAGATTTATCTGATTGATATTCAAGCCCCACTTGGGCGTAAAGCTCATTTGGCCACGCACAACTTCGCCCGGTTTCAGGCGCCTCGGTTCTAACTTTGTTTCGATAGAACCTGTAAGCTGTTTCGGCAAGAAAGACTTAAAAAACCATACACACGCAACGACAATCAAAACAATGGGAATCAACCATGCAAAGGCAATCGCAAAGAGGATCACAAAAAAAACTGCGATACCCACTCCGATCCAACCACATCCGCTTGCAACTTGCTTGCGCGATGGCTGTATGTCGGCGGGGGATGTTTCGACCACTACCGGAAACTCAACGTTTGCTTTCGGATCGGTCGCCCAAGCAAGCTTCGCGCGAGCATCAACACTATGGCTAACATTGATGTACGTCCCGTAGTAAGTCGGTGGCCATTCAGCGGCTTTCAACTTGAATGGATACTTGTACTCCTGTCCCGCTTGCCACGCCCCTTGAAACGCAATCGTCTTCTCACCCACTCCTGAATCGATATTGCCTTGACCGTGCGTCGACCATCGCGTGGCAACCGTCAATCCTTTGCAGTTCACATCCTTATCGCAGCGAACAGTCACCGTGCCGGTGACCTGCTCGCCACCTACTCGAATCTTCTTGGGCTCATCCAATTGAATCTTCAGATTGCAGGCGGCCAAGGTGTTTGCTCCGAGATACTTAGTTGAAATCGTTCATACAAAAAGTGCTCGATACGCCGCAGATTCGAATCAAACCGATGCAGCAGTTGCTCCGCAACCCCTTCATCGATCTTTGGGATCGGCAACTCTTCAAACAATCGGCTGGCTTCGATTCGACGGTTCAATATCTTGGCCAGTAGGCTCGGTTGCTTATAGCGTTCCACATTCACATTCATAACATGAAAGCCCGCTCGTTGCAGGCGCCAAGAATAGTCGACATGCGTTCCAATTACGATAGGTCCTCCGCCCAGCAACAATCGCATATGTTGCCGCCACCCCATCCGATCCGCTTCATCCACCAGCACCGGACGTTCGCGAGGCAGGACGGGACGAGGACCCGTTTCCGGATAATAAACATAAGCTGCGTTAGCTAGTCGCTTCTCGATCGCCAACAGATGCGTTGTCTTCCCGAATCCACAATCCCCCACAAACTGAATCGCCGTTCGCCCGTCAGCCAGCGCTGCCACCCATTCATCCAACTCTTCAACCACCGCCAACTCCGCCCGTTCTTTCCGCGTCAACTCGCCGAATGGGTTGCGTTGCAAGTTGTAAACTGAATAAGGTGATTGCATCTTTTCGATTCCCCAGCGACCCACGAATGGCACGCCGCTGTCGCAAGTCAAAATCACTCAGTACCCGTAGCTTTAACCTTCGAGCTCCAAAGCAACTTCACGCCCTCAACCGCGGCCAGCGCCACTGCGCCGAACAGCAACCCAACACTAATATTCGACAGCGTCGACACGAAAAACTCCATCACCCACCCCAGATGCGACCACTCGCCGACATGCTCTGCAAAGTGATGCAAGACTTCTCCCATCGGCCCGATTCCGTGCACGATAATCCCGCCTCCAACTGTAAACATCGCAATCGTGCCCACAATCGACAACAGCTTGAGCAACTTAGGAGCGGCTTGAACCAACATCCTACCCACCCTTCGCTTCAGATGACTGAAGAATTTCTCTCCGGTCCCTTTGCTCATTGCCAAACCGAGATCGTCCAGCTTCACGATCCCGCCGACCAAGCCATACACGCCAACCGTCATGATCATCGAGATCGCAACCATGACTGCAACTTGCGTCCAAAACGGTTCCTTTGCAATCAGCCCCAACGTGATCACGATGATCTCAGCCGACAGCACAAAATCTGTTCGCACGGCACCTTTTATGCGTTCTTTTTCAAACGCAACCATATCAACCTTCTCGTCGCACAAGGCAACGACCAAGTCCTCGTGATGCTTGTCTTCTTCCTTACCGTGCAGGAACTTGTGACAGATTTTTTCAACACCCTCAAAGCACAAATAGATTCCGCCAATCACCAACAGCGGAATAACTCCCCAAGGAGCAACATAATTCACCGCCAATGCGGTCGGACACAGAATCGCTTTGTTGACCAGCGATCCCTTGGCCACTGCCCATACAACCGGCAACTCGCGATCAGCATCCAGTCCATGGACTTGCTGCGCATTGAGCGCCAGGTCATCGCCAAGCACACCCGCGGTTTTTGAGACCGCCACTTTGCTGAGAACTGAGATGTCCTCCAGCAACGTTGCGATATTGTCAATCAGTGTCAGAAGGCTCGCACCAGCCATTTCAAGTCCATTTAGTTACAGGGATCGACCCGAGCTGAGGGAGATTCGGCTCAGGGAACAGATGACTAGGTTACCCAATCTCCACTCGCCGTGAAGCACCTAATCGTGTTCACTGTAAATGAATACGGTTTTTTTCATCGCGATTTTAGGCTTGAACCCTGAGCAGGAAAATACAGCGTAGGACGGGACGGGAGTCCCATCCTACGTTTATTGCGATGGAATGCTCTTGGCCAAACGAAAGCCGAAGAAATGTCCGCGGTGGTCGCAAGGTAGGTCAGCAACGCTTTGGAATGAGACGATCTGAGTTGCGCTGCTTATTGCTCCCGTCCTAAGTTTCGCTTTGCAACTATGACCGATCTTTTCACCAGGCTTGGCTCCCTCAGTAGCCAAAGTCCATTCCCAGACGTTCCCATGGATGTCAAAGATTCCAAATCCATTTGGCACAAGCAAACCGACCGGTTTGGTCACTCCGAAGGCACTGCCGGCATACCATCCATACTCACTTAGCAACTCACCGGGCTCACCAAAGAAGAACCTGGATTCAGAGTGGTTTCGCCCTGCATACAGAAGCTCTTCCCATGTCGGTAAACGATAACCACTCAAGTCATGAAAATCCCGTTTGAGAACCATTCCCCAACTGTATTCGCCGGCGCTATTCGGTTCAAAGCACCACTGGTCTTTAGGTATGCCTTCCTGCTCGCTCAGCCAGTTGCAATAACGCGCTGCGTCAAACCAAGTCACACGATGGACTGGACATCGGGTTGATTCTTCGGGATCCGGATCCTTTGGGAAGTCGATACCTGACTTCTCGAACTGTTCAATGGTGACTTCGTGGGCGGCAATCGCAAAGTCGTAAGGCACGGTCTCCCAACGCGTAGCCGCAAGTGTGGCTGGAAGGACACTGAACTGCTGTCGTTGCTCGTTGACGAACCAACGTCTTCGCCCAATCCAGTCATCGCGGGCCACGTCTTCACGCGATCGACGGAGCCGTCGCAGTTTCGAATCGATCTCGACAGTCGGCTTATCACTGTAGGCCCGTTCAAGTGCCACCTTTTGTTCAGGTGATCGTTCCGCTTCCGAGCTTCCTAGGATTTTAGCGATTGAAGCGTCGTAAATCGCTCTTACATCTATTTCAGAAAGCTTGCGTTTATAAACTCGAATGTCATCCAACCAGCCGCTCATAAACTGTTTTCCATGACGTGAACCGACTACAAGCGGCGCGTCGGTTTGAATGGTACCGTCAAGAGTGTCTGCGACTACCAGTGTAGGCACTGGTTCTCCATCCACGTAGATCGTCAGGCCACTCGCTTTTGAACTGCCGTCATAGGTCACAAAGACGTGGTACCACTTGTCCATCGGTACTTCTTGCTCGGTAGTAACTTTGATGTAGCTGTATGGCTCGCCATGAACCAAGTGTGCGGCAAACTGTTTTTCGTTGAACCACAGGTCAAAGCCGCGGAAATCATTTTGCGTGCTAAACCTTGAAAGTGCTCCCCCCCACGACGTTTGCTCTCGGCCTGATATCCATCCACCATACGAAAAGGGTTGATCGCGTTCGAATTGCACCGCATCACCAAGTTCAATGGATGTTTGACCATCCAGTTCGACGGCGTGTCCAACAATCCCGCTCGCGATCTTAAGTTTAGCAATTTGCTGGTTGATAGCCGTTTGGTCTTTCAAACTGGTTTGCACTTTAACAATCCCTGAATTCTCGACTGAAAATCGAAAGACAAGCGACGCGTCCTCCAGGAGGTCTCGAGTATTTTGTATCCGCTGGCCAAATTCTTGAAGCCATTTTTCTCGACGCTCATTGAGCCCTTTCACTGCATCCTCTCTTGCCCGCTCCTCAGCCTTTATCAAAGATCTCCAGTCATTAAGGCTTTCGACCACCGCGTTACTGCGTTGAGGAAGTCTTCCAGGATTGATGTCAGGTGTAACTCCAAACTGCACGAGTGCCCATGCCGCTGTCTGATGAATTCCAGGATCCAGGTCCTCATGAAAGAGGCGTTTTAACTGGCTGCGGATTTTATCGACCTGCTCCGCTGCCAAGCCACCTGTTCCGCGCCGCCCTAACACTTCAACTAGCTCTCTCTTTGCCTCCAATTCCTGCGAAGAAATCTCCAGCGCCTTCAATACAGAGTTGGCGTCGACCGGCAATTCGGAGAGATAGTGCTTCGTCAAACTGCGTTGAGATGGATTCCACTGCAATTTGTTATTCGGCCTTGCCAACGCTTTGAGCAGTGGCTCGATATTTCCGAAGTAAGCAAGCGTTGCTGTCGCGATGGCGATCTGATGATGAAGTGGTTCAAAGAAGAACCTTGGCTTCGACTGTGGACCCTCTTTTGCTATGGCTGTCAGTCTCGTCATGACCTCAGTGGGTAGTTCGGACATTGCGGCTACTAAGGGCTCTAACTCGCTACGTCGTCGACAAAGTAGCAAGGCATCCACGAGCTCCTGTGGTTTGTCAGCCAAGAATCTCGCAAGCGCAGTCGCACTGCGTTCCCGCACCGTCTTACTACTATTAACGTCCCCGAGCAATTTCATCAGGCCGGCAGTGAATTGGTCGCGGGCTGGCATCAAAGAGTCGATGCGCGCGTTCAATTGACGGGATGGCACGGTTGTGTCATCGGACGTGACATACAGCAACATTTGATTGCGAAAATGATTCCACCGAGCATCCGTGGGTGCATAAGTTGCCAAAGCGCAACCCGCTTGAAACCGTTGTTTGGCCGAGCAAGAATCGTCCAAGACCACTTCCCAGAACGATTCGACGGATGCCTCATCCAGGTGCAAGTTTTTTAAAGTTAGCGAGAATTCGTCAAGATCCAGCTTGGGAGCTTGATCGATGAGATAAG
Organism: Planctomycetia bacterium; assembly: GCA_031412515.1. Classification (GTDB taxonomy): domain Bacteria; phylum Planctomycetota; class Planctomycetia; order Pirellulales; family Pirellulaceae; genus Aureliella. The sequence goes on along the minus strand of JANODD010000294.1, from coordinate 38,336 downwards.
CTTTGGCGAGCGGAGTATCGCTATTGAGTGCCAACGACAGCCGAAGCTTCTCTTTGCTTCCATCTGCCTCTTTCTGCAGCCCGTCACGCATGATTGGATCCGCCCAGGCTCTTAGCGGTTTTAGCAAGCGGATGGTCTCCTCGATCTCGCTGAGATCACCGCTAACCAACACTTGCACCAAGGATTCGGCCTTCAACTTTTCCCTCTGCTCGTTGAGGTACCGCTGAAAACTAACTCCGCATACTGCACATATCGCTACCAATAAACCCAATCCGGCGAATCGCCTGCCGTGAACGCCCCGAGCGCGGGACAACATTTTCTGCTCCGCCTCGGTCCAACTGTGGCGATCGGTCAGCAAGCGGATCCGAACATGCTCGCCGAGTGTGGGCAAGTAACGGCTCTCTGGTTTGGACGCCCAAAGCGACGCACGCTCGGCTAGTAACAATTCAGCCTGACCGCGCCGCGATTCCAGCTGCTTTTGCGTAAGCCAAGTTCGCAGTGAATTAACCAAATAGTCATGCGTTAACTGATAGCGACTAGATATGGATTCGTGTTCTAGTTCTTCTTGTTCGCTCCGTCGCTCGACTGAGTCGCTCGGCGTCACCAAGCGAACTTCGGTATCCAAAATCGTCATCAACTCTTCAAAGTCTTTGGATCCGATTGGGTACCCCGAGGCGATATTCAATTCCTCTTTCGTCTTAGTGTGGCCGCGAATACTCTGGCCAGTCGCAGGTAGCAGAAGTCGAAGCGACCTTCGTGCTGCCTCTTCGTGATAGCGATAGGTCAGCGGCGCTGAGACACCACTAAATGTTTCTTCCAAGAATTTCAGACCAACGCCACCGGCCCCACCAACTTGCTTCAAGGATTCAAGAGTCCAAGGTTTACTCTTCATGATCTCGGCGAACAAAGCCAAGCGGACACAGATGACTTTCCCTTCGTTGGACAGTTCCTTGACTGCTTGACGCAAAAAGGCTCTTTGACTTTCCGAATATTCCTCTGGAGGTTGAGGCAACGTTCCGAAGGCGCGACCAAACGCTTCCAACACATGGATAGCATGCCGCTCAGGAAACAAGTCGACGGCTGCTGCGTTTTGACCCTCTGAAATACGGACTTCGACTTCACGCATGAAACCCGTCATGGCCATCCAAAAGTCGTCACGTACCATGATCAAAGTCTGAACCCGCGAGCCATCCGATTGGCGAAGCGCTTGGATCAGATCTCCTGCAGTGTCGGTCGAATGGGCATGCAACCACTGCTCAAATTGATCAAGGATGATAAGAACCTTGCTGCCCGACGAAGGACCGTAGCCGTTACGAATCATCTTGACTAATTCGACGAGCGACCGGTCGCGGGGCAACGTCGGAAAACGTCTTTGCAACGCCGTTAAAATTCTGCTCTCGGTGTCTTCGGCATTGCATTCCACAAAGACACTTCGAACATGCGGCATCAGGCGAGGCACTATTCCCGCTTGGACAAGCGACGACTTCCCGCATCCAGATGGGCCATAAATCAATCCAATCGGAAACGTGCGTTCACGCTCAAGTTCTTCCAAACGCGTCTTCCAAAAACGAATCGACTCCGGCAATCCGTCTCGATCGCGTGGACCGGAGACCAAGTCCAGGAAAAAACTTGCATCGTGTGAATCGAAGGAGCGAATACCTTTGGGGACGATCGACAGTCGTCGTGAACTTGGCGTTTCCGGTTGGCTTGGCTCAGGCAAAGCCGATTCGAACTTCGAAGCTTGCCCTTGTGAGAGATCGTAAGCAGCGGGAGCGGACGGTGGATTCTTACGAGTGACTCCAGTTTCGGACTCTTTTCGATATTCCGTTGCAACTGCGGAAGTCGTTTGTACGGTCTTTTCATTAGTCGAAAGAAAATAGCGCAAGTCCTCTGCCATATCAAACGCCGATTGGTATCGCTCCGTCGCCAGCTTAGCCATCGCCTTTTGGCAGATGCGTTCCAGCGACTTAGGAATCTTCTCGTCGTACTGTCGCACAGGCCGCGGTTCGTAGCTTGCAACCTGTTGTAAAATATCGTCGCGATGCGAGGCTCTGAATGGACGTCGCCGCGTTAACATCTCATACAAAACAACGCCAAGACTAAAAACGTCGCTACGGCCATCAACTCGATGCCCCTCGCCTCGGGCCTGTTCCGGACTCATGTAGGCTGGAGTGCCAACGTATCGAGCCCCCGGTTCCTTCGACTCTTCGCTCAATGCTAAACCGAAGTCGACCAGGAAAGGGTTGCCGGATTTATCGATGAGAATATTACCAGGCTTGACGTCGCGATGCACAAGCCCGTGTTTGTGAGCGTGATGCAATGCTTCAGCCATGACCAGTGCGATCTTTGCAGCTGTGCCATAGTTCAGTTCGGTTTCGCGAATCGTTGTAGCAAGGTTCGATCCATTAATGAATTTGGAAACGAAGTAGAATGGGATTTCTTTCGTCGCGCCGACATCGTGGACAGGCACGATATGAGGATGATCCAGTTTGGCAACATTCCTCGCTTCTTCCATATAAAGCGATGCGTCGGCGTTCGTTTTGATCATTTCGGGATGTGCAATCTTGATCGCCACCTGGCGATCAAGCTGTGCATCACGAGCGAGATATACGGCACCAAATCCACCCTGACCGAGCAACCTCTGGATTACATAGCGACCGACAGTTTCGATCTGAAGCGGCTTCCGCAGTTCGGCTGATGAAGCGTCCCGGGTTTCTTGCAGCTGTTCGTCCAGAGTGGAATGAGACGAAAGAATGTTTTCGGCCGAAACAAATTCCGGCGATTGATCCTCGGGAGTAATCCCTTCTTCGTCTTGGTCAGACTTCATAAGAACGCCTCAAATCTAGATCGCCTACACAAAAAACTCTCGATCAATTCTAAGTCAAGCCACTTCGAGGGCTACAGCGTAACACATTTTGAGTTTTGCCGGGCCTCGCCGCAACTCCGAACCGATCCAGTATAATTCACTGTGTTAACGTGACAGACACTAACCGAGTCAGTCAATCTAGCTTTACCTCCCAGTCAACTTAAAGCTTTAACATAGTTGCATTTGAAATTCGGCAACCTGGAAGCACTACCCCACTTTGGCCAGCTGGAAGCATACCCCACTTCATGTACTCAAGCATAAGGAAACAATCGTGAAATATGCCCTCGCATTCGCGTTCATTTTAGCACTCTTCAATTTATCTTTCGCTGAAGTTAAAACCAAAATTGTCGAATACAAAGACGGCGACACGGTCCTTGAAGGCTTTGTCGCCTGGGATTCGTCCGCAGCCGGCAAGTCGATGCCAGGCGTGCTGGTGGTTCACCAGTGGATGGGCCTCACCGATTACGAGAGGGGCCGCTGCAAACAGTTGGCTGAACTCGGTTATGTTGCTTTTGCACTCGATATCTTTGGAAAAGATACTCGCCCCTCAGACCTCCAAGAAGCTGCCAAGCAATCGGGCGTATACAAGAATGATCGTGCAACTTATCGTCGTCGCTTGAACCTCGGTTTGGCTCAACTGCGAGGCCAAAAAGGAGTAGCACAAGACCAGATCGCTGCCATTGGTTATTGCTTCGGCGGAACAGGCGCCATCGAACTGGCTCGAAGCGGGGCTGATATTAAAGGCGTAGTGAGCTTCCACGGCGGTTTAGATTCTCCTACTCCATCGGATGGCAAGAACATCAAGGCCAAGTTACTAATCTGTCACGGAGCTGACGATCCATTCGTGCCGGCCGGCGACATCGCCGCATTCCAAGCAGAAGTCAACGCAGCCAAAGTTGACTGGCAGATGATTAGTTACTCTGGCGCGGTGCATTCGTTCACACAGCCGATGGCGGGCAACGATAACTCACGCGGAGCTGCCTATAATGAAGCCGCGGATAAACGCTCGTGGTTAGCCATGCAGACCTTCTTCAATGAGTTGTTTGATAAAGGACAGTAGGTTCGTGGCGGATGCTGCCAGCATCCAACATCTGAGCAAGTAAAGAAAAAACATTCGAGCTGAAAAAACATTCAGGCTGACGGTTGCAGCGTCAGCCACGGCTATACACTTTAATTTAACCAAGATTGTCATCATGTTGCATTCCGATTGTGTTCGTCGCTCGTTTCTCGGTTTAATTATGGCTGGCTCTATCGCGGCTCCGATGAGTGGTGGTTTTCTTCATGCGCAAATCGCGACCTCCAAACCGCTTATTGCCTATGTGGGCACATTCAGTTCACCACTTCGCGATACGTTGCCGACTCAAGTGGATCTGCCACCGGGGAACGGACGCGGAATCCACCTGTTCGAAGTCGACCGCACAACAGGGGCGATGAAAGAAGCCGGCGTGGTTGAACTTGGGACTAGTCCTAGCTGCCTCACAGTGAACGCTACCGGCACTCGGCTTTACTCAGCCAACGAAACCGATCGTGTCGGTGAGAACAAAGAAGGTACCGTCAGCGCGTTTGAAATCGATCGCGCAAACGGCCAGTTGAAGTTGTTGAACACTGTGAACTCAGGTGGTGCTGGACCAACCTACGTCAGTATCCATCCGTCGGGTCGCCATCTTTTGGTCGCCAATTACTTCGGTGGTTCAGTCTCAGTGCTTCCCATTCAAGCGGATGGACGTTTGGGCGAAGCGACCGATGTCAAGAACGATGAAGGCAAGATCGGTCCTACGAAAGCCGAGCACGCTCCGCCAGGCAGCTTTGCAATCAGTGGCCATGATCGCACTCATGCACACATGATCGAATCGGATCCGTCAGGCCGTTTTGTTTTGCACGTTGACCTGGGTTTGGACAAAATCTTTGTTTGGAAATTCAAAGATCAAACAGGCAAGCTGAGCCCTGGCGAACATCACACCGTTTCTTTGCCGCCGGGTGATGGGCCGCGACATTTCTACTTCCATCCGAACCATCGCTGGTTCTATTCCATCCAAGAAGAAGGATCGACAATTGTCTTGTTCGACTACAACGGACAGACCGGCAAACTAACTTCGCGGCAAACCATATCAACTTTGCCGCCAGGATTTGCTGGAAGCAATTTTTGTTCGGAGATTTTAGTCTCCCCTGATGGCAAGTTTGTGTATGCCGGCAATCGCTTGCACGACAGTATTGGAATCTTTAGTATCGGAGCCAATGGCGAGTTAACGCATGTCGGTGATGAGTGGACGCGTGGCAATTATCCACGCAGTTTCAACTTCGACCCAAGCGGTCGTTTCCTGTATTGCTGCAATCAACGCGGTGACAACATCGCCGTCTTTGAAGCCAATCAACAGTCCGGCGGACTTAAATTCACTGGCCATTATGCACCTGTCGGTAACCCTTCAATCGTTACTTTCGTCGATTTAGGCAAGAACTAACTTGAGATAAGGCTTCCCGTGCTTCCACCTTGCGTTCTTATCCCGCCCTTTGCAATTATTTAACGTAAAATTAGAATTGCGCGCCGCCTTTGTAACGCGAGTTACTAAGGGCGATGCGCACCTGCTTCAGGGTCGCGTCCGGCAGAAGCGACCCAGTATCAGGCCCAATATCAGGCCCAACGATACTTTTGCGGAGCAAAAGGCGACAAGGCTGCGATGTAGTACTTATTGCAGCACTCTAAGCGCAGGCATAGGCTCTTCAACTAAACGAATGGCCTGTGCACGTCTGGAAAGTTCTCGCAGCGCTTCACGCCCAATTTCTCCCAGATCAACCGTCCAATCGTTCACATATAGATCCACGTGCTGCATCATAACCAGATCGTCAAATTCTTGCGCATACTTACGCATCGTGGGAAGCGCACCAGCCCGATTCGCCAGCGAGTATCTCAACGAATCATGAATTACCGCTTGAACATTACCTAGTAAATCCTCCCCCAGTTTGATCGCTCCAACAATCCCACCAAGCGGCAGCGGACAATGTGTTTCCGATTCCCAGCGCGTTCCTAAGTCTTCCACCAGACTCAAGCCCTCAGCTTGCCAAGTAAATCGCCCCTCATGAATGCAGACTCCAAAGTCGGCTTGATGCTCCTTCAAGGCCGGCACAATCGCGGAAAACACAGTGTGTTCAATGCGTGTCGTCAGAGGATAGAACAATTGAAACAATAACGCCGCAGTGGTTAATGCACCCGGACAAAGCGTCAATTGATTGGCAGACGTCGGCTTTGTGTGCGGCGATGCAGATAACAGCAGGGGCCCAACGCCAAACCCTAGCGCCGATCCGCTCGGAAGCACAAGCATGCGGTCCGCCAAACGCAAGGCTGCATGAAAACTGGCTTTTGCTACATCAAATTCGCCCCGAAACAATCGCTCATTCAGTTCCTGAATATCAAGCAGCTCAACTTGAAATTCAATCCCTCGCCAATCGACCAGTCGATTCATCAAGGCATGAAAAGCAAAGGTGTCATTCGGACAAGTCGAGATGCCCAATCGAATCAATTGACTCATAAACCAATCATCTCTTCAACTAAAGCAGCCGCAGCCATCATGGCTTCAGCGATTTTCCAATCGACGTGGTCGCGATGTCCCGCCCGATTGCTGATTCCACGTACAACACTAATTGGAACGCCAGCCAGCTGACACGCAGCGGCCACAGCAAAACCTTCCATATCTTCTGCAAGGGCCTGAGGATACAGCGATCGCCTCATTGCGATATCTGCATCGTCCTGCGAAGCCGCACAAGCAGTTAGCAGTAATCTCTGTTCCGTCGCACTTCTAAGCTTGCTCAATTCAATCACGTCCCCAATCGCTGCGCTTGATGCATGACCGCCGCCATCGCCCGGCCACTGACGCCATCCCATACTCGACGACGAACGGTAATTCTGACCGCAGCCTACGCCCACTCCATAACAGGCCACCGAATCAAAACGGTATGCACTTGCCACTTGCAACGAATCTCCCAGCGCACCTGCGATGCCGCATAGCACGACCTGCTTGGGCTGATGAGCCACAATCAAACTGGCCGCGCGAGCCGCTGCAACAACCGGGCCGAAACCGCAAAGCTCAATGGCACCACCCTTGCGCTCAATCACGTTCAGAAAATGCATCGGCAAGTACTGCAATTCGGCCGCAGTCGGCACCAAGACCAGCCAACTTGTCATTACTTTCCTAACTTGTTCAAGACATTCTTGGTTATCTGCACCACAGCCGGATCATTGCCACGTAAACCATGAGCCCAATCGGTGCTGCCCGTCGTGACTACCGTCCCACCGCGCGTGTAAGTACCCAGCACTGAAGCCCCTTCACGGTCCTTAGGAAATCGCTCGTAGAAAAACGCGTCATCAGGAGCCCAACGCGCGGGACAACTTCCTAGTACTACAAACTCCTTCGGCGTCCCGTCGCTTCCCGTTGGCTCAGGCAAACCATCCGTCCACTTCATTTCGCAGCCATCGCACTCATAGCCTACAATCGTATCCTTGCCGCCAAAACGATCGCCGCGTTTCAAATCGGTACTGGCGAACAGCCAATGATCGGGCCTATGAACTTCATAGGACGCCGGACCATCCATAAATTGTCCATGACTGCGATGATATCCTCCCCATAGAAATCCAACGCCTGTCAGTTGATTCTCCGGTCGCCTCACCAAGTGATGACTCCAAAGCGTACTCAGTAGGTTTTCTTTATCAGTCCGGTACATCGGATCGACGTTGAACCATTGCTTCCAACAAGTCAGTGCTCGACCATCCTCTTCACTGCGAACTTGCCAACAGCAAGTGTTGCCACTGAAGAAAGCCACGTTGCCGCCATCACTAATGAATTTTTCTAAGTTATCGCGCATCGGTGTCGACCAGTACTCGTCATGCCCTACACTGAGCACCAGTTTATAGTGCTTCAGTAACTCAGGATGAAATTCCAAGTCGCCGTTGGCGGCATATTCGAGCACATAGCCGTTGCTCTCGGCCCAACGAACAAACGGACCTTCCCAGTTCTCAAACTGCGATTGCTGCGGGCGATTGAAGGACACTCGATGCCCTTGAACTCCGTCGCGGTCATGAAAAGCATACAGACTATGACCACCCCAATTCGTATAAGCGTTGTACGTGTTGGTGGAGAACTGCAGTAAGATCTTTGAATCGGCACCTGGCTTGGCTGCACGCACGATGAAGTAAGCTGTTGACTCCGCTTTCTTACCATCCTTCTGAACTGTGAATTGAACTTGATAGTAACCGCTTCGCCAACTCTCTGAGATTCTAATTTGCGTAGCCGCTGGCCAATTACAGCCGTGGGAAGACGCTCGATCTGGTATAGCTTGCTCTGACACAGCGACTTCAGCTTTTTCCAGTACGACATCTGCCATTTTTCCCAATCGGGAAATTTTCATGGCGACTTTGTCAACATTCGACGAGAGGTGCAAAGCGACTTCTTCGCCCGGAATGTAACTGGTTTGATTCGTATAACCGGCTACGTAAATGCCCTTCGGTGGCATTTGATCGGCGTGAAGGTACTGACTTGCAGTTAGGCAAAAGAGAGCTAGTAAACAAATCTTCATTGCAATTCTCCATGTTGATTAATACGTAGCCTAGGCATCCTGCCTGGGGTGAAACACTGGTGAAGCACTGGTGAGCCACTGGTGAGCCACTGGTGAGCCACTAATACCCCAGGCAGGATGCCTAGGCTACGCTAAACATTCAAAGCCGCCAAATTGCCGGTGCTAAATGCTGCTTGAAAATTAAAGCCTCCAATCGGTCCATCGACATCCAAAATTTCACCTGCAAGGAACAAACCGGGAGCCAAGCGGCTTTCCATCGTCTGCGGATTGACCTCCTGGGTTTTCACACCGCCCATCGTGACTTCAGCCTTGCCGTAACCACGCGTGCCACTCAGCGGAACACTTAGCTTCTTAAGATCTTCGATCAAACTCATACGCGACTTTCGCGGCAACTCCGCTAGTGTAACGCCTTCTTCAACCTCCGCGCGGCCCAGCAAGCATTGCACCATGTTTTTCGGAATCAACTGATGCAATACGGACTGAACATTTTTCTTACCACCTTGGCTGGCGTCGAGCATCTGGGCTAGTTCTGCTTCGCCAATATCGGGCACCAGATCGAGCAACAAATTGGCTTTGTGCGGTTCAGCAAGGCTCGAAACAAACCTCGATACATTCATAGGGGCAGGCCCTGAACATCCAAAGTGTGTCCAAAGAAATCCGCCACGACTGGTGACTCGCGGCTCACGTTTCGGTAGCTCGCGACTACTGACGCTTACCGACACGTCTGGCAGTGTGATGCCTTTGAGTGCATGCACCCATTGCGATGGACTGACCAGCGGCGTGAGAGCTGGATAGGTAGCCGTCACCGTGTGCCCAACTTTTTTAACCCACGCATATCCGTCGCCTGTAGTTCCGCACTCCGAATACGATAATCCGCCAGTCGATAGAATCACTTTCTTGGTATGCAGCGATTCATTTTCTAATTGCACTTGCCAGCCCCCTTCGGGGCATGGACTGACATCTTTGACAGCAACGCCACTGCGCAGTTCCGCCCCGGGCTGAACCAGTCGTCGCACCAAAGCGTCGCGAACATCGATAGCATGATTGCTGACTGGGAAGACTTTGCCAGTGTCTTCGATTTTGGTCGCGACTCCCAGCCGCTCGACCTCCTGTACAACTTGATCCGGCGTCAGTTGATATAAAGCGGACTTTAGGAACCGGCCTTGGTTACCGAACGCTTGAATGATTCCTTCCACGTCGCAGTGATGGGTGATATTGCAGCGCGTGCCACCCGAGATAAGAATCTTCACTCCGGCCTTGTTGTTTTTCTCCAGCACCAGCACGCGCAGTCCTCTTGCCGCAGCTGTTCCTGCCGCCCACAACCCTGCCGCTCCTCCGCCCACCACGATTACATCCCACACCATCATGCATCCTAAAATCTGAAAACATCTTCCTCAACGACAGCAGTATGATCGATATCGAGGAAGTTGTGGGTTAGACTTGCGAACTTTCGGAAGACAGTTTTCATTGGATCGCTACACTGTATCGCTCGTGTCTTCGGGGATCGCTCCTGCCGAGCGCAATCAGCCACAGTGTAAGCAGTCACACACGGCAGGAGTGCCCCACCCAAGAAAGCCCCACATAAGCGTCACTCCACCTTCAACAACTACGCCTTGACATGCACAAACTCGCTTCCGGCAAACCTTGGTATCGCATCCTCTACGTGCAGGTCATCATCGCTGTGCTCGCGGGAATCGCTGTCGGCTGTGTTGCGCCAGACTTCGGCAAGTCGCTAGAGCCGCTTGGTGTTGGGTTCATTAAGTTGATCAAAATGATCATCGCGCCAATTATCTTCTGCTCCGTCGTTCACGGAATCGCTTCCGTCGGAGACTTGCGAAAGCTCGGCCGGGTGGGCATCAAATCGCTGGTGTATTTTGAAATCGTTTCGACGTTAGCCCTGGTTATCGGGTTGGTAGTCGTCAATCTTCTGCAACCCGGAGCGGGAGTTACCCCGGTGGGCGAAGCATTTCAAGTTGATGCAGACTCATTGAAAACAGTAGAGAAATATACTGCCAAAGCCCATGCGAGCACCGCGGTTGAGTTTTTTCTTAACGTCATTCCAAGTTCCTTTCTGGGAGCGTTTGTATCGGGCGACCTACTCCAAGTGCTATTTGTTTCCCTTCTAGTTGCCAGCGCAATCGCGCTGATGAATGAACGCGGCCAACCCATTCTGCATGTCATCGATCAAGCAGGGCAGTTGTTCTTCGGCGTCATGCAAATCGTTGTGAAGGCTGCACCCATCGGAGCCTTCGGTGCAATGGCTTATGCGATAAGTGAACACGGCGTTGGTATCCTGCTCAAGCTACTCGCGCTGATGGCGGGATTCTACCTCACTGCAGGACTGTTCATTGTCGTCGTATTGGGTTTGATATGCTGGTGGTGCGGTTTTTCCATTTTTCGATTCCTGCTTTACATTAAAGATGAAATACTGCTGGTACTAGGCACCAGTTCTTCGGAAACGGCTCTTCCTGGTTTGATTTCAAAAATGCAGCAGTTGGGTTGTTCAAAGTCGACTGTAGGTTTGGTAGTTCCAACTGGCTACAGTTTCAATTTAGACGGCACCAATATTTACATGGCTATGGCGGCGATCTTTTTGGCTCAAGCGACTAATAATCATCTCAGCCTCTATCAACAACTCAGTCTGCTAGTCATTGCGATGATTACATCCAAGGGCGCCAGCGGCATTACGGGAGCTGGATTTGTAACGCTCATTGCAACCCTGCAAGCCGTGCCTGAAATACCTATCGAGTCGGTCGGACTATTGGTGGGTATTGACCGCTTCATGAGCGAGTGCCGCGCGCTGACCAACTTCATCGGCAACGGCGTCGCGACGGTAGCCATCAGTCGCTGGGAAAACGAACTCACCGCTGAACAGCTTCAGTCCAACCTGAACAGCGCACTAACGCCCAGCCCGACAACTAAGTAGCTTAGGCCTCCAGCGGGTATGGCGAAAAGTCGGTAGCGGAATGCGTCAAGCATTTCGTGCATGCAACTTTGGCCCGCAATATCAACTCCCGAAAGCCTTGACGGCTTCCGCTACTGTGTTTGTTCACGACTTTCCGCTAGCCCAGCTTCCAGCCTGCAAACGCATGCCCTCACGATGTCAGGCAGTTAATAGCGCAAAATCTAATCCACTCGCCAAGGACTTCGCGACAGCTAAAATTAACCTGAAATTAACCAAACCCGAGTGGTTTAGGCATGGGTTTCTGCGATCCTGAACGGCTTACTCGAAAACCTAACCCCCTATGTTTACGCGAAGTATCGCAATTGGCGGAAAGTTGATGACGAAAATGAAGTGGTTTTTATGGTTATGCTTAGTATTTGTGAACTGCGTTTCGCTCGTGAACGCACAGCAAGCCGCTGTGGATCCAAAACTGCCTGACTACAAAGCGAAAAGCGGCGTGGCAGGCAAGATCAACACAGTCGGTTCCGACACCATGAACAATCTTGCCCAACTCTGGACGGAGGAATTCAAAAAATTTTACCCAAGTGTTTCAGCAGCCATCGATGCCAAAGGTTCCTCCAATGCGATCCCTGCCCTTGTAAACGGTTCCGCTACGTTTGGCCCGATGAGCCGCGATGCAAAGAAGTCGGAAATCCAAGCTTTTAATCAGAAATTCGGATACGACCCAGTCCTGTTGCCGACAAGCATTGACATGGTCGCCGTTTACGTGAATCGCAACAACCCGATCGAAGGTCTAACCTTTCCTGAGATCGATGCGATTTTCTCAAGCACTCGCAAAGGGGGCGCGAAAGCTCAAGCCAAAACCTGGGGGCAACTTGGTGCAACAGGCGAAGTAAAGGACAAGAACTTTGAATGTTATGGCCGTAACGCAGCCTCAGGAACCTATGGATACTTCAAAGAACAAGTTCTGAAAGATGGCGATTTTGGCGATTGGGTGACAGAAAATGCTGGTTCGTCAGCCGTTGTTCAATCCGTCGGCGCCAATCTAGCTGGAATCGGATACAGCGGAATTGGCTATCGCACTCCTAACGTCAAACCACTAAAGCTGGCTGTCGAAAAAGGTGGTGAACTTGTTGCCGCGGAACCCCAAAACGCTTATGACGGTTCCTATCCATTAGCCCGCCCTTTGTACTTGGCCGTGAACTACGATTCACGCAAACCGCTCGATCCACTTCGCGCTGAATTTGTGCGTTACATCTTCAGCAAGCAGGGGCAGATGCAGGTTGTCAAAGACGGCTACTTGCCGCTCGATGCCGAAGCAGCCGCCGAAGCCCTTGCAATGGTCGGACTGAAGTAGCCCAGACTATCGGTCAAACGAATTCAATCCAACAGCTTGCTATCGACCAACCACTCGCGCAGCCGCATGGGCCACGCTCCGTCAGCGGATTTTGAGTCGGGACGATATCCAAAGCCATGGCCCGCATTTGAGTAAATGTGCAACTCGGCAGGAACGCCAGCTTCTTTGTACTTCAAGTAAAGCTGAGCCATTCCGAGCGAAATGTCTGGCCGATCTTTGGCACCAAGAGCGATAAAAGCAGGTGGCATGCCGGCTTCCACTGTAAACCGATTGGAACTGCCGGGATAAATGAGGGCTTGAAAGTCGGGTCGACTACTGGCCTGCTCGATCATGTCGGCTGCGTCCGTTTTCCCTGCATCAGACTTCATCGCAGCCAGCGCAGCTAACTCGCCTCCCGCGGAGAATCCGAGCACACCGATTCGTGCGGGGTTGATCTTCCACTCAGCCGCTCGACTCCGAACCATGCGGATCGCGCGACGTGTATCGGCCATTGCGTGGTCATCAACCGTGTATGTCGATTCGGGCTCGCGGGCTAACCGATACTTCAAAACAAAAGCAGCGATACCATGATCTGCGAACCATTCACCCAAGCTGTTGCCTTCATGGCCGAGACAAAGCATGCGGTGACCGCCACCAGGTGCAATAACGATTGCTGTGCCGGTCGCTTTGTCTGCAGCAGGCAAATAAGGAGTGATCGATGGATTATGAACATTGGTTACGTTGCACTTGCCTGGCCCGACATCCGCCTTCTCGGCTTCAGCCTTACGAGCCTCCGAGCCCGGTGCTCCGCCGGTCCACAACGGGATCGCTGCCGGCTCTGCAGCGGTAGCAAACTGAACGCTTGCAATTAATACAACTGGAACCCAATGCCGATAATAAACGACAGATAAACAGCGAGGCATGTTGGAGCTCGATTCGTGAGAGGATTTGTGCTTCGATTAAGCCGCTGGTGGTTACTATAACGCAAGTCGCATCTGATTTCACTGATGTTCATTGTGACGTGCTGCCACATCCGATTCGCCAGATGAGTACCGTTCAGACAAACGTTCTCAGAAGCTAGCCAAAGTGGATGACCGGTTTTTCGGAGCGCGGGCGTACTCGCCCGCACGGGACTAGCGGACTTGCAAGTGAGGTTGACGATCTCGCTTTGTAGACGGTAAACGGGTTCTTTGCTGGGCTTGAGTCACCTTGGCGGGTTCGGCGGGCGAGGACGCCCACGCTCCGAAAAATCGGTCAACTATTTTGCTTATGCGACACTTGAGCAGTTGCTATTAAGCCAACACTTTCTGCTGGCTGGGGGGCAAGCGAAATACCGCATCGCTTAATTCCCCCCTTGGAACGTCGAATGCTGGTCGAAGTCAGACGTGTCGTAAACATCGCAAGCGATCACGCCGAAAGCCATTGTCTAACAAGCACTTACAACAACTGACAAAAGCCTAAATTTGCAGCGATTTGGACCATCCAAAGCGGGGTAAAGATGGTACAATGCGGCCCATGTTTTGAATGCCGCTTACGGGTCGAAAATCGACTTAAGGCGGCCGTTGGCGAATGCCCTTCGGCACAGCCAAATGCTATCGCGACTTGGCAACTGCTATCGCAACCTGTAAAAGCACTCGTTTGGAGCCGGGCTCGCGCTCGGTGGAATACTAGGATGAGTAACGAAACGGATTCTGGAAACGACCCAAAGCCAACTGATGAAAACGAAATCAATCTTGAAAAAGGAACTTATTCATCAGACGATCTAAAACACTTGAGCGACATGGAGCACGTGCGAGCTCGGCCGGGTATGTACATCGGAGACACGACGCTCAAAGGCCTTCATCACCTGGTTTACGAAGTCGTTGACAACTCGATCGACGAAGCGATGGCTGGCCACGCAAAAGCGGTTTCAGTTACTGTCAACACGGACGGTTCAGTCACAGTCGAAGACGACGGCCGCGGTATTCCAACCGGCAAGCACGCTCAGCTCAGCCAAGAAATGGACCGCGAGATCAGTACGCTCGAAGGCGTGATGACAGTCCTCAAGTTCGGCGGCAAGTTCGATAAGAACTCGTACAAAACGTCCGGCGGTCTGCACGGCGTGGGTGTAACCGTTGTGAACTTTCTATCGCAGTGGTGCGAAGTCGAAGTTCATCGCGATGGGTTTGTATTCACGCAAGCTTACGAGCGAGGCATTGCAACAGGCCCAGTTCTCAAAGGCCGCGCGACAACTCATCGCGGCACAAAGACCACTTTCAAACCCGATGGTCAGATTTTTCCGAATACAACGTTCGTATACGACACACTCCACAAGCGATTGCAAGAACTTGCTTTCTTGAACAGCGGCGTCCGAGTTAAATTTCGCGACGAACGCAAGAACGACGGCGACGAATTTTGCTACGAACGCGGTATCGAAGAATTCGTCGAATACCTCAATCGAGCAAGCGATGCGATTCACCCTGACGTCATTATGATCCGCGGCTCGCGGATCGATGACAATGAAAATGAAGTCACCTTTGAAATCGCTTTGCAGTACTCCACCGAGTACACCGAAAACGTTCAATCGTATGCAAACAACATTCATACAATCGAAGGCGGAACACACGTCTCTGGTTTCCGCGCTGCGCTTACGCGAACGCTAAACAATTACGGCAAGAAAGAGAACCTGTTCAAGGATCTCGTGCCGACCGGTGACGACTTCCGCGAAGGTTTGACTGCCGTCATCAGTCTGCGTGTGCCTCATCCGCAGTTCGAAGGCCAAACCAAAACCAAACTTGGCAATAGTGAAATTGAGGGCATTGTTAACAGTGCCGTGGGCGACGCTCTGCAACGCTACATGGAAGAAAACCCAAAAAATGCCAAACTGATTGCGAAGAAAGGCCTGCTTGCCTGCGAAGCTCGTGAAGCGGCCAAGAAAGCTAAAGACGCGCTTCGCAAACGTAAAGACGCTCTGAGTGGCGGTGGCTTGCCAGGCAAACTTCGCGACTGCATTAGCAACAAGATGGAAGAGTGCGAACTGTACTTAGTGGAAGGTGATTCGGCGGGTGGTAGCGCCGAAGGTGGCCGCTTCCGCGACTTCCAAGCCATCTTGCCACTTCGCGGTAAGATCATCAACGCTTACAAGAGCCGCGAAGATAAAGTGCTGGCTAACGAAGAAGTCCAGAGCATGATCCAAGCGATCGGCAGCGGCATTGGAGCGGATCAAGAGATCGGCAAGCGTCGCTATAACAAAGTCATCATCATGACGGATGCCGACGTCGACGGTTCGCACATTCGTACCCTGCTGTTGTGCTTCTTCTATCGACAGATGTATCAGTTAGTTGCCGGCGGACACGTCTACTTGGCTCAGCCTCCTTTGTTCCGCGTTGTGCGCGGCAAGAAGGAACGTTACTACGTCCAGTCCGAACTGGAAATGAAGACTCAGTTGCTCGAACGTGGCTTGGCCGATTGTTGGCTTGAGACGGACGATGGCCGTCGCATCGAAGGGGCTGATATGCGGCACTTAGCCGAAACGCTGGCGACGATGGAAGACGCGCTGATGGCTCTCGAACGACGCGGCGTTGGCCTGAAGGAACATGCCAAGCGACTTGACGAAAAGACGCTTCGCGTGCCTGAGTTTCTACTGAAAGTTGGCAACGACGCGCACTTCTTCCAGACTCGAAAAGACATGGACGATTTTGCGACCAGTGAAGGGCTGTTGCTGGAAGCTCGTGTTTCGATGTCTCCTGTGAATGAAGACGGGCAAACTTCAGCAGATCCTGCCACCCCGAATGCAGCGGGCGCCGACGAACCGACTAACGCACCGTTGCAAGCTCACTTTGTCGAGATGCACGAAGTCAAGACGATCAACACGGCGCTGAAGGAACTTGCCAAGCACGGTTTCACGATTCAAGACTTGATTCCGCAAGAACGTACTGGCAAGACCGAATCCAAGTTCCATGTGAACCGCGAAGACAATCGTTCGGGCATGGATGATCTTCGAGTGCTCTTGCCGACCATTCGATCCGCTGGTGAGAAAGGGATGCAGGTGACCCGATTCAAGGGGTTGGGTGAAATGAATCCCGAAGAGCTGCGTGAGACGACTCTGGATCGATCCAATCGCACACTACTGCAGGTGTCCTTAGTTGACGCTGGAGCGGCGGATGAGATGTTCCGAGTGCTCATGGGTGACAAGGTCGAACCTCGTCGTCAGTTCATTGAGAAGCATGCGCTGGAAGTTCGCAACTTGGATGTGTAAATTGTGTCATATAGCGCTGCAAAGCGCTTTGGCGAGCAGATGTAGCTGGTTTCGTGAGAAACCGGGGAGTAACGGTAACCGTTCAATTCATCCGGTTTCTCACGAAACCAGCTACCATGATGCTGACCCGACTTTGATATTTGCCTACGAACAATTGAGGACAATTGTTTTACGCTAAATCTTCACATCAATATGCCCGCTGGCAAGTTGCTGCTGGACCTGCACGGCTTGGTCGATCAATTGAATGACCGCATCACCTTGCTGACGTTGAATTTGCAACGTCTTGCTGGCGACGGCAACGTCGACTTGATTTTGAACTTGCGATTGTTGGACCGCACTGGCTGCTGCAATTGTAAAATCATCCATAGTGGTATTACCTATCGGCGCTGCGGAAATAAGACCAATATTAAGTATACGTCATGGTTGGGCGATGGCGTTAAACGGCCAATTTATGGTCGGTTTGTAGGGGTTTTGCAGGCAGAGAAGGATTTAAGAGTGCAGGTTTCCTCCGTTTGAGCTAGGTGAATTGGGCTTGGTTTTATGCATGTAAGATGGTCGCGCCCGGCAGGATGCGACCCACTAAAACCGGACCAGTTTATGGCCAAGCTATGAAGCAAATTCCGGGTAGCTGGTTTCGTGAGAAACCGGATTCATTAGAGAGGTCAGAGACGCGACCCGGTTTCTTACGAAACCGGCTACATTTGCTTTCCCAAAATGCTTGACACCGTTGACCCCAATGGCGTGCGCGTGACTTATTTTGCGAGCAGGTTTTCACGCAGCCAAGTTACGTATTTGCGGAGACGCGTTGTTTCGTCTTCGTCATCGGGCAGTGCTAAGTACGGCAGCAGATGTTCGGGGCGGAGGAAAGGAAACGACTTACTGCATTCCGCGTCAACATATCGTCCCTCATCATCCAAGATACAAAACCTAAGCTTGCGGCCGTCGTAGCGCCAAACCTCGGGAACTCGCATCGCTGAAAAGATGTGAATGCGTCCGGCCAGACTATGACTCATCTCGATCTCAATCGCCAAGTCAGGCGGTGGATCTTTTTGAAAATTGAAGTCAGTTGTTTTGCGGACGATCGATTCATTCGCCAACCACCAGCACTCATCGGGCTCAAAACCTTTTTTAAGATCGTCGCGCTGAAAGGTCATCGCGCCACCTGAGCGAACTGGAACGTTCAGTTCAAAGATGGTCGCTTCGACCAACTTGGCTAAGACAGTTTTAAAGAACTCGTGGGGAGATTTAGTGACCATAATTTCCAAGCAGCCATCGTTGTACGACAACCGAATCGGTTGTTCACCGACTTCGTCACAAAACTGTTTGTAGAACTCGTAGCTAACGCCCTCGATCGCGATACGTGTTTCGCCTACGATCTGGGGCGCTGCATCCTTCGGAATTTCCGATTTCGGCTCGAGTGCAGTCGCCATGAACTTCTCCCATATTAGCTTTACGATCCTCGCTTTATTGTAACTGACAAACGAGTCTGCAATCCGGGCATTCTGTAAGCTTGGTGTCATTTTCTGTTTGGGATCACCTTCAGTCGATAGCCAAACCCTCTGGCGATCAATGCATGTTGCGCAACGGCCAGAACCAAAGAAATATCAAGGAAAAAGAAGAAACCCGCATCGCCGCCAGGTCCAAGGATGGAAGTGAAAATGGGGTACTGTGAAAAGAAGACACTCGCTACCAACACTGCTGAAAGAACCGCCAACGCTCGCCAACGTTGGCTGAGACA
The DNA here is from genome assembly GCA_031412515.1 of Planctomycetia bacterium. Lineage (GTDB taxonomy): Bacteria > Planctomycetota > Planctomycetia > Pirellulales > Pirellulaceae > Aureliella. The sequence continues at coordinate 19,689 of JANODD010000294.1, read as the reverse complement.
AGTCGCTACTACACTCCAGCTTATCAGGAAGAACGATGCGGAGATGAGTCCAAAGATAATTAGCATTTTCGGCAACCCTTGCGAGCCGAAGAATTTGATCGATGCCGTGAACAACGCGGCGACGGACATAATAATCATGATGTCGCGAATTCCATACTGCCCAGAAAAACTCTCGGCGTTACCGTCAGATACTTGAGTGTCGTGCAAGCGAACGATCGTTACTCCCCGCAGCCGCCTGAGGGTCAACATTACAGCGGCCATCGCGAAGAAATAAACGATGCAGAAGATTGCCAAACTGAAAAAGAAATCGGTCCTGACGTGCCCCAGAACAGAAGCCCAAATTGCCATCGTTAAATAGCAGCCCAGGAGCGAAACAGCGGAGATCCAGATCTTATCGCGCGATGCCCCAACGATAAACCAAATCGCAACCAGACTGATTTGACCAAAGCCTAGTCCGACAATCGCTGAAATTCGATTCTCTCCACCAACTCCGATCCAATACATGCACGTAAGTGCGGTGACGAATGTCCCGAGCGCGGTCAACACATGACATGATCGAATACGTGAAGCTGAAGCCGTTTCCATTTGTCGCTCACAGCGAACCTTTGGTACTTGGAACATCTTTTTGGCGAGGATCGACCGAAACCGCCATCCTCAAAGCACGCGCGCTGGCTTTGAAAATGGCTTCGGCGATGTGATGGCTGTTGCGGCCGTAATGCAGCAACACGTGATAGTTGCACATGGCATTGCTGGCGAACGAGTACCAGAAATCTTCGACTAACTCGCTGTCGAATTCGCCGATCTTTTGTGAGGACATGGGTGCATTGAACACGACATAGTTCCGGCCGCTCAAGTCGACTGCTACCGTAACAAGCGTCTCTTCCATCGGTAGAACAATATGCCCGTATCGTGTAATGCCGCGTTTGTCGCCTAAGGCTTTGGAAAACGCTTGGCCTAAGCAAATGCCGATGTCCTCGGTACTGTGATGCGCGTCGACTTGCGTGTCGCCATCGCAAGTCACGGTCAAATCGAACAAGCCGTGCTTGGTGAAAAGTGTCAGCATGTGGTCCAGGAAACCAACTCCAGTGCAAATCTGCGACTGGCCTGTGCCGTCCAAGTTGAGCGTTAGCGAGATCTTGGTCTCTGCCGTTTGTCGATTGATTTCTGCGGTTCGGGTTGTCATGGATGAGGTGCTTTAAGTGTGCTGCGTCGATGGGACGCTGCTAAATTTGATTGTGTTGTGTTTTGTTTGAGTGGCACGCCCTGAGGCTTTGCGGCTTTGCGAAGGGCGTGGTCAACTACCCGCAAACCACGCCCTTCGCAAAGCCTCAGAGCGTGCCACCCAACACTGTTAACCCTACGATCTCTATGATGCTTCACATTGTAGATAGCTTTTAAGTAACTCAATACATGCCTCGGCTTGGTCATCGGTGCCGACGCTGATCCGTAGGCCGTCACCCCAGTTCGCGTAGTTCATGTAACGGACGAGCACTTTGTCGCGTTTGAGCGATTCATACAGCGGTTGTACAGGTCGGTCACGAAGCGTACACCACACAAAGTTCGCGTGGCTGTCGGTGACTTCAAATCCGATCTGCCGCAGTCGCTCAGTCATCGATGTGCGGGTCGCGATGATCCGCTGGCGATTGGCCTTCAGCCACTGCTGATCGTCGATCGCTGCGGTTGCGCCTGCCAAGCTGATCGCGTCGCAATTGTAACTGTCTTTCACTTTACGCAGCATCTGGATCATCGCGGGCTGAGCAACCAGAAATCCAAAACGCAACCCTGCCAGTCCATAAGACTTGCTGAGCGTTCGCGAGACCATGATGCGAGGATTCTGCTTGACCAACTCGATGCAATTGAACTCTGCGAAATCGCCGTAAGCTTCATCGACCAACAGCGGGCAATCGAGTTCGTTAGCGACCGAGGCAATGACATCGGGCGCGATGACCGTTCCACTAGGACTGTTTGGATTCGGCAAGAAGACTAGCTTCAATTGCTCATGCATCTTCGAGAATGCAGGATCGAGCGAGAAGTCCGATTTGAAATGAACCTCTTCCCACTGGGCGCCCTGCAACTGAGCCAACGTGCGATACAGAATGTAGCTTGGGTAGGGCAATCGCAACTGCTGGCCGGTTCCGACGAACGCGCGGGTTACGATCGTTAGAATATCATCGCTGCCATTACCACACAGAATCCAATCCGGTTCCACGCCGAGCACTTCAGCGGCTCGAATTCGAAAGGCCGTTCCAAGTGGATCGGGGTAACGTTCCAAGCGGGCCGTGGCGGCTTCTTGAATGGCCACTGCGACTTTGGGTGACGGCGGGTAGGGATTCTCGTTCGTATTCAGCTTGATGAATTTTCCGCCTTGCGGTTGCTCGCCCGGAACGTAGGGTTGCATCGCCTGAATCTCAGGACGAAATAGTCGTGTGAGCGAGTCGTTTTTGGAGTCAGGCATACGGGGTTGTCATCGATGGATGTTAAAGTTAAAGCGAACTTGGTTGAGTGCTAATTTCGGAAAACCCCAGGCAGGATGCCTAGGCTACGAGCAAGATGCCTAGGCTACGGGGTTTCTAATCTTATCTCAACACTGCGGCGGTGGGCAGTCAGTCCTTCTTTATTGGCCAACTGACAGATGTCCGCTGAAATATCGGCTAAAGCATCGCGGGAGAACTCGATGACGCTGCCGCTGCGAAGAAACGAATTCGCAGACAACCCCGCGGCCCATCTCGCTGTACCGCCGGTCGGCAAAACGTGCGAAGGACCAGCAGCATAATCGCCGAGCGCTACCGGACTGTATGGGCCTAAAAAAGTTGCGCCTGCATTGCGTATTTTATTGCTGAGTTCACGAGGATTGCGGCAAGCGACATGCAAGTGTTCGGGAGCGATCAAGTCGGTGACTTCACAGGCTTGCGCGGCATCACGGACTAGTAGAAACGCACCGAACGCGTTCAAGCTATCAAGACTCAGTTGACCGCGACTAAGTTCACGCAGTTGGATTTCCAATTGTTCTTGAACTGCATCAATCAGCGACTCGTTCCATGTTACCAGCAAACTTGCACCGGGTGAGTGTTCTGCCTGGGCCAGCATATCGGCGGCTGTAAAAGCTGCGTCGGTCGTTTCATCCGCGATGACGACGACTTCGCTTGGTCCTGCAATGGAGTCGATATCGACATCGCCATAGACGAACTTTTTCGCTAGTGCCACAAATAAGCTGCCGGGGCCCACGATCTTGTCGACCGCGGGCAATCCATCGACGCCGTAAGCCATCGCTGCAACCGCTTGAGCGCCACCGATCGGGTACACTTCGCGAACGCCCAGCTCAAAACAAGTCGCCAGCACATCAGGATTGTAAGCCCCGAACTTGGTAGGCGGCGCTACGACCGCGATTTGCTCCACACCTGCTGCTTGAGCTGGAACGACGGTCATCAGTACTGTGGAAGGATAAGCCGCAGCGCCACCCGGCACACAGACTCCAATCCGCTTGAGTGGAACGTATCGCTGATCTAGACGTACGCCGGGTCGTGGCTCGGTCGAGACGCTCGAATGCAAAATGGCTTTTTGGAAATCGAGGATATTGCTGCGGATCCGTCGAATGCACCGCAAGAATTCCGGTGCAGCGTTCGCGTGAGCTTCTCGCAATCGCTCTTCTGGCAAACGCAACTGACCATCCAGTTCTGCGTTATCCAGCTGTCGTGAATAATTCAAAAGTGCGGCAAGCCCTTCGGACTTAACCGCCTTACAAATCCGCTCGACCACGGATCCTGGCGAGAGGGCTTCACCGAAAACCCGAAGCGTTAGCTCTCGTCCTTTCGGGCTGACCACGTTCCCAGATGGGCTCAATTGCTCGCGGAGGCGATTCAAGTCGCTTTCGAACCCGCCATGGCGAGCATCGATTCGAGTTATTTTCAGTTCGTTATTCTGCGACATTTCTCATCCACAAGCCAAAATGCATCGCTACTCAGAAGTCCGGCTATATTGTCGCTAAATGGCAAGCCGCGAGAAGGCGTCTTAAACCACTTGAAGGGCAACGCGGTGAAGCATTTTGGCGAGCTTGCGTAGCTGATTTCGTGAGAAACCGGGTGCACCGGTGACCTCTCTACTGCATCCGGTTTCTCACGAAACCAGCTACCTTACTAAGAAAAATGCTACAAAGTGTTCACTGAAGCGGTAGGACAGACAATTCGTTCTCGCTTAGTTAGAGAGTCACTTAGTGCCGTATGCGGGCGGGGACGCCGGCGGTCCGGGATCTACTCCAAGTACACTGTGTAGAATACGATATATGCCCCGTGCGGCTGTCTGCATTCGGACGCCATGAAAATGCTGCAACCGATTTGACGCGATGATTTGTTGATGAATATTAAGAAGAACAAAGCGACCGAACAGCGACATGGCGTTTGGCGCATTGTTTCCGGCGGGCAGACGGGCGTGGATCGAGCGGCTCTGGATGCGGCGATTGAATTGGGAATTGAACACGGCGGATGGTGCCCAAGAGGCCGCCGCGCGGAGGATGGCCGCATCGCCGCCAAGTATCAACTGATCGAAACCGATTCGATTGACTATGCAGTGCGGACGGAACGGAATGTGCTTGACTCGGACGGCACGATGCTGCTTTATCGCGAGCGACTGCAGCGAGGCACGCTGCTGACGCACGAGTTGGCGAAGCGACATGGCAAGCCGCTGTTGCGAGTTCGTTTGGATCGGCCGGTGTCGGTTGATCGTGTCGTGCGTTGGATAACCGAGAATTCGATTCACGTATTGAACGTCGCCGGGCCTCGCGCGAGTTCGCAAGCAGATATCGAAACACAAGCTTTTGATGTGCTGAAGAAAATCCTCAGTGCTTCGCCGGCTTTACCTGACATTTCAACTTGATGATTTTACTAACTTGGTTTGAATAGGGGTCTGACCCTCTCCAAACCGCCCTGATGTTTCTTTGCACTTTGACGGTTTTCCAAAGGGTCAGACCCCTTCTCAAACCAAGTTAAGGCGGTTTCATGAATCATCAACCTGAATCGAGCGTCGCTTGGCAAGGCAAGCATGTTCACATTAAACGTTGTGGCAAATGGGAGTTTGTATCTCGCAATACACAGCGACCAGCCGTGGGAATTGTTGCAATTCATGAAAATGGTCGCGTAGTACTTGTCGAACAGTATCGGCCGCCCGTTGGCGAATCGCTGGTCGAACTGCCGGCTGGATTGGCGGGCGACGTGGTGGGCGCAGAGGACGAAGCACTCTTGATTGCGGCTCAGCGCGAACTGCAAGAAGAGACGGGTTACACTGCGGATCGTTGGCAACAACTGGTGACGGGTTACTCGTCGCCGGGCCTGACGGATGAATCGGTTTGTTTGTTTTTGGCTCGCGGTTTGCGTAAGACTCACGACGGTGGCGGAGTTGAGGGCGAATCGATTCAGTTGCATGAGATTCCGATCGACGAGGTGATTCCTTGGTTAGTGGCGAGAAACCAAGCCGTTGATATCAAGTTGCTCGCCGGACTTTTTGCGGCCGAACAAGCGATGAAATCATGAGTGAACAACCGACGCATTGTGTTACCAATTCACCTAGTGTCGAGGACCACCGCAAAGCGGCTGTCGGCGTAGTGCGGGTTGCCGTGATTACGATCAGTGATACACGCACTCTTGAGACAGATACCAGCGGCCAAATACTAGTCGATGCGTTCGCCGGCGCGGGGTATGAAGTTGTCGAGCGACTGATTGTTCCTGATGAAGTGCAGGACATTCGCAGCGCGGTGACTCGGCTGATTCAAGCCGGCGGTATCGACGCGATCATTACAACCGGTGGAACAGGTATCGCGCCTCGCGACCGAACACCCGAAGCGATTGAGTCACTGATTGAGGTTCCACTGCCTGGTTTTGGCGAGTTGTTTCGGATGCTCAGTTATCACGAGATCGGCGCCGCCTCAATGCTCAGCCGAGCCTTCGCAGGCCGCGTCGGAGGAACGTTAGTTTTCTGTCTGCCCGGATCCAACAATGCGATTCGATTGGCCATTGATAAATTACTGCTTGGCGAATTAAAACACTTGGTCCACCACTCTCGAGCCTAGTGCACCTGTCATCATAATTCCCATTCTTCCCATAGATCCCATAAAAAAACATGGGAACTATGGGTATGGAAAGTAGAAATCTGGGGACGATTGTACTTCCCACGGATGACATAGTGGTCCCAGGGATGTAAAAGACGGCAGACGAATTGGGATGGGAACTGTAAAATGGCGGTGGGTTTTGTAGCTGGTTTCGTAAGAAACCGGATGCAAACAAACTAACCGCCGCCTCCGGTTTCTCACGAAACCAGCTACCTACTTGGTTCCGGTTTCTTGCGAAATCAGCTACGCGTTTGCTCTAAAGGATAAGTAACGTACAAAGTATGGAAGCTAACCAAAGTGTTTCTGGCCTCTCGCTGTTTCGACTGAAAGCGTTTCGGCACTACTGGATTGCGAGGGTTAGCTCGAGCGGTGCGTATCAGATGCAAGTCGTGGCGACTGGGTGGTCGGTGTATGAGTTGACCCACAGCGCGTTCGATTTGGGGCTAGTAGGCTTGGCGCAGTTCCTGCCAAAAATCTTGTTGACTCTGTGGGCGGGTGCAGTCGCGGATCGATTGGATCGCACTCGCATCGCGATGGCGTGCACTTTCATCCAGTTAATAACTTGTGGCTTACTGGCGTGCGGGAGCGGATTCGGCTGGCTTTCGCGCGAAGCGATCTTTGGATTGATCGCGGTCATCGGCGCGGCTCGTGCGTTTGAGATGCCAACCATGCAATCAATGCTACCGAATATCGTCGAAGCGACTTTGTTTTCACGGGCGCTGACCATGTCAACAGCCGCCATTCAAATTGCGATTATTGGTGGCCCCGCGCTGGCAGGTCTAATTTTTCTGACAAGTGTTACCAATGTCTATATCGTGGCGACACTTCTTTTCGCAGTCGCTTGTACGATGATGAGCTCGATGCCGGCGCTGCCCCCGAGAGTATCTTCCAAATCAAGTGATTCACTGTGGGCGGGCCTACAATTCATCGCGGCCAAGCCGGTAATCTTGGGCGCCGTATCGTTGGACTTGTTCGCAGTGCTATTGGGCGGCGCGACAGCCATGTTGCCGATCTTTGCCAAAGACATTTTGTTAGTTGGGCCGTCGGGACTGGGTTTACTTCAAGCTTCGCCAGCGATCGGAGCGCTGGGGATGACTTGGTACTTGTCGCGTTTCCCGTTAAAACGTCGCGTGGGGCGAAGTTTGTTTGTATCGGTGGCGGTGTTTGGTGTTGGTACGATACTGTTCGCGCTTTCAACCTCGTTTTGGTTTTCGACATCGATGTTGGTCTTGCTCGGTGCTGCAGATTGCATCAGCGTCGTGATTCGTCAGTCGCTTGTTCAACTAGAAACGCCTGACGACATGCGAGGGCGAGTGAGCGCAGTGAATTCAGTGTTCATCGGAGCTTCGAATCAGTTAGGCGAATTCGAATCCGGTACGGCGGCTGCAATGTTTGGGATCGTACCTTCCGTCGTAGCCGGTGGGGTTGGAACGTTGATTATTGTTACACTCTGGTGGAAGCTATTTCCATCGCTCGCAGCCCGCGATCGACTGACCGCGTGACTCGTGGTAGCAGCGCTTGAATTGTGGTACTGTGAGCCGACGGCGTCAGCCGCGGGTGAACGAGTAGCGATCATGCATGGTTAGTAGTAGAATTGTGTGCCACTGGTTTGCGTTTGCCAGTGTACCGAAGCGTATGGGTTCAAATAAAGACGTTTCGTTCCGATGCGTCGGCACTTAGCACAATGGTTACCGAAGTAATCAATACCGCACTTAGCGGCGCTTACGACATAGGAATCCACCACCGCAGTGATACATGTATTGGAATGGTTTGCGTTTCACTTGCGTCCAAACTTCGACAACTTTCACGGCGAGTGAATTAACGTTGGCACCTTGAACGCCAGTTAGAGTTAACTGCTCCGTTTCACTGGCCTTGCCCCGTAGAGTCCAAAATAAATCCGGACTTTGTGGGGCACGCCAGTGGCACACAATTCAAAATACGCAGCTTCAAACCTAGCGACGTCGGCTCACAACGTTGTCCAAGTGAATCGTTTCCGCCTATAGAGAGGATGCACTAGGCAGCGCGGCGTATGGGGACTGTGGCGGGTGATTGTTCTTTACGGCCTGAGCTGACGACGCGGCGGATGGTGAAAGGTCTGCGTTCGTTGCGACGATAGTAAAGCCGCGTGTTGGCTTCACCGAGCAAACCGACACTGAAGAGCTGTACGCTGACAATGCATAACATGGCGCCGAGCAAGAGGAGCGGGTTACCGGTCATGTCCATTCCGCCGAGCATCTTCATGCCAACTGTGCCGACTAGCATGGCAGTGCCGAGGGTCATAAAGCCGATGGCGATACGGCCAAACAACTTCATCGGACTTGAATAGTAGTCGAGCATGTATTTAACAGTCAGCAAATCAAGCACGACTCGCAAAGTTCTCGATAGGCCATATTTGGTGGTGCCGAACAAGCGAGGATGATGAGTTGTCACCATCTCCAAGCACCGCGCACCGCGCCAATGGGCAAGGATCGGAATAAAACGATGCATCTCGCCGTACAACTCAAGTTCTTCAGCAATTTCGCGTCGCATGGCTTTCAGCGTGCAACCGAGGTCATGAATCGGAAAGCGAGTCGTGCGTGAAATCAACCAGTTGGCAATGCGGCTGGGAATTTTGCGAGTAACCAATGTATCGTGTCGATGCTTGCGCCAGCCGTGAACGAGGTCATAGCCTTGTTCGAGCTGCTCGAGCATTTTGGGAATGTCTTTCGGATCGTTCTGTAGATCGCCGTCTAGAGTCACGAGGTATTCGCCGCGAGCCGCTTCGAGGCCAGCTTGCATGGCTGCGGTCTGACCGTAATTTTTGCGGAAGTGGACGACAACTATCCGTGGCTCGATCGCGGCCAACTCGTCTAGCAACTCCGCCGAACCGTCCTTCGAACCATCGTTGACAAGCACTAATTCGCTGCCGCCGGGTAGCTGGTCCATCACTGCCGTGACTTGTTCGACCAAGGGTCGGATGTTTTCGACTTCGTTATATATAGGGACGATCAGGCTAGTGCGCATGTTAATTCCGAGCTTTGATTGCGTGCTTCAGTGGGTCGCTAATGCCGGATGCGACCAATCATCGTCTGTGCTAAATGGTCGCACCCGGCAGGAGCGACTTACAAAACAAGGACTCCCCAAGTCAACCAAGTGTCACTTAGGCTTTGTCCAGATCCCTGCATAATTGAACTATTTGTCAAACGGATATTAGAGAAGCCTTTGTTCCGAGGGCAATGGAGAAAACGAGATTTGCGAAGCGAAAAAGTAGCTCTCCGTTTGTCTGAATCTCCCAAGTTCGGCTTGTCACGAATTAGGCATCACATCACAATTAGTTTCCCTGATAGTTCAAGGTTCTATTGCAAGCAATGCGTGCTCAGATCTTTTGAACATTTCCCGAAAACTGTATTACGACGTTGTCGACCTGAGTGCGTTATGGCTTCTAGTGATTTAGATATTGAACAACTTGCCGCTTATCTTCACCTTACCCCGCAGCAGGTTACAAAGTTGGCTGAACGGGACCAATTGCCGGGGCGCAAGATTTCCGGTCAGTGGCGTTTTTCAGAAGCTGAAGTGCACGTTTGGCTGGAAAATCGTATCGGCGCTAGTGGCGACCCAGACGACTTGGCTCATGTGCAGGGAGTTGTGGACCGCTGGAGCGATAGCCACAGTGACTTTGTACGCTTGGGCGAATTGCTGCAAACGAGTGCCATCGAAATCCCGCTCCAGGCACGCACGAACGGCAGCGTGATTCGTCGGATTGTTGGTTTGGCAGAGCAGACCGGCTTGTTGTGGGATGCGCCGCGGATGATCGAAGCCGTTCAGGCTCGTGAAGAGTTGCACCCGACCGCGATCGATAGTGGAGTGGCTTTGTTGCACCCGCGTCGTCCGCAGAGCTCGATCCTTGCAGAACCTCTCCTGGCACTTGGAGTCACTTCCCAGCCGCTACCGTTCGGAAATCAAAACGGTTTGATGACCGATGTGTTTTTCTTGATCTGTTCGACAGACGACAAAGTTCACTTGCAAGTCCTCGCGAAACTGTCGCGACTGATTAGCGGTACAAAGTTTTTAAATGAACTGCGTTTGGTGGCCAACGCTGCGGAAGCTCATGCACTGCTGATCCAGTTTGAAGAAGAACTCGATGACTCGGGTGAAGCGACGCTGTCTGGTAAGGCAAATCGATGATCGCTTGGCTCGGTTCAAGTTCTGATGGACTAGGGTGCCTAAGCGAGCGTTGCGGTTCGATCGATGAATTGGTTATAGATGCATCGACATCTATTGAGGCTATCGATGCCCTCTGCAGTCGATATCCGCGCCGGTTGATTTTGGCCATTGAGAATCGGTTGGATTATCCATTGGCTGAAATTCAGTATCTGCAGCGATCGTGGCCCGAAGTCCCTTGTGCACTTGCGTTCGGGTCATGGTTCGATGGATCGCGGAGGACTGGCATTGGAGCGACAAGTCATCTGAGTTTGCCGTGGTATCGTTGGTTAGATGGATGGCGACCATGGTTGAGCGGATCGAACGTTGAACTTTTAAATCCATGGCCACAAGTGTTACCCGGTAAAGCGTCAGGCAAGGCAGCATCCGAAGTGCTTTGTAAGACTTCTGGAGTTATTCTCTGCGATTGCCGCCAGACGGCTGCTGCATGGCAAGCTGGAATTGAATGCGATCCAGCATGTACGCAGTTGCTAACACTAAGTGAGTTTCGTGAGCTCGTTGCAAGACCTAGTGACAATGAGACCTATTGGATTTTATGGGACGACAGTTGCTTGGATACGTTTGCTGGCGCGGACTGTTTATCAGAGGTCGGTGAACTGTTCGCGACCATTCGGAAGAGATTTCCCGAAGCAATCATCCTCGCGGCGACTTGCATGCCGCGTTGGTCTGACTGGCAACAATGGAAATTGGCCGGTGCTGATGAACTGATTGCAAAGCCGTGTCAAGGTTTTTCGCTCAGTGAAGTGTTGCATTTCGTTTGACCCATAGCCAGCGGAGACGGGGAAGGCTTGCTGTTGGCATTACGAGCGGAACTGCAGGGTAATATGTTTTCGCGACGCAACACATGCTCCTATGCAGTGAGCACGTGAAACACTCGAGACGAACTGCGAACGATCGCTGGAATGTAGCGGGTTGTGGTAGCGGTGCTGACAATGGTGCTGGAAGTTTGTGCGCGGGTTTGGTTTGCGTTAAGAACAATTAGTACCGTTTTGTTCCGCTCGTGATGCGGACTGCAAGCCTTCCCCGTCGCCGCTGGCTATGGGTCAAACGAAGAACCAGTAAACGAAGAACCAGTAAACGAAGAACTAGTAATTGAAGAGCTGTGAAAAAGTGAAGTTGCTGTTGGCGGCTTTGTTTAACGCGCGTTGGACAATGCCTTTGCTATTGCTTGTCAACCGCCTGCCTTTTACCGCGCGAGCTACCATTTTATGTGTCAACTGTTCTGTTGATGCAGCAACGAGGTCATGCGGTTTCAAGTGATACTGCTCGAGTAGCGCAGCAATCGGCTGCACACCCAATTCACGGGCTTGTTCATCACGGGCTTGTTCAGTTTGTTCGGGCTGAGCTTCATCAGTCATTGTTTTGCTTTGCGTTTCGCATTGCCTGGCTTCTTTGCCGCTGGTGCGTCTATTTCCATCAAGTTCGGAAGTGGCAAGTAATCAAAATCCAGAATCATCTTTTCAGCGAGCGCGACCCGCAATTCTCGCTCTATTTCAGTGTACTCGGGAGCACCACTAATGTTTCTTAATTCTGATGGATCGGCGTCTAGATCATACAATTCATACACGGCCCGCGGAGTCGTAAAGTAAGTTGCGTTGACTTCGGGCAGCAATTTGCCATCGTCACCAGCGGCTTGAATCTGCTTCCATGCGGCACCACCGGCTGAGTCGACTGGCGAATAGGGAATCCACGGCGTGCAGTTGTAAATGAACTTAAATCGATCACTTCGAACCGCGCGAGCCAAGTCGTAGCCCGAATTGGTCATATTGACGGTGACAGGAGCTGAACCATGCGGCCCGCGTTCAATGAATACATGCTTTCGAGGATTGTGCACTTCCCCCTTTAGCAGTGGTAGAAAACTCACGCCGCTCATCTTCGGTCCCGCTTCAACGCCAGCAGCATCTAGTAACGTTGGTGCCAGGTCTTCGCCGCTGAGCAATGCTCTCGAATCGCCACCAGCTTTCACGACGCCTGGCCAGCGAACAATGAAGGGCACGTTGGAACCTGGATCGTAAAGCGAACCTTTGCCATGTGGCAATGCGGCTCCATTGTCGCCGCAGAAAACAATGATCGTGTTATCCATGAAGCCGCGCTTTTTCAGGACTTCTAGTACACCGCCGATGGTTCGATCAACTCGATTTACTTCGGCGCAGTAGTCAGCAACTTGTTCGCGCACGCCGGGAAGCTCTGGCCAATGTGGAGGCAATTTGAGCGATGCGGGATCGGGTCGAAATTCGGCTGGAGCGTTCCAAACATGATGCGGGTCACTAAAGTTGGCCCACATAAAAAATGGTTTGTCACTTGGTTTCTTATCGAGGAAAGCAGCCAGTTGGCCAGCGACTTGATCATCAGGACAAGTGTTCAACGAATCGACTCGATCAACAAACGTCTTCAATTTGTTCTTTTGAAAGATATCTCCAATTGCGTCGCCACCTTTTGCTGCACCGTCGAGATGGAAGCTACGGCCACAGACGCCGGTAAAATATCCAGCTTTGTCCCGCAGCAACTCCGGAAACGTGATCTCATCGCGAGGTAGTGGAGAGGAGAAGCGAGTCATACGTGCCGCGACGGGTGATCGTCCCGTCATCAATGCGGCTCGCGATGGCACACACTGCGGCGCGGCTGTAAAGAAGCGATGGAATTTTACACCCTCGGCCGCAAGTTGATCGAGCACTGGTGTCTTTACATTGGGATCGCCATAAATGCTTAGGAACGGGTAACTGTGATCGTCGCTCAGAAGAAATAAGATGTTGGGTTTGGACGATGGTTCAGCGGCATGGGTGAGACCTGTGGTGAACAGGAGACTGAGGGTGAGGGTTAGTTTTAGATAGGAGGTTACTGAGAGGAAGTTTGTAAAGGAGAGGAATGGGAATGATGCGAATGGTGGGAAGAATGAGATTAATGAGGATGATGTGGAGAGCATCTTTGTGGTCCAGTTCGAGCGAAGTTTAAGGCTTTATTTTTTGTTTCGTTGGTTGGGTCTTGGAGCGGCGATGCCGCTTTTGGGATCCATTTTGGCAAGGTCTTCCGCGGCGGGTGAGCCGCCGAATTGCTTGTAGTACAGTTCTTGAAATGGATTGATCGGTGGGCCGACTACGTTTTCATTGACCATCAGTGGCATTGCTTCGCTCCAGAATTTATCAAAGGCTGAAGATAGGTCTTTGACAACTTCGGGATGCTTCGAGGCAACGTCGATCTTCTCCGCATAGTCATTCGTGAGATCAAAGAGTTGCCACTTCGGTTGGGCGTCACCATTTTCAGATACTAGATGCCAGCGAGTATTCCGGACACTGCAAGCTTTGTACTTGGATTCATTCGGGTCAGCGAACTTTGGCCAACGGCCGAGATGAGTGATAAGAGTTCGATCGGGCCAAGTCGCTTTGGGATTGTCGATCAATGGCACGAGGCTGCGTCCTTCGACCTGTGTTTTCACATCATCGGGGATTTTTGCACCAGCGATTTCGGCAATCGTTGGAAAGAAATCGATGTGGGCGGCAAGCGCATCGCAATCGGCAGGTTGTATCGATCCGGGCAAACGCCAGAACGAACTGGCGTGCGTTCCGCCGAGCCACGGTGAACCTTTAGATCCATGCATACCCGCATTGAAGACGCTCACACCAGCCGTCCCGCCATTATCATTCATGAACACAACCAGCGTGTTCTTGGCGATACCCCATTCATCCAATTTCGCGAGGAGCTTACCGACGTTTTGGTCAATGTTATGCAGCATGCCAAAGAAACTCTCCGTTTCCTTCTTCAGATCTTTGCCTTCGTACAGTGCCTTGTCTTCGGGCTTTGCGATATAAGGACCATGCGGTGCGTTGGATGGGATGTAAGCGAAGAAGGGCTTGTCATCCTTACGCTTGGAATCGATCCACTTGGTCGCTTGTTCATAAAATAGATCTGTGCAGTAGCCAGTTGTCCTTTCAAACTTTCCATTATGAAGAATGGCTGGATCGAAGTACTTGTTGCCCGGCGCGTCTCCGCAAGAGCCGGGGTAGATCTGTCCGATGCCACCGCCGCCATGAATATAGACTTCGTCAAAACCACGACGATTAGGTTGGTAATCCGCCTCGTCGCCTAAATGCCACTTTCCGAAAATACCGGTCGTATAGCCCGCGGATTGCAGGACCTGGGCTAGGGTGGTCGCTTTGAGCGTTAGGCGCTCGCGTTCAAGAATCGTATGAGTGACACCGTTCTTAAATTCGTGTCGACCTGTGAACAATGCACTGCGCGTCGGCGCGCATGTGGGACTGACATGGTAATCGGTGAATCGAAATCCTTCACTGCGTAGCTTGTCGAGATTAGGCGTCTTGAGGACTGGATTGCCGTGCGCGGAAATATCTCCATAGCCTTGATCATCTGTCACAAGGAACAAAATATTCGGGCGCTTGCCAGCGATCGATTCAGCCTGTATCGCCGTCGATAAAGTGAGGATCGTTGCGCATAGCAAAATGAGCGATTGGAGGGTTACTCGCATGTTTGCTCCGAAGTTAAAATCAAGGGTGTTTAAGTCTGATCAGCGTAAGTTCGTAGCATACCAAAAACTACAATGAATGCCGACTTACGTGGCGGATGCTGCCAACATCCGAGCCGATGCTAGCAGAATCAGCTACGACTTTGCGAAGCAGGCACGTCGTCGCCGGTGATCCCCGGTAGCCTAGGCTTCCACCCTGGGTCGCCATGGTTTTGCACTTTTGGGGGTCAAAAAACAACAAATCCCAGATGTCAAACAGGCAAGACATTAGTATTTATCGAGTGAAAACGCGAGAAAGGATGCCTATTTTGCCCCTTCAGAACGTCTGTGCCATAACGACATTAACCCACCTTCGGCAGCAGTGGTGGCATCGGGCAATCGAGCAGATCCGAAATGCCTCTTAGCAATTCAACTTCTTCAATCGTTGCATGACCATCGGCGGAGATCGATGTAGCGCATGCGTTTACTATTCGACCTTGATCCTTGGAGCTTGCTTGAGTCAAATCGGCGAGTGATTGTCGAAGAGCTGGCAGATCGCACCGGTCGCGTGATTGTAAACTGATCCGCAACTCTGGAAGCAATGCGACTGCTGAAGCGAAAGCCCGTGAAGCCTTGGAATCAGAATTGCCGCCATAAGCAACTGCTGAAAGCACAACGGAACATGACTGCGAAAGTAATGGCAGTGGTCGGATGACGACTGGGTTCGGACGCGAGTTTTCGAAACGAGGTCGCAAGTGGCGAATGACTATTTGCGACAACACCCACTCGAACAAGTCCAGTTGTCCATCGGCGAGCGCAAGCCTTTTGAAAGCTTCAATGAACTGGGCGTACTGCGACTGCGACATGGCCGCCAGCGCGGGCAAAGACAGGTCTACTAACGGCAATCGCACACGAGGATCGAGTTGATCAACCGCTGGCATTAACTGCTGTACCAATGCCACAAGGTCTGGAGTGACCAACTCTCGTAGCGATTGAATTTGCTGAGCACGGATCGAATTGTCTTGGTTGAGAAGGAGCGTGAACACAATCGCCCGAGCAGAATAAGGTGTGCGTGCTGCCGACAGAATGGCATCTGGTATGAGTGGTCGAACTTCGGCCGCATAGTTAACATGAGCCATCGTTGGGTTGCCAACGTGTTCGACGGCATGATCGACAATATGTACTGGAATCTCATCTGCGCTACCGACAAACGATGACGCGCCGGTGGAGGGATGAGCCAACTCGTTGGCGATAATTCGATTGGATGAGCCTACAACGGGAAATTTGCCGTCCCACGAGGGATCGAGTTCTCGAATTCTCTCTTCGAGCGGTGGATGCGATGACCACAGCCCTGCCATATTCTTCCAAACGCCTTCGGCGAAGAAAATGTGACTTGCTTGAGCAGCATTCGGGGCTCTTAACTGCGAACCCGCTTCAATCGCACCGATTCGCTTGAGAGCGCCTGCTAGGCCTGCCGGGTTGCGAGTGAACTGCACGCCAGAAGCATCTGCAAGTCGCTCACGCTGCCTCGATATAGCGGCTTTGATGAGATTGCCGAGAAACGTGCCAATGAATCCAAGCACGATCAGCCCCAGGCCGATTAACATGATGGCCATCGCGGGATTCCCTGACTTGTCGTCATTCCGCGATCGGAATTGTCCTCCATAACCGACCGTACGAAAGATGAGCTGACCGACTAGCCCCATCAATAGGATGCCATACAAGACGCCCATCACTCGAATACCGATTCGCATATCGCCGTTCAGTATGTGACTGAACTCGTGAGCCAAAACGCCTTGCAGTTCTTCGCGAGTCAGTTGTTCCGCGCAGCCGCGAGTGACTCCTAATACTGCATCGCTGGTTGAATATCCAGCGGCGAAAGCGTTAATGCCTTGTTCTTGAGCAAGGAAATAGACTGGAGGAACTGGTACGCCCGAAGCAATTGCCATTTCCTCGACTACGTTTAGTAAACGACGTTCAACGGGATCAGTCGAGTTTGGAAATAGTCGAATGCCACCCAAGCTTTCGGCTACGGCAGCACCGCCTCCTGCGCGAAGCGCGACAACTTTGAAGAACGACCCACCCAAGATTAGCATCAACGTACCGACACCGGCAAGGATCGGTAACGCCAACTGATTGCCATCGAACTCATCCGGTGGAGCAGCGGCACTGGTCGCCACTGCAACCACGGCCGACACAGCGATAACAATTACGACTGTGGCCAGACAGAACATCACTAGCAAGTAGAGCGTACTGCGGCGAGCTTTATCTTGTCGCGCGAAGAAACTCGTGGCTGCAACTGTTGTTCGGGTTCCGGGTGCGGCGCTCACGAGAACGAAACCTTCGGAGCTTCAGCGATGGCTGCTTCGTCGAATCTCAAAAGTTCGGCGTTGGTTGTATGACCAAACATGCCAGCGAAGATAACGGGAGGGAATGTTTGCTTGTAAGTGTTGTATTCTGTCGCCGCGTCGTTGTAGGCTTGTCGAGCGAACGAGACTTTGTTCTCTGTTGTGGTAATCTCTTCGCTCAACTGAATCATATTTTGATTCGCTTTGAGATCGGGGTACGCCTCAGCCAGGGCAAACAGTTTTCCAAGGGCTCCATGCAAGCCTTGTTCGGCTCCGGACAACGCCTGCATCGCTTGGGGATCGCCTGGGTTTGCAGCGGCTTGTTGTAGGCCGGTAACCGCCAAGCCACGCGCCCTTACGACCGCATCGAGCGTCTCGCGCTCATGCTTCATATAGCCTTTGACCGTCTCGACGAGATTGGGTATCAAGTCATAGCGACGCTTTAATTGAACTTCAATCTGCGAGAAGGAATTTGCAAAGCGATTCTTGAGTGTTACTAAGCGGTTGTAGACACCTGCGGAGTACATTGCGATTAACAATGGAATGCCAACAATAACCGCTAATGCGATGAGCCAACTCATGTCCAGTTCTCCGGAAGAGATTCGTTGCCAGTAGTTTGATCAAGTCTCGCACATCGCTTTGCTAAGCCGCGTGTGATCGTCACATTCGAATCTAAGTCATCTAGAGCTTGCCGTAAATGGCCGCCAAATCAATTTCAGTAACTGAGTGAGAATCTCATCGTTGATATCGAGGTATCCAAGATCGATTCTGAAATACCTAACTTTAATTTGGGTGTAACCGGCGTTCCGCCGGTTAACAAGCGAGGGTAAGTGGTTGATAGTCACCGATTATCCCGCGATGTGGGTGGTTTAGTTGGGCTTCGTGGTTGATTCGGCGATCTAAGAATGCTCGCCAGTGGTCGCTTTGGAATGTTGCGCGTACATGCAACATACTTCGGGCACCTTCGAGAGTCCAACGCATGCCGCTGCGTTCCATGCGATCTTTGACTAGGTGACGACAAGCTCCTTCGATTACGCCGGATGCGATCGGGTAGCCGCGACGCAGGTACTCGTCGTAACGCATGCGATCAGCATTCTTTTCGAGGTACCCGCAGATGCGAGCCAGATCCGTAGCGGCTTTGCCGGATAGATTGCGGGTTGTGCCCATGCGTCGCAGTCCGCTAATCACACCTTGTACATCGCCTCGCAAGATGCGCAGAAGTCGCTCGCGAGTGAATGTCTTTCGCTGCTTATCATCCTTCTCGAACAGAGCGGCCGCTTCCCACACGTAGGCCAGGGCGTGGAGAATGTCCAGGATCGGGACTGTGCGCGGGCTGAACGTTAGATGCATTTTCATTGTCTCCCACAGACTTTCTTGACCATCCATCAAAGCGATTAGGACTTGCCAGTTGCGTCGGCGTGCGAGGACTTGGCCGATGATCCAAGCCATCGCCACATGAATTCCTGTAATCGCTATCGTGCCACCATCGCCATCCTCCTGAGTCTCCGGAAAATGCGCGGTTGTATTCTTGTTTTGAGGGCGCGGTCGTTTGGCTTTCGCGTCAGATTCGTCTGGCTCATCGCGAAACAATGCAGCAGTGATTTCTTCAGCCGTCCGAACATGAGGCTCGACTGTGTAGACGCTCGCCACAGTTGCCATTCGCCGATTGCCTGGATTCTTTTTAGCAGTTTCAAATGCAGCCACTTTCGCAGCGTCCTCTTTCACCAGCGGCACACCCTTGCAATCAGCCGACACGACCAACAATCGAGCTTCGCTCTCTGAGTTCGGATTGGGCAGATTATCGAGAAACGCAGCAGCCTCTTTGCCAATCTCCGCGTTGATCTGCTCAGCGGTATCGACTGAAAACGTGTCGCCAAGAATCGTGCCAAGACTATTCATCGCTTGCTCATAAGACTGATCGATGGCCAACATCTGCGAAAATTCTTGCAGCAGATACGACCACTGCCTCGTCGGTAATAACATCCTCGCGCTAATCGGACGCAGTTGCGTTGCCTTCTTCGCAGACGGCGCGTAAGTGAATTGATCGAAACGGTGGGTACCAAAGATCGAACGAATCGTGGTCCGAGTTGTCGTTGCACTTCGACGAAGGACTTTGGCTTGCTCAGTAGTAACTTCAGGCCCCAAGTCACCATCGCCTTGAAGCTGAATGAATAACTCTAGAGCTTGCCTGCCCAGTTGAAAGACAGCATTTCGTACACTGCGTTCGGTTTGATCAAACGACTCGCCGCGCTGAGCCGCGTTTACGATATTGAGCTTCAGTTGCGAAGCAATCGAATCGATCATCTCGCTAGCATATTTCGCAGCAGCTTGATGATCAGCGGATCTGGGGTTGTCAAAAGCCTCTGAATTAGCGACGTTCATACTTATCGGCCTCCTGCCTTGTTGAGACGGATTTTTCTAGTACCCGAATCATGGCAGAAAGGCCGTTTTTTGTTTACCCTGATTTCACCAACCCCAACCTACACCGGCGGAACGCCGGTTACACCCCCCGGAAACGATGCACCAGCTTATGGCTGAAGCGCTTGATCAAGTCATTGCTGAAATAAAGCGGATTCAATGCGACGCTC
>JANODD010000293.1:0-9679 GCA_031412515.1 Planctomycetia bacterium | reverse complement strand
GACGATTGCCCCTCACCCCCGTCCCCTCTCCCCGAAACGGGGCGAGGGGAGTCGGATTCTATTTTTATCTTGGCTAGGTTTTCGGCGATCGCCTGATTCAGCTTGGCTTCCTCAAGTAGCTGCGACTCGAACTCGGCTTTGAGTGCTGCAAAGCGATCTGCAAAGT
This sequence comes from Planctomycetia bacterium, assembly GCA_031412515.1. Lineage (GTDB taxonomy): Bacteria > Planctomycetota > Planctomycetia > Pirellulales > Pirellulaceae > Aureliella. The sequence goes on along the minus strand of JANODD010000293.1, from coordinate 9,513 downwards.
TGAAATCATCCTCTTCGTCGGGCAAGCCGACATAGCGTCCTGGTGTGAGGACGTAGTCCAGCTCGGCAACGCGTTCGATCGGCACAGAGGCACAGAAGCCCTTGATGTCCTCGTACTCGCCCGTTTTCTTCGTTGCTTTGCCTGTTCGCCAAGCGTGATAGGTGCGAGCAATTTGATCGATGTCTGCTTCAGACAATTCTTTAGTGCGACGATTGATAAGATGCCCGAGGTTGCGTGCATCAATGAAAAGGATCTCACCTTTTCGAGGATGGCCATTTTTGCGGGCACGATTAAGGAACCACAACGCGGCCGGAATCTGGGTGTTGAGAAACAACTTAGCGGGTAGGTTCACAATACAGTCGATGAGATTGCCGTCAGCAATCATTGCTTTTCGAATGTCCCCTTCCCCGCTCGTTTTGCTGGTCAAAGCACCTTTTGAAAGAACTACTCCCGCTCGCCCATTAGGAGCTAAATGAAATATGAAGTGTTGCAACCAGGCAAAATTGGCATTGCCGGTTGGTGGCGTGCCAAAGGTCCATCGTCCGTCGGTGCGGAGCAATTCACCGCTCCAATCGCTGACGTTAAACGGCGGATTGGCGATGATGAAGTCGGCCTTCAAGTCTTTGTGCGCATCATTCAGGAACGAGCCTTCGTTGTTCCATGCGACTTGCGAAGCGTCGATACCGCGAATGGCAAGGTTCATCTTCGCTAGGCGCCACGTCGTCTGGTTGCTTTCTTGGCCATAGATCGAAATGTCGTTGACTTTACCTTGATGCTCTTCGACGAATTTTTCACTCTGCACAAACATACCGCCTGAACCGCAACAGGGGTCGAATACCCGACCCTTGTACGGTTCAAGCATTTTCACGAGCAGTTCGACGATTGAACGCGGCGTATAGAACTGGCCTCCTTGTTTGCCTTCGGCGAGTGCAAATTCGCCAAGGAAATATTCAAAGACGTGGCCGAGAACATCGGCACTGCGAGCTTTGGCGTCGCCCATAGCGACATTGCCAACCAAATCGATCAATTCGCCGAGGCTGGTTGGGTCAAGGTTTTGACGAGCAAAGACCTTGGGTAACACACCTTTGAGAATCGGGTTCTCTTTTTCGATCGAGTCCATGGCATCATCGACGATCTTACCGATCGTCGGCTGCTTTGCCTGACCAAGCAGATACGTCCAACGAGCCTGCTGGGGCACGAAGAAGACGTTTTCACCCTTATACTCGTCCTTGTCCTCGGGATCGGCGCCGGAGTAGTCCCCCTCGCCTTTGGCGAGCCTTGAATGCAATTCTTCAAACGAATCGGAGATGTACTTCAGAAAGATCAAGCCAAGCACCACATGCTTGTATTCGGCTGCGTCAATGTTTTTTCGAAGCTTGTCGGCCGCTTTCCAAAGTTGCTTTTCTAAGGGCTCTTCATTCGTCTCTTGCGAGGACTTCTTCTTGGCCACAAAAAATCCGATTCAAACTGGGTTACCTGCTAGCTATTAGCTAGCTACTATGGAGCCTTAACTTAGCCCGACTTGCTGAACCTGGTCAAGATGCAAGGCCGTGAGTTGGTAAAAGAAAACAGCTCTGATCGATAAATCGACGCCAGAGCATCGTCACGCAATAGACATCGCAAATAAGCGCTCTGTTAGTGAAGATATCCCCGGGAGGGTTCGAACCTCCAACCTTCGGCTTCGGAGGCCAACGTTCTATCCAGTTGAACTACGGGGACAAGCATGTGGTTGCTTTTATGACTACGTTAGCGTAACGCGTGGAAGAGCTTGTGGAAAGATGCTGAAGGCGGCTTGAATATGGATTCGAGCGAATCGAGAGAAGCTGGCGAGGTGATCAGTCGGACTGCTTACCGAGAAATTACACAATCGAGTGAAAAATACACCACTGAGTGAAAGTGAATCGTGCAATTGGCAGTGGATAGCAACGGAAGAGTCGAGTGAGGCAAAGAGTAAAAAGTTGCAAAGCTGTGGCGGGTTCTCGAAAACAGATAAATCGTTGAACAGGGGCGGGTTCGGCCGGTTTCTTACGAAACCAGCTACAGACCCGCGCTTGGCTTACTCGTAACCGATCTTTGAAGTTAGGCTTTGATCTTGTCGGCGTTGCCGGCTTGGCCAAAGGCAATCATGCGAGCTACGCAGACTTCTTTCATGGCGGTGCGAGCTGGTTTTAGATAGTCGCGTGGGTCGAACTTTTCTGGGGACTCGGCGAGCACTTTGCGAATGGCGCCGGTGATGGCCATACGGCAGTCGGTGTCAACGTTGATCTTGCGCACTCCGGACTTGATGCCGCGTTGGATCTCTTCAACGGGAACACCAAACGTCTGCTTCATCTTGCCGCCGTACTTGTTGATGACGTCTTGCAACTCTTGTGGTACTGACGAACTGCCGTGCATAACGAGATGCGTGTTGGGGAGCAACTTGTGAATGGCCTCAATGCGGCTCATCGCGAGCACTTCACCGTCGGGCTTGCGACTGAACTTGTAAGCTCCGTGACTTGTGCCAATGGCAACAGCCAAGGCATCAACGCCAGTGTCGGCAACGAAACGAGCGGCTTCCTCGGGGTCGGTGAGCAATTGATCGTGGCTGAGCGTACCGACGGCGCCGTGTCCGTCCTCTTGCTCGCCTTCACCGGATTCGAGCGATCCGAGGCAACCCAATTCGCCTTCGACAGAAACGCCGCGCGCATGAGCCATCTTGACGACTTCTTTGGTCACTTTGACGTTGTAATCGTACGAGCCAGGCGTCTTGCCGTCTTCTTGAAGGGAACCGTCCATCATCACGGAAGTGAATCCGTTTTCAATGGCGCTCAAGCAAGTCGCGACGCTGTTGCCGTGATCTTGATGCATGACAATCGGGATCTTTGGATACAGCTCAGCAGCGGCGAGCATCAAGTGGCGAAGATACGCGTCCTGGGAATAGGAGCGGGCGCCGCGTGAAGCCTGGATGATGACAGGCGAATTGGTTTCCTGTGCAGCTTCCATAATGGACTGAATTTGTTCCATGTTATTCACATTGAACGCCGCCACGCCATAGCCGTTCGCTGCCGCGTGGTCCAGAACGACTCGCAAAGGAACCATTACCATCGAAAATCTCTCCCCCAGCTCTGCGGCCGGTATCTTTCAGTTTGTGTCTCGGTGAATCCAATGTTGAACATTAGCGGCTGATTATCAGGTAGGGGGAGGAACCTGACAATACCGGTCGCCTGAGCAGTTAACTTGCGCCAGCGCGTAGACCACCTAACGGAACCCAGTTGAGCATCGCGGTCAAGCATTTCCGTGGTAGATAGCTGGTTTCGTAAGAAACCGGTTGCATTAGCGAGGTCACCGGTGCGCCCCGGTTTCTCACGAAACCAGCTACATCCACTCCCCAAAATACTTCACAGCGGTGTTTCTGCAATCTCGGCAGCCATTTGAGAAGCCTTGGGATGCCAGCCCACTTGTTTGTTGAACTCGCGAAGGTTGTCAAACGCAAGTTCAATATCATTTGACCAAGCTGCTGATTGGGCTTTGTATAACCAAGCACCGGCGAATTCATCGGGACTCAGTTGCTTTGCTACCTCCGCCAATTCCTTCTTCGCTTTATACAAGACTAACCAAGAGCACAATGAGTTTTGGGCCATGGCAGCATAAAGTCGCGGGAACATCGTCCGGTTGTAAGTCGCCATCGTTTGTTTGATTTTTTCAGGGAGCGCTGCGCCGCTGAGGGAAATGTTGTAGGCCCGTTGAGTGAAACTCCCGTAAGTTTCATCCTGTGGTTCGTCCATTCCAGCATAGATTGCCCAAAACTGTGCTTCGCTCATCGGCAACAATACATCGCGCCAATCGAACAGTCGCCATTGATCGTCATTGCGATTGAGGTAGAGAACATGAACGCTGCTTTCGTCATCGTAGGTTGAGAAGCTGGCAACGATGGCACGAGCTTCTTTGTTATCGACTAGCCATTCGAAATCCAAAACGACAACTTGATCTCCGAAGTCAGGCGAGCTGAGTGCATCGTCCAGGGTTATCGTCCATATGGCGCGGGTCAGCGGATTGACGGCAATGTTGCTTAAGCCTCCGGTTCAATACACAACCGGAGGCTAACGCCTTCCGGCTGATATGACTATACCACCATAATGACCAGCTTCAGTTCAAACTCCTAAGCGGGACGCCCTCCAGCGCACTGCGGCTCATCCCTAACGCTAGTCTGGACAGACACTAGCTAGTGCTTTGTCCAATCATATTTTTGGGAGCGAAGATGTGAGTCGTCGGCGCTAGCCGCGGATTTTGGAGTGATGCTCTATCACAACAACCAGTCCAATTTGTGGGCAAAGTCAACAAACAAACAGCAGCATTGGATAGGCAGCTCGCAAATTTAACCGCCCTACTTCGAGACCCGCAGCTAGCGCTGACGGCTCACATTACATCTTTAGTCCCCCGTCCTAGCCTGGGCTTGGTCATGTTGCCTAATCCTAAATTGAAGTTGGACGCTCCACTAGTTTTGATTTGACAAATACGAATCGTAGAAATCCCGTGCCCGTTGGAGTGTATTTTTCAATCGAGAATCTGAGAACCGATGGTCGCGCGCGGCAGGATGCGAACATTTATAACAGGGCCGTTGAGAAAGAGCTGGGTTCAGTGGTCGGAACACAACAGAGCGGTTTCTAACCATGATTTCCAGTGGTCAATCTGTCCGGCGTCGAGCGATAGTTCGCGCTGTCCAAATGACACCTGACGATTTCCGGCAGGCCAAGTGAGGTGCGATTCAAAGAGGCCGCTTTCGTCAACGACTAAACGCAACTGAAGTGGATCTTGTGGCTTGCGATTGGGGAATACCTCGGCGGGCTTGATCGCGCCCAGTCGATGCCAATTGTCACCGCCTAACCGTGTGCTCTCAATTACTTGCAACGATCCAATGTTTGCAAGCAAGTCTCCTCGTAAGTTCTTCGATACCGTTGCGGGCAATGGCGAAGAACTAGGTAGAAGCACATGCGGGCTACCCTTGCCGCTGCTTGGATCTACTGCGAGCAAACCGAAGTCGTACGCCGTTGAAGCGATAGCATGTGGCATTTTTGACGTGGCCGCTTCCAACGATCCGAGATAGCGCGATTGAAGGGCAGCGCCACGAGCCATGTCGGACTTTTCGAGCAGAGTTGGTGAGGCAATATGCGGAATCAGAGTGCGGACGAGTTCTTGCAGTGGTCGCATGTGCATCATGGATCCGACGAGCAACACTTGATCTACTTTTGCAATCTCGGTTTTCGCCGCGCTGCATGCGCCGAGGATTACTTTGGATATTGATTCACTAAGTGTGGGAGCCAGTTTCATGAAACCGACCTGCGTCACTGTCTGTTCGATGGTTTTGCCGAGCCAATCGAAGCGGACATCGACCTTGGCCGTCCGCGTCAAGCGATCCAGGGCCATTTCAATGGTCCGCTGTAGACGAGTGGCCGCAGTAACGTCATCCCGAATCGACTTGCCGGTCATTTCGAGCAACTGGTTTGAAAAGAAACTTGCAAGTGAGCTTTGCCATAGTAGCGAGCCCAATTGCCAATCGCCCGCACTGCCGAGAGTTTGAACGGTAGTTCCTTCAGCGCGAATCAAACAGGCTTCCAAACCGGTACCGCCCAGATGCAAGACCAGCAGATTGCGCGGCCGCGAATCAACTTGTGAAGTGAACCTTGACTGTACATCGACCCACGAGAGCGCGACGGCAAGCGGTTTATCTAAAAGTTGAAGCAGTTCGATACCAGCGATTTGGCAAGCAGCCTGAATAGCTCGCCGATGCATTTGATCGTAGCAACTGGGGACAGTTACGACTGCATGCGTTGCATTCGGTAGTGTGCCGCGTGCGGAGGTCATTAATTGCTGAAGAATCGCACCGATCAGCGCTTCGGGCTTTGCCTTGCGACCGCCGAGTGTTCGAGTGATTTCTTTGGCGCCAATCCAACGCTGTAATGAATGAAAGATGCGGTCGGGCTGGGTCTTGCGCATTTCCGAAGCGTCACTGCCAATCTTGAGATGCTCGCCGTCGCTCCACAGCATATTGCGAAGGTGCTGGCCGCTGCCCGTTCGCGGCTGGAGGACTTGAGGCAAACCTTGTGCATCGCAATAGGCGACTGTCGAAGCCAACATGCCAAGGTCGATAGCAACAGGTTGAATCTTGGTTGCAAAAGTGGAAGTTTTTGTCGCAATGCTCGTGCTTTGTTCACCGAGGACGCGATTGATGCCTTTTGCAAAGGGAGCCCCAACTACGGGCGGTCCGCTTAACGGTTTCGCAAACGCGGGTGATTGAGGAGTGGGCGGTAACAAGTGCAGTTGATGCAACACGCTTAACAGCTCAGCCGCAGTGTCAAAACGATCATCTGGATTCTTGGCGACTAGACGTTGGAAGATGGCATCGAGGCGCAAGTCGACATCGCTGCGAACTTCGTAAAGTGCAGGTGGCTTTTGGCGCATTTGAGCTAACGCAACTTGCATCTGCTCGCCGCTGAACATGGTCCGGCCAGCAATCATAAAAAACAGAGTCGCACCGAGGCTATATAAATCGCTGCGCCCATCGACTGAATCTGGATGTTCGACTTGCTCCGGCGACATGTACTCCGGAGTTCCCATGAACATCCTTTTCTCTGGAGTGTTCTCGCCAGTCGCTTTATTGAAAGTGGCAAGTCCAAAGTCGAGGATCTTCAATCGTCCGTCATTGGTTAGCATCAAGTTGCCGGGCTTGATGTCGCGATGAACGATACCCATTCGATGCGCGTAGTCGAGCGCGTCGGCGGCTTGCTGCAATACATGGACAACTTCGGCAGTCGACATTGGCCCCAGTCGAGAAACTCGCTGCGACAGCATTTCTCCTTCGACCAACTCCATCACCAAGAAGTGGATTCCATTCTGACTGCCTGCATCGAAGGCAGTCACGATATTGGGATGCATCAACTTCGCAACGGCTCGAATCTCGTGAAAGAATCGCTCCAGCAACTGACGATTGTCAGCGATTTTTCGGCTGAGGATTTTTACGGCAACCTGCCGGTTCATGGTGCGGTGTTCAGCCCGAAAGACTTCGCCCATTCCGCCAGCGCCAATTCGCTCTAGCAACAGGTATTCACCAAGCAAGCCGAGCGGCCCGGACGTCGAGTGCTGGTGGTTCGCCTTGTCGTTAATAATGAATTCGCTATCGTCAGTGTGCTCGGCGCCAGCTATGCGCGTAACGTCGTCGTGCCGCAGCCGCTGAGGTTCATCGGGTGGAATTGCGGACATAAACGGATCTTGATGTGGCGAATAGTGTAAAAGACTGTCCCCATTCTAGCCAATATTGGTTACAATGTCTCCCTAAAACATGGGCGATTTATTTGCGTTTTAGTTTTTAGCCGGTTTTTCTGTGCAGCTGGTTTCGTTAGAAACCTGTTAGCGGAGATTATATTTAGTGAATCCGGTTTCTCACGAAACCAGCCACAAGTCAGGCACGAGCAGCAAACATGGAAATGTTAGGATTAGTTGTCGTTTCAGCCACTATTCTCACGATCGCCTACTTTACCTATGGTCGGTTGTTAGCGCGATTGTTCAAGCTGGATGACAAGACGCCGACACCCGCGGTTACCCTTCGCGACGACCTCGACTATATGCCTTGCGAAACGGGGCCTTTGCTCAGCCAACACTTTTCCGCCATCGCTGCGGCGGGCCCGATTGTTGGACCGATCCTCGCAGGCGTTGCGTTTGGATGGTTGCCTGCGTTGATTTGGATCCTGGTGGGTTCCATCTTTATCGGTGGCGTGCATGACTTTTCGGCGTTAGTTGCTTCGATTCGACATCGTGCCACGTCGATCATTGAAGTGGTTCGCATTCACATAAGCGGTCGAGCTTATCTGCTATTTCTTGCGTTTGTCTGGTTAGCTCTGGTTTATATCGTCGTTGCGTTTACTGATATTACCGCCACGATGTTTGTGGGTGCACTCGATCTTGCGTCAGGAAAACCTTACGCGTCGATTGCCGATGCGCAAGCGGATCCGAATGCGACGATGCTAGTTCAGTCCGGCGGAGTAGCGAGTTCATCGCTGATCTATCTGGTCTTGCCGCTGATCATGGGTTTGTTGGTGAAGTCCGGGAAGTTGTCGATGACGGCAGCCACATGGATATTCTTGCCGTTGGTTGTTTTGGCAATACTTATCGGCCCTTACATTCCACTGAATGTCGATCAAATTTTACAGCGAGTTTATCCGGAATTGTCGAACGCTGACGCGGCTTTGTACGCTGTACGTATTTGGGACGTATTTCTATTGGCTTACTGCGCGATCGCATCGGTGACGCCCATGTGGCTATTGCTGCAACCGCGTGGACAACTGGGTGGCTATTTCCTCTATGCTGCGCTTGGCGCCGGTGCGGCGGGAATCATTCTGGGCGGGCAAGAGATATTGCAACCGCGCTTCATCGGTTGGAATGCTCCGATGGGGTCGCTGTTTCCGATGTTGTTCATTACCATTGCTTGCGGCGCATGCTCTGGGTTTCACTCGTTGATCTGTTCAGGCACAACTTCAAAGCAATTAAAGACCGAAGGGAGTGCGCGAACGATCGGGTACGGTGCGATGTTGCTGGAAGCGATGGTGGCGATTGTGTCGCTGTGCTGTGTGATGCTTCTGCCCGTGGGATCTGACTTGACCAAGGCCAGTCCGAATTTCATCTACGCCAATGGCATCGGTTCATTTATGGAGAGCCTTGGATTTGCGAGAACGCTTGGTGTCGCCTTTGCGTTAATGGCGTTTAACACTTTCGTTTATGACACCTTGGACGTTTGCACACGACTGGGCCGCTTTATTTTCCAAGAGTTAACGGGGTGGAAGTCGTCTGGTGGTCGTTGGTTCGGGACACTTTTGACCGCTGGGGTGCCGATTTTCTTTGTGATGCGTCAGACACTAGATGCTAAAGGGAATGCCGTTCCAGTATGGAAGACTTTTTGGAGTCTGTTCGGCGCTAGCAATCAGTTGCTTGCGGCACTGACGTTGCTCGGAGTCACCGTTTGGCTGTGGCGTACGCGTCGTGAATCTTGGGTGTTAGTCGTAACAGGAATTCCAGCGGTCTTTATGTACGTGATGAGTGCTTGGGCACTTACAAGTATTATTCAATCGAAGTTTACAAATGGGCTTTCCGGCGACCCTGTCGCTTGGATCGCGGTTGTGTTATTAGTGCTTGCGGTCTTGATGCTTGTTGAAGGAATTATTGCACTACTCAGACGCGACCAACCGGCTGGGTTGAGGCCTTCGATGGCGACGTAACGGAGCGTAGCTTGGGACCATTTGTCGCGAGCATTAGGTTCTTGAATGGTCTAGTACAGAAAAACAAGAACGCTCGGGACAAACGGTCCCAAGCTACTCAAAACTAATTAATCGCACCTTCCAGGTGGGCTGTCGGAAAGTCGTGAACAAACGCAGTAGCGGAAGCCGTCAAGGCTTTCGGGAGTTGATATTGCGGGCCAAAGTTGCATGCACGAAATGCTTGACGCATTCCGCTACCGACTTTTCGCCACACCACCTTCCAGGTCCC
>JANODD010000292.1:0-4162 GCA_031412515.1 Planctomycetia bacterium | reverse complement strand
TCCGGTTCAAAACTGCTAACCTTAGCTTCACCCATCGCGTGATCCTCCATTGAATGCGTTATTGACTTCAGATACCAATTAAACGCTGGAAATCACGCATGGGTTCTATAAATCACAAATTTTTAGTATGAATAATCCGGGATTAAGTGAATCCTATATCAACAGTCCAATCGCAGCGCCCACCGTTTTCGCATTTTGGAATAGATCATGCCTACCAATGAGGAACTCAGTAATTTCTTAGCGGGAAAAATTCCGCTGACAGAGGCTGAGGAAATCGATCGTACAATCTGCGATTCGGCTACCATCCAAGAGCGACTCAGCACTCTGCCCGTTGACCCCATGGTCCATCGCCTCCGCAAGGTTTGGAAAAGTCAAAATCAAGTCGCGGATGGACAGCCAGACGAAGCTGATTTGATCAACGATATTAAAGTTTTGGTAGACCGATACCGCTTAATCGAGGTGATTGGCACGGGTGGGATGGGACAAGTTTGGAAAGCCCAACCCGTCAATAAGATCTTACCAACAGTGGCTCTGAAACTAGTCAAGCCAGGCTTGGACTCAAAGTCGATCATCGAGCGGTTTGAACTGGAACGAAACGCATTGGCAATGATGGATCACCCATGCATCGCCAAAGTACTCGACGTTGGTTCGACCAATCAGGGGCAGTCTTATTTCGTCATGGAACTGGTCGATGGCTCTTCGATTACCGAATATTGTCATCAACATCAATTGGGAATAGAACAGCGACTCAGTCTGTTCGTTCAAGTCTGCCGAGCGGTTCAGCATGCCCATCAAAAAGGCATTATTCATCGCGATCTCAAACCTTCAAATATTCTCGTAACTCAATACGATGGTCAACCACTGCCCAAAGTGATCGATTTTGGTTTGGCCAAAGCTCTCGGCGACGTCAATATCACCGGCGATCATTCCGAACTAACCGAATACGGAGCACTAGTCGGGACGGTTCGGTACATAAGTCCCGAACAAGTCGAATTGAACTCGTGGGACATGGATACTCGCAGCGATATCTATTCCCTGGGCGTCGTGCTTTACGAACTTTTAACCGGTACGACTCCCATCCAGTCGCCAGCCGATGGCCAACACTCGCTGCTGAACATGCTGCAGTCAATTCGAGAGACCGAGCCGCCCAAGCCCAGTGAGCGATTAAGTTCCTGTTCGGTCTCAGGTTCAGCAGACATGAGCCTGAGCTGTCGAGCCTTTCGTCAGATACTGCGCCGCGATTTGGACTGGATCGTAATGAAGGCCATCGAAAAGAAACGAGATCGTCGCTACCAGACGGCCGATGAATTGGCCCAAGACATCGATAGATTTCTCACTGGCCAACCCGTGGCTGCGCGACCACCATCCCCTATCTATCGCCTTGGCAAATTCACCAAGAAAAATCGCGTCCCAGTGACCATGGTGACAGCATTATTCATGATGGCCCTCGCTGGAGTCGCTAGCCTCCTGTGGAGCGCACAAGCGAATAGTCAAAAGCGTGCCGTTTACGCGGCCTCGTCGTATAGTTCAATCATCAATGAACTCAACCTCTTGTCCGTGAGTCGTCGTTCCGGGTGGACACATCGCGGGCTCCGATTGATTGAGAATGCCAGCTCTATATCAACACCGCTCCGTGACTCGCGTCAGCTGCGAGATTGGGCTGCGTTGCTGCTGACGATTCCTGATGTCGACATGACGGTACGCAAACGATTCACTGCGGACCTGTCGCCTACCGACATGACCTATTCTCCCTCAGGACGCCGCCTGGCCGTGGGACTAGCGTCTACTGATACGCGCCAACAAACCACCGTCGTCCTAATTGATCTTGATACGGATGAACAGCGTTGGCTCACACCCGAAACAATTCATGTGGCTGCTGGAAACGGAAGCGATCCAAGCGTTACCAGCCTTCGCTTTGGTCAAGACGACAACACGTTGTTTGTCGGCACACGAAACGGATTACTCTTGCGATTGCTGCTGGACCAATCGCCGCTTGCCGTCACGGGCACGCAGGCATCGTTAGGCGGAGTTATCGTGCGACTATCCAAGGACGGGCGATATTGTGTGACAGCCACCTGCCGACAACAAAAGCAGCCTGGCGAGCATGACGAGCGCATGCGCTGTTTCGATGCGCAGACGCTTGAGCAACTCGGGGTGTCTGAATCTAATCAGCGTGTCAAGTCTCTGTCGATCGCACCGGATAGTTCACGAATGTCTATCTCTTGGGACATTCCCGATGCGAATCCTCCGGAATCGATCGAGTATAGCCTGCCCAGTCTCGAACCGTTACGAACTCTGCCAGGCGAAAACGCAGAGTATCATCCTCTAGGTCACGCTGTTTTTCTGGGTAGAAATGCGACCTACAAACGGCTCGTTTTTGAGAAGCCCGACGATGCAGCGATTTATTTGCCAGGCACAAGTTTGGCCTGGACGCCGCATCGTGTACCAACCTTTCAGCATTTTCAATTGGCCGACAACGGCGCGATGCTCACCGCTTCGGCTCAGGCCGATAACAGCATCTTTTTCTGGCGAGAAGCCGAAGCAATTCCCTTGATGAGCTTCCGGCTTTCTGGAAACCGAAACATAACCGGATATGCGCTTTCGCCAACGATGGATTCTATTGCTGTGCTGACCGACGAGGCGCTCGAACTATACAACTTCACCGACCGCGGGCAATATCGCCGCGTGATCGGCCTTCAAGCTCGGCCCACTCACTTTGCAGTTGCCCCCGACAAGAGCGAATTCGCAATGTTATCTGACAGCAGGTTGTATCGATACAGCATGCCTTCGATCCATCCCATTGTTTTGCAGGCGGTTCCGCTTTCTAATTCCGCACGCAACGCAATCGCGTACGATTCGATCAAACAACAACTGGCTTCGATACGCGTTCTCGAGGATCGAACGCTCGACATAGTGATTTCAGATAAAGCTGGCGCGAGATCGGAAAAAGTTCTTCGTGTTTCCTGTGAACCAGAGGAACGTTTTGACGCACCGAAACTCGTTGGGCTGGGCTGGATCGACGACGATCATCTCGTTGCAGCCATCGACTTTCGACTCATGGTTTGGAATACGAAAAGCGGACGACTCGAAACGGCAATGCCTCAACACAATCCCAACCGGCTACTGCCAAGCTACCGTGCCATTGCCTTCCAACGCGATCATTGTGTCACGATTACAGAAGAAGGTACGCTCGATCATTGGCGTTGGACCGGAAAGAAACTCGTCAAATGTCAGCCGAGTATCGAACTGAGGACCTCCGGCGCCGTGCGATTGGCTTGGCATCCGAGCGGTGACTACGTCATCGTCGGCACACAAAGCGGCGCCATCCGATCGATTGACTTGAGGCACCGCCAGTCTATATTTACTGACGTTGCCGTACACTCCGGAGAAATCTGCGGGGCCGCCTGGTGCGATGCAGAACGTCTAGTTACCGCGTCGCGTGACGGCAAGCTAGCCCTATGGCAGAATCAAAGTGGAATTCTAAAACCGTACGTTGCCTGGGATTCACGCTCGGGCATCACCGCTATCGATGTCCCTTCGGATGGAAAACTGTGCTACGTTGCTTCGGCCAGCGAATCCATCTCCGTCTTCGATCTGGCCTCCCTAGACGCTGAGTTTGCTAAGCTTGGAGTCGTCGAATAGATCTCCTTGTCAGTCATCGTCCGCCAAGCGATCAATCTGAGCAGCTCGCTATCCTTCGAGAGAAGTACATGCACTGGGGGCAAGTGGCTGTGGAGTACTTCGATGGAATTCTTCGCAAATGCCGCAATGGTAAGCACGAAGCCCAGCGGATCTTGTCGCTGCTTCACGGCTATCCCAAGAAAGATGGCTTGGCGGCCATCGAACGAGGCATTCAATACCATGCTTACGGCCATCAGTCAACACTTCTCCGGCCACCCTGCGAAAACGGCTGATTCTTAATTGCGACTGATAGATACACCGCGCGACTGCGGATGGAACGTTTGAGGAGGGCGAGTTCAAGTGATATAGAGCGGAATGGACTTCGCAATGATTCGGCGAATGTATCAATCGCAATTAAGAACGAGCCATTTTCGCAGGGTGGTTCCGGAGTGGGTTGCGGTTTTGCTGGTGCGTTGAGAGGCTAAGTAGGTTTGCTTGATTCAATGTATCCATTCAACTCGAGGGCGGATTCCCTGAGGGT
>JANODD010000291.1:0-9276 GCA_031412515.1 Planctomycetia bacterium | reverse complement strand
GGTTGGTGCTTTTATTTATCAGATAAAAATGTATACACTAAATCATTTCAACCCCCTGCTTTTTGGTTTGCTAGCTCCACCCCAACCCTAACTCGCAGGGGCTACAGCGAGGCGTTTTGCGTTCGAACTTAGCCTCAAAGTCACAATTCCACCGAGTAAACTCGGTGGTGATCGGCGAGCAGTGCCAGAAAGCGTTTCATTCGAAAGTTTTGGGCGCTTTGCACATTGGCGACGCAAGCAATCAACGTTGCACTTAGCGGTGCTTAGCATGCAGAAATCAACCACGACGTTGACACATGTATTTGAATGATTGGGATTCCACTTGCGTCCAAACCTCGACAACGTCCACGGCCTGTGAGTTAGCGTTGCACCGGTAACGGCAGTTAGAGTTACCTACTCCGTTTCACTGGCCTTGCCCCTTAGAGTCCGATATAAATCCGGACTTTGTGGGCAAGCCAGTGGCACACAAATCAATATAAACGCGGCGTACACTTTATAAGTCGCGTTGCTTGTCGGGATGTTCTACTGCGTCACAAATTCCTTGGTGACGGTCATTTGGTTGAACGTGCGAGCGGACGGATCTTCTATACGAATAGTTACTTTTACGCCTCGCAGATCCATCGGAAACGGAGCTGAGGTTTCCATTTCTGAAAGATCATCGACGCCGGCGCCCGAACCCGCGTTATCAATCCCATCGGTACCTGCATCAATGATATATGGCCCGGTGCCGCGCCATGACTGAGTCGGTGATAGACTACCACTCGCGCTCGCATCAAATCGCTGTATCCCGCGACTTCCAGCAAACTCTGATTGTAACACTCCGTCCCCCTCATAGCGTGAATACCAAGTATCGTATGAAGGCTGAAACAACTGAAGATTAGCTGAGTAAATTGGGTAGTTGTGTGTGGCCGCCGTCGGGAATGGGTGGTAAGTGAGAGCTGTTGAGCTGCCAATGCCCCCAGATTGAAAGGCTAATCCCGATTGATATAGGGAGTCGGTGAACGGGGTACCAGCAACTGTTTGCACACCAGATAGCTGACCTGCGGCGAATGCTCCAAAATGGGCTTGTGCTTTGCGGCCCCAACCTATGTCGACGAAATCGCCTGTACCAACAGCAATCGAAGCAAAGCCAGTTGGTGGCAGAAGCGCTAAACCATAGCCTGGATCATTGGGGGAGTAGACAGTGACCTGTGAACTCGAATCCGTGACTTGATAAAGTGTTACGCTAGGGTCATAGCCTTTCACGTCAAACGCTAGAACGTCACTTGCAAGGATGTCCTCACCAGTTCGATCATCGCGAAGCGAAACCGGATCTGATCTTAACGCATAGGCAGGATGAATGAAGCCCGACTGGTAGTTCGCAGGATTCGCTCTGTCGCCTGCTGTTGGACTACTGTCGTCGGTCAATAGAATGCCTGGTTCAGCATCTGCGTAACGGATATCTAATTTCGGACTAAGCGCAAGCACTGGCATGGACCGATTTAAAGCAACTAATGGTAATTCGATGTGTGCGAACCGATTGGAAGGATTTGCTAGATCTTCTAGGCTGTTGGCCGCAACAGTACTGTTTACAGTCTGATTTACACGGCGAATGGACAGATCACACTGTTGATGAGCAATCGCCATATCACAAACTCGCGCTGGTACTCCAATTCCTGGTCTAGCAGTGAGCCAAGTTACGGTTTGTCCATCGGAATAGGTTACAGTTCCACTCGGCAATTCGCCACCAAAGTTTAGGTCTGGTCTAATCAGCAACGTTCGATAGTGAAGTCGGAAGCTTGACGGCAAATTTGTCTCAGCGCCAGTCGCTAAGCTTGTAAGCTTTGAAAAGTTATTTGCAGGATCTAGTACAAGATAGCTTGGGTCGCGATTTGGATTTCCCTCGTTCGTCACAAGCGGCTCCACAAACAACACGATTTCCGCATGTTGTGCAGTGATTGTAACAAGTTCAGTATTTGCATTCGTCACGGGAATAGATGGACTGCCAGCAGGTAAAGCAGCGTTCTGCAGAACAAACAACGGGACTTTCCCCACGAACCAGTCATCTCCTGCACGCGAGGTGAACATTAGCGTGTCGTCGACGTCGCCAAAGCGAGAAGGCGATTGACTCGTTCCAAGACGCGCGAGTGGAGTAAGTGCGGCCGCGCCAATTGCCATCCCGTAGGAATAGTCGGTCAACGGTCCGTCGTAAATCTTAAAATAGCCCGCACCGCTTACCGATTCTGAGCCTGGCCTTGGTGTGACAGTGCAGTTATTCAAATCGAGCTGGATGCGGTAGGCGACGTTGCGCAAGCGACTGTTCAGCTCCAAAGCAGCTCGGCCTTGCTTCATACTGTCGCCGATCAGCTTGAAGACCTGCGCCAAAGATACCATCATCAGAAGAGTGACGACGGTGGCGACCAGAACTTCCACCAAAGTAAAACCGCCGCGCGCAGTAATCAATTTGGCCCGCGGTCCACGTAATTTGGCTTGCGACATGAGGAGTTTCCTTGTTACGTATTCTCACCGCCCGTTGTATTTACAACAGATGGCCAGCAATGCCGCAACTGCAATAGAAAAGATCGGTTCAAGACGAGCACCGAGGGCTGAATTTTTCACAGCATCCGCCGGTCACTCTAACTATATTACTCCCCACGGTTTACATTGCACAACGTCAGCGCACTTAAGTCAAGTCTTTCGAACGCACTTTGGAGCTACTTTTGCGAAACCTCCACCTTTGGTTGGCTGCCGGAATGGGCGTATCGCTTACCATGTTCGCTATCGCAGTCTTGCGAATCGCCTGGGCTGAGTCATTGTGGCTGGACGAATTGCATACTTCCTGGTCTGTGTCAGGGGCATGGCAAGATGTCGCCAGTCGAGCTGCAGCTGGAAACCAAACGCCCCTCTATTTTTGGCTCGTTCACTTCGTCGCTCAGACACTTGGTGGTCCCGCCGAGCATCAGGCAGAGTGGATTTTGCGGCTGCCGTCGGTCGTTGCTTGGTTACTGGCGATTGCGCTCGTCGCCTGGAAGCTTCGTTCAAAAATCTCTCCTGACGACTCTCGCGGATGGCTTTTTGCAATAGGTGTAGTGGCTTGGATTGCACTCGATCGGTTGCAATGGTTTTTCGCTTCCGAAGCGCGGCCGTATGCGTTCGTTCAGCTCATGTCACTAGCTGGCTGGTGCTGTGTGGAAGCCATCGTAGAAACTTGGAGCCGATCAGACCGAGAGAGCTCGTTGCCGATAGAGAAACCAGGAACTGTGAAGCTTGTCGTCGTTTGGTGCGTATTGGCGGTGACTAATATCTATTTGCATCTTACCGCCGCTTTACCTGTGCTATTTCAGTGGTTGGTTGTTGGCGGGGTTTTGTTGCGGATGCATTGTGAAGCGACGGCGCGCTCGGGACGATGGTCACAAGCTACACTTGCGGCCGGAGCCGTAGGACTGGCACTGCTTCCGATTCTTCAGTTGGCTTTTCCGGTATGGCAACGGCGTGGGCAATGGGCTTCGTTTGCAAGCGATGTGTCGTTTTATAGAGCCACTTCGATGTTTCCATTCGTCCCAGTGCTGTTATGCGTCCTGATCGGTTACGTAGTCGATCGATTATGGAAAACCAAAGACGTCGCAGTCCCGACAGCCGCGGCGTCGCCGATCGCCATTGAAGTGCGTTGGCTCTGGTGGACCGCGATGCTGGGACCATGGTTGGTGGCGTGGATCGTTACATCCGTCGGAGTAGCGCCGATTCTTCATCAACGTTTTGTATTCGCTAGCGCTATGCCGCTGTTTATCGTCGGTGGGCTTGAGTTGCTCCGCTTGCGACACTGGACGATGCGCTGGGTAACTTGTCTGGCTGTTGCGGTAGCGATTGTGTTCAGCCAAGGAAGCGTATGGATATGGCGTGCCGGTTACATGGTCGGCAACTTGCGAGGTGAAGACTGGCGAGCCGCCACACAGTGGGTCGACGAACAACTCGAGCCCGGCGAACCAGTTTTGTGCTCGAGCGGATTGATTGAAGCGAACGCAAATCAAACGCATCCATTAAATCTTCCCCTCGACCCTGAGTTTGCAGAGTATCTAGCTTTTCCGTTACTCGGTATCTATCACCTCAGCGACTCTTCTGGGCAAGTCGTTCCTGTCACGCCACTGCTCGGAGATCATCATCAATGGGCTGCTCAAGTCATGGAACGGATGGCTGGGGAATCCAACCCCACGAAGAGACTTTGGCTGGTTTATCGCGGCGCACCTGGTCGACTGAAAACAAAATTAACTGAGTTTAAAGCTGATTTGCGAATACAGAACATCGAGCTTACAGCGAGTGAACCGAAACGCTTTGGCAATTTATATGTAGTAGAATTGAAACAGCAGTCGCTGTGAGGTTTGCAGCAAGCGGCTTGCCACTCATGGAAGTAAGAAGAATGCAATGGTTCGCGTGCTTCAATACTGGTTAGGGGAGCTGACCGCCACGAGCTTGTCACCTCCTTGGGCAACGCTCTGAAGCATTTTTAAAAGGAAGGTAGCTGGTTTCGTGAGAAACCGGATCAGTAGAAAAATCACCCGTGCGCCCGGTTTCTCACGAAACCAGCTACAACTACGGGCTGAACGATTTTTCACACCGGCCAATTTTACTTATCAAATTTGGACTTAAACCTTATGATTGAAGTCGCTGTTTTTGATGCGAAGTCTTACGACCGGGAGTATCTCCCGCAAGCAGCAGGTGCAGACCAAATTGCTTGGCGATTTAACGAGTTTCGACTGAGTGCAAAAACTGCGTTGACAGCCAAAGGTGCAGCTGCGGTTTGTATCTTCGTCAACGATCAGGTGGATCGCGAGTGCTTGGAGGCTCTGGCTGAAGCAGGTGTTAAGCTGATTGCGTTGCGGTGTGCAGGGTTTAATAACGTTGATTTAGAGACCGCCGCCGCGCTCGGAATTAAAATCGTTCGCGTGCCAGCCTATTCACCTCATGCCGTCGCGGAGCACACCGTTGGCTTGCTGCTGACACTCAATCGAAAAATACATCGTGCCTACAATCGCGTTCGAGAATCGAACTTTTCACTGAGTGGATTGGTCGGTTTTGACATTTTCGGTAAAAAAGTTGGGATCGTCGGCACTGGAAAGATCGGTCGAATTACGGCACAAATCTTTCGCGGCTTTGATGCCAAGGTGATTGCCTACGACCCATTCCCATCGCTTGATTGGGCGCAAGAACATAACGTTGACTACTGCGATCTCAA
Source organism: Planctomycetia bacterium (assembly GCA_031412515.1). Taxonomy (GTDB): domain Bacteria; phylum Planctomycetota; class Planctomycetia; order Pirellulales; family Pirellulaceae; genus Aureliella. The sequence continues at coordinate 4,067 of JANODD010000291.1, read as the reverse complement.
AACGGTGCTTCAAGAAAGCGATATCCTTTCGCTGCATGTTCCGCTGCTGGCTGAGACACGGCATTTGATCAACGCACAGTCGATCTTAACCATGAAACGCGGCGTAATCATTTTGAATACTAGCCGCGGCAAGCTGATCGACACGACCGCTCTGATCAATGGACTCAAGTCAGGTCAAGTTGGCGGAGTGGGACTTGATGTTTACGAAGAAGAGGAAGGGGTCTTTTTTGAAGACCTGTCAGGTCAAGTGCTCCAGGATGACGAATTGTCTCGATTGATTAGTTTTCCAAATGTTCTCGTTACGTCGCACCAAGCATTCTTGACGCACGAGGCACTAAGTGAAATCGCTCGCGTCACCACAACCAATCTGCTCGCATTTGCGACTGGTGGATCGTTATTAGCGGGTACTACGCTTTAAGTGGCGTATGCTTCCAGCTTGCGATAGGCCTGCTTCGTCTTCTCGTCTTCTCGTCTTCCAGCGTGTAACTTCGACAAATACTCTCTAGAATATCTCAGGCTAGAAGCCTAAGCTACGTACCTCCGCTCTAGTTTGCGTCATTCACAACCGAAATAGGCTTGCTAATCAACTTGCCTACTTCGACCTGCTTCATTTGCTCAGCCCGAGCTTTGAATAGATTGGCGCGCTCGTTGTCACCGCTAAGTGCGAGCCAATGGGCTACGGCTAACATCGGCACCGCATCGTCCGATTTTTGAAGCGCGTTGGCGGCCAAGCCCTCGCTACGAGATGCGATCAATCCATTGCTATTGCCTACGGCAAGTTGCAAATCACCGTTAGGGAGATCGCCTGGATTAATTTGATTGCCATTGGCCGCAGCAAGCTCAACCACAACAGCGGCTTGTTCGTAGTCGCCGTTAGCAACTTGAGCGACGAAGCGGCGAGTAACGAGCCGATCCGAGTTGCCGTGCTTTACAACAATCTGTGCGTAAGCTTGAGCCGCTTGACGGTAACCACCAGCCGCAAGTATTGCATCCGCAGCGGCGATTAATTCTTCAGGAGCAGTATCCAAAGCCGAAGTCGATGGCTGAGCCAGAACGTATCGACCGACAGGTGATTGAAATTGCGTGCCCTGAATCGGTTGAGTCGGTTGACTGGCTAAACGGAACGGGACCGCACTAGTCACCGGCTTTTTAACAGTGTAGGCGGCCACTGGCAAGCTATTTACCGACGGCGTCACAGCACAACTTGGAAAGCCCGAGTAGGCGCTGCTGTATATGACTGGCGTAACATAAGTGCTGTAACAAGGCTGTGGGTAATAGGTCGGCGCGAAGTAAGTCGGTGTGTAGTAGCTGTAGTTTGTGTAATAGACCGGCGCATAGCTTCGATAGTAGAAGCTAGTGCGTGGCCACACACCATAACTTATTCCACGATAACCCAGCCCACCATAACCGAAGCCACCATAGCCCAGCCCAGCATAACCGTAACTGCTATAAAAACTCGCTCTTGAGTAACTGCTCCATCCCGGGTTGTAGATGCTCGGGTAAAAGCTCTGGTGGTTAAGTCCGAAGCCGTATCCGTGACCACTAAAGCCATATCCGCCATAGCCGTGTCCATAACTATGTCCGAAACCATGTCCTGCAAAGCCGTGACCGCCAAATCCGTGCCCATGCCAAGCGTTTGCTTGACTGGCTGTGGTAATAGCAATAAGGGCAAAGCAGCAGAGTATTTTCTTGAGACTAGTCATGGTTCACCTCGGTATGTTTGCAGAGTCCGTTACGCACTCATTATCCGTCCCGGATGAGGAAAGGGCAATCAATGCGGCTACTTATTGTAGTTAGTTTTGCTCCGACTTTGATACTCAGCCGCTTGGCGACTATGTTAAGATAAATGCGAACTACGTAGGATGGGACTGCTGTCCCGTCCAACACCTGCTTTTCTTCGATTGGACGGGACAGGAGTCCCGTCCTACAAAAGTTGCTGTCTACAAGGAAACCGGTGGATGCAAGTCAGTCTTCAACGATTGTTGCAATTAGTCCAATTAGTCGTGCTGTGCATTGCCTGTTCGACGCCCATTTTGGCCCAAGACAAAGTTGCCTCCTCCTCCGTCACGCCGCTCGACGAAACTGCAATGCGAGCCGAATTGCAACGATTGGGGGAAATCTGTGACAATCTAGGCTTAACTGCAGAAGCCGATTTGTGCCGCCACTGGATGCCGGTAAGTCGCGCTGACCAAGCAATTTTGTTTCTACCTGTCGAAGCACAGCTGCCTAGCACCGCGGATGTAAAACAAGCCGCCTGGGCAAAGCACTTTGAAACTGCCCGGGCCAAGCACGCTGAGTTCTGGTTTCAAGAGTGCCTGAAAGCGGTCGAAGCCGGCGATGAGACTCGCGGTTATCAGCTCCTTTGGCGAACCCTGCGCGAGAACCCACTGCATGCTGAAGCCAAACGGGCCCTCGGTCGCCTTGCCACTTCCTGCACAGTGCGCCCGGTGGTTCGACGATCGACCGCCAAACATCCAACTTACGGTTGGGCTGGGAACAGTTACACGCGCGTCGAGTCGCCTCACTTTCTGCTGACGTCGCGAGCTACAACAGCCGAAACGATTGAATTGGCAATGAAGCTCGAGGAATTTTATTCGCTTTGGACGCAGTATTTTTTCCCTCTTTGGTCGCCACCTGGTTTATTGAAGTCGCGTCTGGGCGGCGGTACATCGCCGTTCGAATCGCAAAGACAAATCAAAGTCTTGTTGCTGCGCGATCGAGCGGACTACGTTGAAGCGTTGTCGGCGGAGAAGAACATCGGTGTCTCAGTCGGCTATTACGATCCTGATCGACAGACCTCCTACTTCTTTCCTGATAAAAATTTGTCAGCGACTTTTTATCATGAGCTCACGCATCAACTGCTCGCTGAAGCAACTCGATTGCAGGTCGCTGGGAACATTGGAACGCGTGGAGATGTGTGGTTGCTTGAAGGGATCGCGCTGTATATGGAATCGCTTTGGCGCGGCTCGGGATACTGGACGCTAGGTGGTTGGGAGTCGCCTCGTTTACAAGTTGCCCGCTACCGAGCTGTTCGTGACGGCTTCTTCGTACCCTGGGAGGAATTCAGTGGCGGGCAACTCGACGCATGGAAAGCCAACCCTGATATCGCGAAGCTTTATTCTCAATCGGCCGGGATTATGCATGTGATGCTAGATCGAGCCAACGAAGCTGAGAAAGAGCGTCGAAAGGGAGTTGTGTTTCAGTCACTGGTGGCCATGTATCAAGGTTCACCTGACTCGACAGCGATACTCAGCGAGCTTGGTGGCGATGCGGCCCAGCAGAATTACGAAAAGGAACTAACGGTTACCGATGCACAGCTCACTGACCTGCGCACTGATCGCCCACTGCAAGAATTAGTGCTCGCTGGAAGCCAACTCAGCGCTGAATCCTGGCGTAAAGTCACTGAACAAACGTCGCTCGAGTGGTTGGATGTATCGTTCAGCAATGCCACGTCGGCGGATTTGAAAGCGATCGCAAAGTTTAAAGCACTTGAGCGATTGAGCGTCGAAGGGACCGCGGTTGATAGCCAGTTGTTGGACTCGCTTCGCGTGTTACCAAAACTTTCCGAGCTCGATCTAACCGGATGTGCTGTCGACGATGCAGGGTTGAAGAAAATATCCAGGCTTCCGCAACTCAACACGCTTTGGCTTGGGAAAACACAAGTCACCGATGCATCGCTCGAAACGCTCGCTTCGATGACTCGACTCAAGTTTGTCGATATCGAGGATTCCAAAATCACTCCTGCGGCTTGGTCGGACTTTGTGAAGCGGAATCCAAGGTTTGCCGCGGAGCAATAAGAGGGTGGCTACTTCGCTGGCTATGGGTCAAAAGAGCACCAAATCGTTTGACCCGGAGCCAGCGGCGAAGGTTGGCTTGGAGCCCGCACTACTAAGCATCCATCTGGTAATAACAGTCTCATAAGCAAGCCGCGCCCGCTCTGAACGACAGCGCCGCCATCGTTAGTACCGTCAAGACCCGCTCGTGATGCCCACTGCAAGCCAACCCGGCGCCGCTGGCTATGGGACAAACAAGCGCGTACTCGTTTGACCCGGAGCCAGCGGCGAAGG
>JANODD010000290.1:0-64970 GCA_031412515.1 Planctomycetia bacterium | reverse complement strand
ACAAATGAGTAAGCTACTTAGAGGTGCGGCGGCTGGCGTTGGTGCTTGGAAACTGGGTGGAGGCTGTTTTTCTACGGTTCTGATCTTCATCCTACTGTGGTGGCTGCTGGGTAATTTCCAAATTTTTCAATAACGTTTGTCGTGAGGCAATGGAATATTTTAAGGTAGCTGGTTTCGTGAGAAACCGGAGGCAGTGGAACGGTCACCGGTGCGCGCCGGTTTCTCACGAAACCAGCTACATATCGGCTTTCATGTATGAGCTAACCATTTGCAACATGACTGATTTGTCGATTGGCTTACTAAGATAATTGTTGCAGCCGCAGTCAATGCAGCGAGTCATATCGCCTTGCATGGCATCAGCGGTCAGTGCAATGATGGGTCCTTGAAAACCAAGCTTGCGAAGCTGCTTGGCAGTTTCATAACCATCGAGTTTTGGCATTTGCATGTCAAGAATAATAAGATCAAGTTGCTCTCCGTCAGTCATCGCCTTGGTGACCGTTTTTAGTGCAACCTCTCCATCCTCTGCTTCGGCGACTGTTGCACCGGCCTCGGTGAGTATCCGGCGACTGAGGAAGCGAATGTCGCGACGATCATCAACGATCAGTATGTGACATGCAAGCTCGTATGAGGTTTCGGCGACTGATGAAGTCGGCAGCTCACCGGTAATCGACGGCTGAACATACTCAACATCCGTTAGGCTGCCAGTAAGGATTGTTACCGTGAATTTGCTACCTTTTTGGGTCTCGCTTTCAACCGTAATGGATCCTCCAAGCATCCCGGCCAATCGCTGACTAATGACCAGACCGAGCCCTGTACCACCAAATTCACGATTGACGGTATGATCACCCTGCGAAAACGGTTGAAACAATCGCTTTAACTGACGACTGCTTATACCGATTCCCGTGTCGATGATTTCAAAAATCAGCTTGTCGTCGCGATACGAAACAACCACTTGGACTCGTCCCTGCTTGGTGAACTTAATCGCGTTGCCGACAAGGTTGATCAAAATCTGCTTTAGTCGTTTTGAATCGCTTTCAATCTGATTGGGAATCATCCCCCGATACTCAACTTCTAATGTCAGCTGATTTTCGGCTGCTCGGACATCCATGATTGAACGGACATCTTCGACCAATTGCACTGGAGCAAACCGTTCTCGGACAACCTCTAGCATTCCTGCTTCGATTTTCGAAAGATCGAGAATGTCATTGATAATGTCCAAAAGGAAATATCCATTGCTACGAATTGTTCGTAAATGGGCGGCTGCCTGGTCGTCTTGCACACTATCGGCAACCAAATCGGTATAGCCGAGGATCGCTGTCATCGGCGTCCGTATTTCGTGACTCATATTGGCTAAGAATGCACTTTTGGATTCATTGGCCGCTTCGGCCATTGCCCGAGCTTCTGTCAGCGACTGTTCAAATTCGCGTTGCTTGGTGATGTCGAGCACGGTACCGATTAACTGAGTGGGCTGACGTAACTCGTTGCTGCCCGTGTAAACCGGTTTGGCTTGAAGTCTAACCCAACGAATTTCTCCGTCGGGCCGATTGATGCGAAAGTCAATGCTGCTAGTGTTCCCTTCCTGTAGCTCAGTCAGATGCCGGACATAGTTGCCAATCGCAATTTGATCGTCGCCGTGTATCCACTCGGGCATTGTTTCAATAACGATTCTCTGGTGCTCTGGCCCCGAAATTCCAATCAAGCCTCTTAGTTCCTCAGAGATCGTTGCAGTGCGTGACTGTAGATCAACGTGAACCATACCGAATCCTGCTGCTTCCGCAGCACTTCGAAGTCGCTCTTCGCTTTCACGGATCCGTTGCTCCTGCTCCTTAGCATCGGTGATGTCTGTGTTGGTACCGAACCACCTGACGATGTTTCCGGCTTCATCGCGAATCGGTTGGGCTCGCGATAAAAACCAGCGGTATTCGCCTGATTTTGAACGTAATGGAAAGGTATCCTCCCAAATAGTCCCCGATGCAAGACACTCTTGCCAATGTTCAAGTACCCGATCCAGATGGTCAGGATGTTGAACGGCTTTCCATCCCCAGTCCTTCATTTCGTCTAGTGTCGTGCCAGTAAAATCGAACCAGCGCTGGTTGTACCAAAAGACTGCCCCAGTCGAGTCCGTCATCCACGCAAACTGAGAGATATTGTCCGCTAACAATCGAAATTTGCTTTCGCTTTCGGCAAGCGACTTTCGAGCATTAGCACGATCCAGCTTCAATCGCATTATGTTTGACAACTCGCGCAGAAGATGAATTTCATCTTTTCGCCAAACATGGGGCTCTTTTCGCGTGGCGCTTAGCATAAATCGCAGTTGCTGATCGCGACTGGACGGTGCATTGATGAAAGAGCCAAAATTTAAAGCCGTCAGGTTGCGGATAAATTCTATCGGTCGCGTGGGTGATGAGGTGTCATCAACGACGACAGGCAGACCCGCGGAGAGTTGCCGTCGCTCGTCATCCGTAATGAACTGAGATATATCGTAGACGCCGAGTAAACTAGCGGACCGGTCCCGGCAGTGGTCCGCAACCGCTACGGCTTGGGCTGCCTGCGCGTCAACTTCAATGACTAGGAAATGGGACAGCTGCAGGAATTCCGAGACCCTCTGGCTGGCTGTGGCAAGGATCGCATCGGTAGTGCTCAGAACGGAAAGTTCCGTATGTAGGTCGGCTAAAAACTCAAGGGACAGCTCACGTTGTTTTCTCTCAGTGATATCTACCAATGCGCTGAGAATCGCAAGTGGGTTCCCATCCGCATCTCGATGAACCATACCTCGGCAGTGTGTCCAAACGACGCACTGGTTATCACCTCGTATGACGCGAAATTCCACTTCGTGATTAACACAGGTACCCAAAAAGGCACTGTCGATCAAAAACTCCAACCGCGTGCGATCATCTGGATGGACAATCGACAAAAAACCAGCTTTGGTGGGCTCAAAAGTTTCGATTGAGTAACCAAACAACTCGAACAGCTGGGCTGACCATGTGACACCATCTGAGCGGATATCCCACTCCCACATTCCCATCCGCGCCGACTCAAGGGCCAAATCGAGTTGGGCAACCTGCTGTTTTACTTTGGATTCCGCCGCCTTACGTTCGCTTACATCGACACCTGATGGAATAAGATACGTCACTTTTCCTTTGTTGTCCTTAACAGGCGCTAGCATGAAATCGATGTACAGCCTTGAATCGAAAGCTGTTCGGATTTCAGCGTCGTAGCGTATTACCTCGCCTTTCGCGGCGCTGGCAATCGCGTCCTTTAGCTTACTTACAAGGCCTTCGTCGTGTGACCACCAGTAACATTCCCAAAAAGGTTTACCGATTACGTCTTCACGGTCGATGCCACCCACAGTCAGTGCTGCTTGGTTAACATCCTGCAGCACACCTTGTGTATCGAGAACTCCAACGAAACCTAACTGATTGTCAATCACGCGGCGCAGGTGGGCTTCGCGCTCGGCCAGATCGCTCAGCAATTTCTTTCGCTCTGTGATATCCAAAAAACTAACCACACAACCTACGGTCTCGCCCACGTGTTTTTGCGGAAAAGACCAGTACTCCACATCGAAGGAAGAACCATCGGCGCGCCAGTAAAATTCATCGTCGGCATGCATCGGTTTGCCTAGGCGAAAGGCTTTGTAAATCTTGCAATCATCAACACTGTAAGCCTTACCATCCGGTCGTGTGTGGTGAATGAGCTCATGCATCTGCTTACCAATCAGCTGATCTGGATCTTCATAACCCAGCAGCCGTGCGCACGATATGTTGGCAAAGGTACAAAGTCCGTCCAGTCCGATTCCGTAGATTCCCTCAGCGGTGGAATTCAGTAGTGCCGTGATTCGATTATCCCGATCCACAATTTTCTGAACAAACTGTTGGTGTAAGGAAAAATCGCGCATGTGGGCGGTGAAAAAAGGTGTCCCGTCTCGAGCTGTAATTGCATTGACCGCGAGTTCAACAGGAAAGACACTGCCGTCCTTTCGCAGCGCGTTTAATTCATGCCGCCGACCGATGATGGGCGATTCTCCGGTCTTTAGATATTGAGTAAGACTGGCCGAATGAGCCTCGCGATACTCCCGAGGGATGATCGTTTCCAAAAAACTCTGACCCTTTACCTCATCTTTAGTGAATCCGAAGGCTAACTCCGCAGCAGGATTGAACTCGACGATGCAGCCATCCTTATCCATCGTGACAATCGGATCGAGGGCCGCCTCCAAAATAGCGGACTTTCGGGCCACTTCCTCGCGAAGCTCTTCGTGCAACGTCGACAAACGGATCGCTGACAGCTTACGAATCTCCTCCTTCGATGTTTCCAATTTTTCATTCGCGGACTGCATTTCTTCGTTGAGTGACCGTAGTTCCTCATTGGAAGACTTTAGTTCTTCATTTGCAATTTCCAAATCTCGAATTGAGTTTTCAAGATCTGCCCGAGTTGACGACAATTCACGTTCGAGTTGAGCGATAATCGCATCATCTCCAACGATTGTACGCTGAGGACTTTCGGAACTACCGTTGCCAGTAATATCCAGGGCGACTTCGTCACGCGAAAGGGGCAACCCGCGGTCATGGAATACAACCATGAACAATTCTGCCTCTTCACCGATTTCGGGCATAGGTTGGACCGTCAACATGACACGTTGCAACCCACCATCAACCTGCACACTCAGATCGTCGTGCACTACGCGACGGCGTTCGGCTCTAGCTTCTTGCAACGCCGCCCGTAGGCCAACTCGCAAACCATCCCTCGCCATGTTGATGATGTTGTTTTGGAAATTGCCCGTTCCAACCGTCAGATACTTGTGCATGTCGGCGGATGCACAAAGGATCTTACCGTCTTCTTCGATGATGACTGATTTCGGCGCAAATTCATCTAATACGATGCGCTGCATGACTTGGACAGTTCCATTAAACGACAATTCAAAAACGTGCTGAACTATTTCAAGCTTTATTAACGGCTCATTCAAGCATCGTATAAGACCGAAGATTAGTCCAGCGACGGTTAAAATTACCATCAGAAATTTAATCTCCACATAGTGATGCAACCCAGTAAAAGTTGGTCGGTTGTCGACCAGATCGACTCCTGGCAGTGCAGTGGAGATCGCACGGTAATGGACTTATGAACTCGAAGACTGTCTCGGCTACGCCAAAGCTAGGAATGCTAGCGAGACCATGGCAAAAATAGCTCTGTTCAACGCAGAAGATTCAAAGACTGCTGATGCCTTCCTGCAAGTTTTCAGAGCTTGACAATCGCTTTGCAAGGGTCTGGCCATCGAAAAGACTGATAAAAGCTTTGGGTGCATTTTCAAGTCCTTCCGTAATTGTCTCTTCCCAAACAATTTTATGATCATGGATCCATCGTTCCTGCAACTGTGCGACAACTGAACAGCTAAATAGCGGCGCCGCCCATCGCTGATCGTGCCGAGAACAACGTGACGATGGGCGGGCTGCTGTTATGAAAAACTGTCCGTAATCATCGACTTAAAGCCCTTCGCGGTATCCATAAGCGTGCTGGATGTAGCGGCGGTCGGTTTCGTAATCACCGTCATATTCTTCGCGCAGACGATTATCTAGGTCATCGTTCCAGTCTGGGTATTGAGCCTGGTAGCGGCGCTGAGCCGTAAAGCCAAACCGGAACGCCTGCTCACGGTTCTCGAAAGCATCGTCTGTTCCAGCAGCTTGCTTTAAGGTGTCATCCACATCCTGATCCATGTCGCGCGCGCCCTTCACACCGAAGTCAGCTTTGGTCTGTTCCCAATCATTAGCAAATGCTTTTTTGATGCGGTCCCATGTGCTGACGTCATCTTTAGTGTAGTAGTCGGATTTCTTTGCCATGCTTAACCCCCTCTGTAAAACTAAGGTGCGCCATATCGCCCGGGACCTTCCGTGATTAAGCACGGTCATGCAAGGCCCGAAGTGCTGAATACAGGCAATGCAAATGGAATACCGCTATTCCGGCGTGATAAAACTGGGCCGATAAACGTTTGACAATTAGTTTCTCGAACCGAACCATAAAGCGGAGCAGTGATACGCAATGAGCGGCGACTGATACGAATTTGACCAGCCCGGACGATTAAGAATCTGCTTGTTTTGCAATCATATCCAACAAGAACTGCTGTTCGATCTCCTCCTGCGAATAGCCATTACTTTTATAGTCAGCGATTGTATTAGCAGCTTTCGTAAGTCAAGTAAGCGGCACAGTTGTTGCTCTGAAAGCGGGACCATTCTGCAAGCCGTTTGATTTTGACATTGCGCACAAGATATTGTGCACAAGATAGAGCGTTTAGGAGGTGATGCGATAAACAACGTCCGTCAACTACTCGAAGTGCTTTATCAGCAACGGGAAGAGCGCTTACCATTATTGCTAGCGACTGTTGTCGAGGTCAGCGGATCTGCGTATCGACGTCCCGGGACACGCATGCTGATTACGCATAAGAACGATCGATGGGGAATCGTTAGCGGCGGTTGCCTCGATCGAGATTTGGCACGTCGCGGATGGGTGCTAACCAGAGACGGACCGCGAGTCGTCGCATACGACACGCGCGGACGATGGGAGCAGCCTGCCGGTGATCTTGGGGCAGGCTGTGACGGGTGCGTTTTTGTCTTGCTAGAGCGGCTTGGACACCATCACAACTGGTTGTCGCTATTACTTAAATCGATTTTGGTTGATCGTAATTCAAGTCGCATGGCAACCATCTACCGAGTTTCAACACCGGCGGATTTGCCCACAGAAATTCATGTCGGACAGAAGTTTTTCCAAAGTCCATTTGATGTCTTTGACGAGTTGGAAGTGCCGCATAAGGATAGTTACTGTGCAATCACGCAGGCGATTCGTTCGCATCTAAATCGAGAAGATTGGCCGAGCGAAACGTTTTCGTTGCAACTACAACATCCGTCGCTAGGTTCGCTCGACATTCTTTTCGAAAACGTCCAACCTCCGCCTCGAGTAGTCGTGTTCGGCGCTGGAGATGATGCGATACCCATTGCAGCATTGGCACAAGCCACTGGATGGGACACACTCGTTTGCGATAAACGGGCCCAATCGCTTTATAGATCTCGGCTTCCTGGAACGCGAGCATCGTCGTTACCCTCGACATGTCAAGTCGTTTGTTGTCATCCTAAGCAAGTATTTCAGCACAAGGATATGCAACTGTCGGCGGCCGATTCAGTCGTATTGATGACGCACGATCTTGATGATGATTCGACCTTGCTTAGCCAACTCGCCCAGCAACCCGTTTCGTATATTGGACTTCTTGGACCGAAACACCGAACGGCAAAAATAATCGCCGAACTCCATCGTCAAGGACAGCTTCTCGACGAAGAAATGTTGAGCAAGATTAGAACTCCGGTTGGTATCGATATTGGTGCTGAAGGACCTGAAGAAATTGCCGTATCCATTCTGGCAGAGATCATTGCAGACCGCAATTGTCGCTCTGGCGGCCCTTTGTACGGTCGTGAACGTGCTATGCATCAGAAGACACCGCGTGAGACGGCGAGCTTCGATCTGGAAGGTAATTTCGCTACGCGTTAAACGCATGCACTCAGCCGTAGCCGCAATTATTCTATTTTCGACACTTCTCGCTGATCGCCACCAACTGGTTACTAGGCTCTGCCTAGTAACCCAATGCCTTGCAGGCTCCGCCTGCGGTTTTGCGATCCCACAGATGGCGAAACAGCCCCATTCGCGAGGCGGAGCCTCGAATACAGTGCATTCCAAGGCGGAGCCTTGGAACGAGGTGGTCGCCCGGTGGCGTTCAGCGAGAAGTGTCTATTATTTTTCGTTTAGCGGCTGGTGCGTCATCTTGGCTTGGTCGATCCATTCAAGAGCTTGCCGCAAATCGAACTGCGTGACAGGTTTCGAAATGAGTAACGTGTCGGGGGCAAGGTCGGTTTCGAAAGGTCCATAAACAGAGGAAGCCGCCCGCTAAGGGGCGGCTTCTTTAACGTTGCATCCTATAAACAACTTCTATGTTCTAGTTGTTTGGCGAACCGAACGGATCATCATTGCTCATTGGTGATTCAGTGGCAGGTGCACCAAATGGATCGGCACCCTCAGCGGGAGCTGCAGGAGTTGTGGTGGCAGGCCCGGGTTGAGCCGGTGCTAGTGGATCGTCTCCGAAAGGATTAGAGGTATCCGGCGATGTGGGTTGAATTGGATCAACCGTAGCCTGCCCCGATCGCATACCTTCGGCAATCGGATCAGGGATGTTGGCATTAGCAGGCGGCAACGGACTTGTCGCACCTGGAACAGATTGCCCCGCTGCTGCGGCTTCAGTGCGAGCACGTTGTTCGAGCAACTGTTGCTGCCGGACCTGGGCACGAGCGGCCAAGCGAGCCTTCTCGATTTCGCGTCGTGCAGCCCCTTGAATTCGGGTTAGCGCCAAACCGACTTGATAGGAATTCCTACTTTTTGCTTCCGCTTGAGCACCTGCTTCAAAATCGGCCAACCCAGCCAATGCACCACCGCCCTGTGCAACTTTGCACATTCCAAGGAAGTAGTGGACACGTGGATCTTCCGAACCCGATGCCTGAACCTGATGCAGCAACAATTCCGCACCGGAGTAATCGCCGGCGAAGTAGCGATGAACTCCCTGGCCAAAGATCTCACTCATGCCATCTTGTTGTGCGTAAAGAGGAGCACCTGGACAATAAGTAGCCAGGCACCCAGCAACCAATACAGCGCGTGCAAACCATCGGCGCATCGCTCGTTCTCCAAAAGTTTGTTCTGATTTTGTTCTAATGTTGGGAAAAACTAACCACTCAGCCGCAGGATTCCCATTTTGCGGGCATTTTTACACTGTCAGCGGCCTACAAAATCGCTTCTCGCGAATCGGGTTTAGACTCGATAAAAGTGCATTTTCACTGATGTAACGCAGGAAAACAAGGGAAATTGCCGTCTTGTGGCTTTGGGGCAGCGTTTCCACGGCTTTTGAGCGTCCCATTACACTAATCGGCTGGAGGCTTGAAATCAAGCTTTTTGCGAGCGAGACGGTAGCCTAGGCATCCTGCCTGGGGAACATGCCCGCGTAGCCTAGACTTCTAGCCTGGGGATACTTCCGGTTCCCGCACACCCAGGCTGGAAGCTGATATGGCGAAAAGCCTTAAAAAAGTAACCTGTAGCGGAAACCGTCAAGGTTTTCGGCGCTGATTTCGGAGCTGGTTTTGAAGCTCAGGACTGAATGGCCGAAATGCTTGACGCATTCCGCTACTCACTTTCCGCCATACCAGCTGGAAGCCTAGAAACAGACACTAGCTAGACTACGAACCTACGAGTTGCGCATCAACACTACCGCCAGCGCAATCACCAGTCCGATTGAAATTGTCGCAAGAATAACGATCATGATCATATAGTTTTTCTTGCGTTGACGTTTGCGGGCCGCCAGGGCTCGATCACTTAACGACGTCGGCGCAGTGGACTGCGGTACAGCCGGAAACTCTGGTGCAGGTGTTTGTTCAGCCACTGGAAAGTCTGGCTGCGAACCGGGACCGAATGACGAGGTGGCGGGAGGATACGCTGGTGCACTGGCGGCTGGTGCACTGGCCAATGAACCACTGGCCGCTAGACCATTGGCCGCTAGACCACTGGCGGGTGGAAAAGCTGGCCCAAAGTAATCGGCAAACACGTCACCAGCCACTAACCACTGCGGCCATCCGTCGCGCCAAACTAACGAATCCCTGGTTACGCGATTTTCAGTCAGCCATTCGCAAAATATGTTTGCCGGCGCTGGGCCGTACTGCCCACCGGCTGGCGGACGAACATACCAGGTAGCCCCAGGAGCTTCTTGAATCGCATGTGGCGTTGACGCGAGGTTGGCTGAATGACTAACGGCGTCAATTTCTTGCGAGACATCATTTTGGGCACCTCCCTCGAATTCGTTTTGCAGCTGGTCTTCAGGTAGCTGTTCACTTAGGGGAACTTGCATTGACAAGGTGGACTTAGCCGGCAACGTCTCCATCGCAGTGCCCACAGAGGCTGCTTGCGAGTTAGCGGATAGAGCGGAATCATCGCGCTGCGAAAGATCTAAGGGAATCGAATATTCTGCCGACTCCGCTGGAATCCGGAACTTGGTCTCGCACTCCGGACACTTGCTTCGCTTCCCGCCTTGAAAGTCCTTCACGTGCAGCTCATGACCGCATTGATGACAACGAAAACGAATACCCACAAATCGACTCCTCGGCCAAATCCTCAATTTGCTTGCACTGAACGCGAGCCTCGATCACCCGCGTTGTCTCTAGTATACCCGAAGCCGGCCCCCAGTGGCCGCCCCCGTGGCCGACGCTGCCAGCGTCGGCATCAAGCTGTGTATCGCAGCCCTCGCCTCAACTCCCTGACCTCGCCGGCTGCGTAACCTAGGAAAAAATCCAGAATTCGCTTAAATTGATCCACAACGATTTACTGGACCCAAAACCACAAAGAGCCACCATGCCCTCAGTTGAGATCTACATCAACGGCACTTTCTACCCCAAAGAAGACGCCAAAATCAGCGTTTACGACCATGGCCTGCTTTATGGCGATGGCGTTTTTGAAGGCATGCGATCCTATTCAGGCCGCGTTTTCCGCTTGAGCGAACACCTTGTGCGTCTCTACGAATCGGCCAAAGCCATCCAGCTGACCATTCCAATGGCCCAAGCCGACCTGGGTGAAGCTGTCAAAGCTACACTGGCCCACAATAAATTGGTCGACGCCTATATTCGTCTTGTAATCACTCGCGGCGCCGGCTCACTGGGTCTCGATCCAGCTAAGACATCGAACCCGCAAGTCATCATTATTGCTGACCACATTGAACTTTATCCAAAAGATAAGTACGAAAACGGTCTGGAGATCATCACGGCGGCGACGATCCGCAACCATCCTGCGGCATTGAACCCGCGCATCAAGTCGCTCAATTATCTGAACAACATCCTGGCTCGTATCGAAGGCAAGTTGGCCGGTTGCTCCGAAGCATTGATGCTCAACCATCGCGGCGAAGTTGCTGAGTGCACGGGCGATAACATTTTCACGATCCGCCACGGCAAGCTATTCACGCCACCGATCGACGCCGGAATTCTCGAAGGGATTACTCGAAACGCGGTAATCGAATTGGCGCAGTCCATTGGAATGGACGTCATCGAGGCCGCCATGACAAGGCATGATATTTATGTCGCCGATGAGTGTTTTTTGACCGGTAGTGCTGCCGAAGTCATTCCAGTCGTGAAGCTCGACGGTCGCCCAATCGGTGACGGCGCGGTCGGTAAAGTCACCAAGCAACTCAGCGAAGCCTTTCATCGATTCGTCCGTCAACCGTCCTAAGTATTTTCAATCTTCAAACTTCAAACTTCCTCCATGCCCACTCCTTTTCGAATCAAAATTTGCGGTGTCAAACGAGCTGCGGATTTAGCTTGGCTGGCCGATTGTGGCGCGGATGCTGTCGGACTTAACTTTGTCCGAACCAGCGTTCGCAGCCTGAAGATCGATCCGGGACGCGAAATGGTCAAACAAGCTCAAGGCCTGGGATTGAAGACCGTCGCCGTGCTGATGAATCCAACAGCCGACGAGCTTCGGAAATTCTTAAGCACGATGCCAGTCGACTTTATTCAATTGCACGGCGATGAGCTTCCAGAGCTTCTTAACGATTTGCCGGATGTGCAGATTATCAAGGCGATTTCGTGGAGTGGTCGGCGCGAAGAAAAGCACTTGGCCAGGCAATGGTTGGAATCAGATGTTGCGGCGCGTGGGCAACTTCGTGGATTCCTCGTCGATGCGTTTGCCCCTGGCGTCGGTGGCGGGACGGGTCGAACCGCTCGATGGGATCTACTCACCTCCCGCCCGACTTGCTTTGGCGAAATCCCCATCCTGCTCGCTGGTGGACTGACTCCCGCCAACGTTGCCGAAGCGATCCTTACAACTCACTGCGCCGGAGTTGATACTGCTTCAGGGGTTGAGTCGTCACCTGGATGCAAAGATGAATCGCTGGTTAGCGAATTTGTACAAACGGCCAAAGACAGCTTTGCAGAACTGGCGCTATAAAGTGGGGTATGCATCCTTGCTTGCCATCTTGAGTTTTTGTTAAAAAAACTGGCCTAATCGCAATCTGGAAGCATACGCCACTCGCAAGCATTCGCCACGAATTGGAAGCCAATGAAAATCACTGTCAGATTATTTGCGGGCGCGGCACAGCAAGCGGGAATGCGAACGCTCACATTGGAATTGAATGATGGAGCCGATGTTGCGACGGCTCGCGAGGCTGTTTTAGATCAGCTGCCGCAATTGAAGGCGCTTTGCGATGTGAGCTTATGGGCTACGGAGACGGAAGTCCTCGATGAACACGCGGTGCTGAAGCCGGATAGCGAGTTAGCCATGATTCCGCCTGTTAGTGGAGGATAGGACAGAAGGTTTTTGAGTACCCACCATCGAAGTTCGCTGAAAACCTCGCGGGTGAACGAAGTGGTTGTCGTGCAAGGTTAAAAGTTCGTCCAACGTTAATCTGTCGACCGTAACTCGTTGGCCTTTTGATTGTTATTAAGTCAGTGCGAGTCAAGTACTTCGTTCACCCGCGGCTAGTGCCGACGGCTCACATCTACGACCCCCAAAATTAAAGTCGTACAAAGCACTAGTTGGCCAAGGATACTCCCATTCGTTCGGATTCCACCGCATCGAATGCGGCAACTTCGTTGACGACTTCCTGTGGGAATCCCCAGATCTCTAACAGGTAGCCCGCAACTGACGCCGAAGTCGCCTGAAAGACACGTTGTTCGGCAACACTAAGTGGTAGTCCTTCGTGATCCATAATGTGCACGACCTGCCGATAACGTTCTGGAAATTGGTGAGCCAGTACGATCTTACCGACGTAGCGAAGATAATTTGACAGGTAAGCGACATTTGCGGCCCGCGCTCCTAATCCGTTCGTTTCGGCCGTAGCCCGAGCGCCTCGTGCTGCCTCAGTCGATTCGTCGCAAAGTTGATCGATGTTCAAGATTTCAGCAGCGGCGAGGAATGGAGTGAAAATGCCCATCTCACTAAGCAGACCAGCGATCAACTCTACACCTAGCAGTGTCACAGCTTCGCGCGGACAAAATACGGCTGAGCAGCGTCCGAAGAACGAAGAAGCGACCAATTGAATGATCTTAGCTGACATGCCAATATCGGACGCGATCAAGTCAACCACCAAATCGAGATTCGGCTGGGCTTGCTGCAGTTCGTTGCTGAGTTCACGAAGAACGGAAGAACGGCATGGCACGGCTGAGACTCGCGACACTGCACGGCGAATGTCAGACTGTGGCAGGCGATTGCGAGCTTGCTGAGCTCGACTGACCATATTCTCGATGGCGTCTTTCGTGCACGGCTTGGATAGAAACTGATGCGCCGTGCCGGCGACTTTGATTGTTTGCTCGCGCTCGGCGAAGCCTGACAGGATACATCGCATCGTCTCGGGCTGATAAAGAAAACTCTCGAAAAGTACTCGACTTCCATCGACGTGGGGCATTCGAATGTCCGTCACTAACACGTCGAATTGCTTCTCGCGGAGCAACTTTAGGGCTTCTTCGCTATTCGAACAAAAAGTCATCGCCCACTGCTGACGATGAGGATGCAACATCCTCTTCAAAGCTTGAAGAATGTTTACTTCGTCATCGACAAATAAAATACTGAGAACGGTCATTTGAATTTCGTTTAGACCCCAGTGTTTTCAGGTTGCCGATCAAGGGTCATTTCCGGCGAGTTGCTTAAATTGCTTGTTCGCGTGTCCGCAGCAAAGGGTAGCCAAACATGAAAAGTGGTTCCTACGCCGGGCTCTGTCGTAAAAAAGAGCTTTCCTTGGTGCCTCTCGACGACCACGTTGTAGCAGATCGCAAGGCCCTGCCCGGTACCTTTACCCACCGCCTTGGTCGTAAAAAACGGATCAAAGATTCGAGATTGAATGGCTTCAGGAATACCGCAGCCTGTGTCGGTGATTTCTACGACTGCCCAGCGTTCGATGCTCTTTGTGGCAACGGTCAATGTTCCTCGTTCTGTGGATCGTTTGGCGCTCATGTTGGACTCGATCGCGTGCGCAGCGTTGACGACTAAGTTCAAAAACACTTGGTTCAATTCACCCGGTAGGCAATCGATTTGCGGCAAATCTTCTGAGAAGTTGGTCTTCAGATCAGCGACGTATTTCCATTCGTTTTTGCAAACGGTCAACGTATTTTCGAGGGCTTGGTTCAAGTTGACCCTGATTCGTTCTTCCGAACCAGGGTGCGAAAAATCTTTCATCGCGCGTACGATGCGAGCAACACTATCGGCACCTTCCAGGGTTTGATCGATGGCCGAAGGAATCTCTGCACGTAGAAACTCAAGATCAACTTCCTCGAATAACGCACGCAAAGATTGAACAGCGGGTTCAAGCTCACCATAAGCGCCGCACTTTTCTAGCAACTGATCCGCCTCTTGAAGAATGCGCTCAATGCCTTCAAAGGAGTTTTTTAGAAAGCGAGTGTTATCGCCAACATACTGAATTGGTGTATTAATCTCGTGGGCGATGCCGGCGGCGAGTTGCCCTACCGATTCCATCTTCTGGGCGTGCGCCAACTGAGTCTCGAGCTGCTTGCGACGCGTGAGATCGCGAAGCATCGCTGTAAAAGATGTGCGATGACTATGAGTAAACTTGCTGACAACGATCTCTAGCGGAATCTTTGTACCGTCAGATCTCATGCCTGTTATTTCGCCGCCATGGTCGGTCCTTGTGAATTCTAGCAAGTTGACTGCACAGCCTTCACTTGAATTGCAGAATAAGGCGGAAGGAACGAGATCGCATACATTCTTCGCAACGGCTTCGTATAAATCGTAACCAAAAATAGTTTGCGCGGCCGTGTTGATCGACTCGATGTTGCCATTCGAATCGAACGTAATAATTCCTTCCGCCGCCGTCTCGACAATCGCCTGCGTCCGTCGCACTTCGTCTTCCAGTGCAGCAGCCATCTGAGTAAGCGTCGTATTGGATTGATAGAGCTGACGACTGCGTTCCTCCAGCAAACGCTCAGCTTCTTTACGGGCTGTGCGTTCGCGGTAAACGAATCTCTCGAGAACTTCTTTGGATACCATTCAGTTTTACCAGTAACAAAATCAGGATCTTCGACGGTGAGCGATTGAGCCGAAGTTTAACTAGCCTACGACTGGCTTCAACGAGAACATTGCCTGCGTGTTCGGCTCTCCCTCCAGATCGGTGCGAATAATCTGAAGCTGCTCTTGATAATGTTCAATACTGGCTGCGATCAAACCATGCGCTAGATCGGCAAAGGGACGGGTCGATTTATAAATGACATCCAAACAGCCCTTATCGGTTGCTGGAAATGAAAACGACGGCAATTCAGCCTCAGGGTGGAGCTTGCGCACCTCCACGTGAATCACATCTTCGACGAGCAGCAGTAATTCAAAAGTCGAAGAAACACGTTCGAACGCTTCAGGATGATCCGCAAGAAACTTGCCGAACATGTGTTTTCCAAATGTGTAAACCAAATCGCTCGTTGGTGTGTCAGCAACCTTACTCAGCTCACCAACCATCGAAACCAAGTCGCGATGATCGTAAGCGGCAACTGAAGTGAAACCTCCGGTATGGAAGGGACAGCCGTGAGTGATCACTTGATCGGCTACTTCCATTCCAAAGCCCGTCTCAACTAGCTCGAGAAACTCTGTAAAAATCAAACCCCTCATCGGAATGCTTTCTAATCTTGGTAGTGATCTGAATGTGAACTGTTGACTTGCGCGCGATGGTCGGTCGCATCAACCCGTAGGCGTTAGGTTCTAACCCGGATGCTTTAGCGACGGGACCTCGTTCTGGACCTCTGCACTAAACCAGGCTTCCTACGACTACTGCTTAGCGATATGTATCAGCCGCTGGAGCTCGCAGAGTAGGTGCTCGAAATGCAAGGGCTTGTGCAACACAGCCGCTACATTCAGCTGCTTCAGTCGAGCCGTCAGTGTCACGGCATTGCGGCCGGTTAAAACAAGAATAGGTGTTTTAAGTGTCGCTGGGTTGGTCGCGATGCACTCGATCAATTCTTCACCGGTTGCCAGCGGCATCGACATATCGGTGATGATCACATTGGGTTTTTCGGTTACTGCCGACATGATGCCTTGCATACCATGATAGGCTCGCGATAGCAGAACCTTGTACGGCCGGAGATTACGTTCCATTGCCGCGACGACATTTGGATCATCGTCCACAAACAGAATGCGTGGCCACGCGACTTCTCGCAGGCCGGAATGCATTGTGGGCAGAACAGTTCCCACACTTGGAGCATTGATACTCATTTCGCCACCACTTACAGTGTAAGGATTGAACACCTTCGAGAACCAAAGGCATGAATCCAACGGGGCGATCTTGGATTCAACTTTTTCGAAGCCATCCAAAAGCTAGCTCAATATTCGCAACCAAGCCGTCAACGAATTCAAAAGGAATGATTTTAAGGCCGTCACAAACCGAAATTTTGTGATCGGTGTTTGACTTTGACGACTTTAACAACCAACTTGAATCAATCTCGCCCTCGACCGAACGCTTAAGCTCAGTCGCAGTTGTGAGCCGTTGGCGCTCAGTTGTGAGCCGTTGGCGCTAGCCACGGGTTTCGAAGTCGCGCGGCTAGGATATCCATGGTCTATCCAGTGATTTTGTTCGCTAGTGATTTGCATGCTTAAAACCGACTCATGGTCATGAATAACAACGATGACGTTTACCCGCCGCCAGCGCCGACGGCTCACTGACTTAACGATGCATACTCCACGTTAATCATCATCGTCGCCATCTAAATCTGGATGCAACGGATCGTCAGGATCGAAAAAGAAGTCACCAAGGCCCAGCGGCATCATCTCACCGCCCATGCTTCTTCTTTTTCGCTCGGCCAAAACTTCGAGATCGAGCGCGTCATCGCCCAAACATAATTCCAGCGCCTCGCGCCAAGCGGCATCTTTGGCAACCGGATGCGAAGGATCTTGTGCCAAACGTTTGAGCGCGAATCGCAACAGATTCAAACCATCGCGAGCCGAAAAATCGAGTTGCAGTTCATGCGACCTCTGCAGAAACTCGACCGTCATCGCCAACATCTCGGACTCAGCGAACGGCAGATGATACTGTAAAATCGCTAATTCATCCTGTCGATTGGGGAACCCGAGCGGCAAGGTTGGTTGCAGACGACTAAGAATGTAATCGGGGATCTCGTAGGTCGAATCATCTTGATTCATCGTCACAGCACAACGAAAATTGCGATGCGCATGAACGACGATACCGGCTACGATCGATTCCACATATCTTCGCTGGTCGAAAAGCGGAGCCAAACTGGCCCACGATTTTTCGTTCATGCGATTGCCTTCATCGAGCACACAGACTGCGCCGCGAATCATGGCGGTTACTAGCGGCGAGGCATGGTAAGCGATCGTGCCACTTTGACTAAGAACTGGCGTGACCAGTAGATCTTCCGGTCGCGTATCGGCAGTACATTGAAAAACGTAGAGATCCTGCTTGCGCTGAGCCGCGGCAGCCATCGCCAGTGCGGTCTTACCAATACCCGGTACGCCGACTAAACGCGGCGTAAGCGGCAGGTCGGTTTCGTCGACCACCAACCAGCAGGCGAGCAACTGCTTGAGGACTTCGCGCTGCCCGATCCACTCGGCGCGATTCGTCAGCGGTGAAGCCAACTTCAATCGAACGCCATCAATTTCTACAGACTCAAGGCTCATGCGTCGCTGCTCTGTGAGAGGAACAATTTGATGTGGCGTATGCTTCCAGCTTGCGATTCTGTCTTTCAACAAGATCGCAAGCAGGATGCTAACCGTGACTTATGCTTCCAGCTTGCGGTAGTCATTATTAACTTGCGGTTTCCATTCTTAAAGATCGCAAGCAGGATGCATACGCCACTCAATGTGCGTTATGCAGACGCTCGGCGACGGCGTCCCAGTTCACGACATTCCAAAATGCCTTGATGTAGTCCGGGCGGCGATTCTGGTAGTGCAGGTAATAGGCGTGCTCCCAAACATCCAAGCCAAGCAACGGGGTACCACTAATGCCGGCAACGGTTTTGCCCATCAGCGGGCTGTCCTGGTTGGCCGTCGAGCCGATCGCGAGCTTCCCGCCTTCCACGACTAGCCAAGCCCAACCGCTGCCAAAGCGTTTTGTGGCTGCATCACCGAACAGCTCTTTGAATTTATCGAACGAACCGAAGGTCGAATCGATCGACTTGGCCAGTTCGCCGCTGGGCGTGCCCCCTTTGCCCGGACCGATGACGGTCCAGAACAATGAGTGGTTCGCATGGCCGCCAGCGTTGTTACGAACCACAGTTCGCTTATCTTCTGGCACAACACTTAGATCAGCAATCAGGGCTTCAACGGTCTTGCTTTCAAGCGGACTTCCCGCAAGAGCGTTGTTCACGTTGGTGATGTAGGCTTGATGGTGTTTGCCGTGGTGGATTTCCATCGTCTTTGCGTCGATATGCGGTTCAAGAGCATCAAAGGCGTATGGAAGTGGTGGAAGGGTAAAGGCCATGGAATGGGCTCCTGTATCGGTTGAGATTTCAGTTGTTGCGGAAGCATCGCAGTATACCTAGCACCATAGGCGGAAACCCCAATTCTGGCAACCCGCCATAACGCGCCGTTAAGCGGGCTAGCGACGACGAAATTCGGCAAATTCGACTAAAAAGACTGCTTCGAATATCAAGCGTGGGACTCGTAGAACATGGAACGGGAGAACGAGGCTCTGCCGAGCCAGTCTCCACAGCCATTTCGACTCCCGCTGTACTTTTAGACATCCATCACTTTGATGAAGACTAACGGCCACAGGTTCACGTTCACCCGTACAGTGAAGTCTGCTATTTACGCCTAGACTGGCTCGGCAGAGCCTCGTTCTCCCGTTCGTAGCTTGGGACCATTTGTCCCGAGCGTTCTTTGAATTCAACTCAAGACTGGAAGGACGGGACAAATGGTCCTGTCCTACGTACCCTTTTCTACGCACGCGAGACGAGTCTACGTAAAACGATTGATATTGGATGCGAAAAAATAAAGATTTTGCGTAAACAAAAAACTTCTAAAAACCCATAACTCTGTCTATTGAATTTGCAAATTGCAAGTGTTAGCGTACGAATTCGTGGATTGTACCGAGCTTCTTTTTTATCACCTGGAGTGAACATTTATGGCAAGATCTACTCTTTTAGTTTTCTTGGGCTTGTTAGCACTGCTCCCCGCACAAGCTCATTCAGCAATCGTGCTTTTTGACATCGTTGGCAAAGCAGGTGTGGGTATGCTTAGCGGCAATGAGAACATCGCTGTTAGCGGCACTCCTGGATCAGGAGGAGAAGTTGGAGCGGGTATTAGCTTCAATGATGTCACCAACGTTTTGACGCTCAACGTGGGTTGGGGTTCTGGAGCTGGATTCACCAATCTAACAGGTAGCGTGTCAGCGGCTCACATTCATGGACCAACTGCTTCGGCAGGCGTAGCCTCGTTCACTCAAAACGCGGCTGTGAAGTACAGCTTGGATGGTGCTACGGTCGGTTTCAACAGTAGCGGAACCAATGGTGGCTGGACAGCTACGACTGTGAATATTCTTCCAGGTGATGTTGCTGGTCTGCTGGCTGGTCAGTTTTACCTCAATGTTCACACGACGCTTAACGGCGGTGGTGAGATTCGTGGCAACCTGGTTGCCGTGCCTGAACCTTCATCGTTTGCGTTAATCGGCGTTGGCGTCGCAGGCTATTGGATCCGCAGACGGTTTAAGAAAAAAGCCTAACGCGAGCTTCCGTTTCAAAAGATCTTTAAGCCGGCTGCTTTGCAGTCGGCTTATTTTTTGTCGCACGATTGTCCCAATCGTGACGTAAACAATTGAGGCAATTGTTCGACACTCTAGCGTTGCCGCCGCATGAAGGTAATAAACTCTTTGTCGAGATCTTGAAGATCGTCTCCAAAGTTGCGTTTGAACATGCTGATGCGATCGCGTGGAGGAGTATCTTCTAACGGTTTAAGCTTCTGCAAATCTTGGAGATAAGCGACATACTGTTTAGGCTTGGCCTTCAACAGAAAGTAAGTCAGTGCCCAACTCTCACTGTACGCATCGCTGGCCGTGCTCGAATTCTTGAGACGGCTGTCATCGGTAATTAAAGTCGTCAGCGAATCGGCTGGTCGCCTTGGCAGATAGCTCGCAAAAAGCTGGAAATTGTGTGGATTGATCTTACCCACCGTCGCTCCACCGCGAGCGTTGTTGACATCTGGGGTTTCAAAGAACATCGCCATTCCTTCGCTAAACCACAGCGGGCAGTCCGCCAAACGGACTTGCAAGCCAGTATTGAAGGACAACTGATGAACCGCTTCATGGACGTTGGTCGCCAGCGTCCGCTCCGCGCCAGGCTGAGCAAACGCCTGGTTGATTAACTGGGTTGAATTGAGTCGCGCACCGCCTGCGACCCCTGCGGCCCCAGTCAAGTCGAAACTGATCATGCGGTTGGTTTGCATGTTGTAATAACCGATCAAAGCCTTGGCCGTCTCACCGATCTCACGTTCTGAGTAGGCCAGATAGGCTTCCTTGGTATTGAACACGATCGCAACCAATGGAAAGCGAGGCTCCTCAAGTTCGATCTTTTTGGATCTCCAAAAGTTGTGAAACTTGCGATATAGCCCTTCGTACATTTCGCCAACCCACTGTGCATAAGCTTCGTTTGTATTATAGATAATGACGTAATGCGAAGTCTTATGGACCTTGAAGCCATCGGGGGCCGTTAGTTTGAATTTTGCATAGATCTCTTCGCTCGACTGGGCCTTCATCGGCGTCGTCGAATCTGACCGCGAAAGAATTTCTTTTGGCTGTATCGTCCAAAGTTGCCCGTCCGGAGTCAACAGCAGCAATCCACCGTCCTCAGCTTCGACGATAATTTCGCCCGGCGAAGTCATCTGTCCCGACTTATGATTAAAAGCTACGTTAACTGTCGGAACTTCAGCCAGTTTTTTCTCTTGACCGTAACCGATGCTCGTGATCAACAACAAGCCGTATACCCAAAACAGCTGCCTTTGACTCTGTTGAGATAAAGTCCATAGGACAAATCGTTGTAACATCGGCTGGAAATCCATATCAACAGAAAAGAACAATTCGTTGGGAAGCATTATAAGCGTAGCGACTTGAATTCGCGAATGCCCTAAAGGCGGAGCATCATCGCTTCCGTCCGGCATGTCCGGGCGGAGCTCCAAGTGGGTAGCTACAAAAGAGAGAGCGGCGATCCATTGATCTCCGTTTGGGCTGGCCCAGCGGAATCAGCGATTTAGTTCTTTTGCCCGCACGAGGAGTCCAACGTAAATACATTCACTCGCCGATTCCGCCGGGATGAACCCGACGGAGATCTTCTGCAATTCAGGCCCCGTCTATTGCGTGGTTTCTGTAGCTGCTCACTTGCGGGCTCCGCCGGGACAAGCCCGAACGGAACCATCATGCCGCTTGCTTTCAGGTTAAACAAAACGAACTTGCGTAAAGTTACCTACGCGCCGCCAACGACTTCGAACTGAACCGACGAATCAGTAGGCTTGGAGACGTCGACTTTCAAAGTCGGTGCGTCTTGGTCGCTGACTTCGATCCGGATCGTAACTTTGTGAACGCCGGGTTGCAGGTCGGCTTCAAGGTGCGCCTTGGACTCAAACGACTGGTCGTCTAACCAAACCTGATACTTCTCACTACTTGCGATATCAAGTGCAACTGAACCGGCTTCGTTTACTTTGACTTCACCCTGAAGTATCAACGTCATTGGCTTCTTTTTTTGACGCAGTTCTGCAAGCGGCAATTTGCCTGAGAACATCGCATAAGCGCTGGTCCACTGTTCAGGCTGGCTGCTTAAAACCAATTCGCGAATGTGCTCCAAATGTGGCACATCGGCAGTCAACTCAGCGGGAGCATTCGTCATCACTCGCCAGCGCTGAATGCTGGGAACGGGCCTGAGTCCGTACGGCCCAGGTTTGCCGAGCTCCGAAATGAACTTGGCTAAGTCGAGCACTTCGTCATGTGTGAGAAATTTCGTAAGGCCTTGAGGCATCAGCGATTTACCTTCGGCATCATCGTCAATGTCCGCAGTCGGAATGGTAACGGTGTTGCCTTGCGAATCGCGCACTAGGACGCGATTGTCGTCGCTGTCGATCACCACTCCAGTAAGAACCTTTCCGCTGGAAAGTACATAGATCTTGGTAACGTATTGCTCTTTCACGGCCAAGTTCGGATTGAGGATCGAGTTAACGATGTAGTCGACTGGCGATGAACCACCCACGGCGCTCAAGTCAGGACCAATCTGCCCGCCGCCGCGATTCAATCCATGGCAGCGAGTGCAACTCAATTCCGCGCGACGGAAGATCACTTCGCCTCGAGCCGCATCGCCTTTGGCAACCACTTCTTCAGCTAGTTTGGCAACTTCTTCTTGAGTCGGCGGTGGTGGATCGCTGGCAACTCCGGCTGCTTCGCTAAGGACGCCTGACAACCCGGCATCGCTACGACCAACGGAGTACATATAACGCAATGACATCTTGGCAACGTCGACCGTTAGTTTCTGGTTTTTAATAGCTACAGCAAGCGTGTCCGTTCCATCTTTGCGATCAAAGAAGGCGTTTAGTAGAGTATTCGGTTTGTCGGTTGCGGTTGAGTCCGCAAGAGCCGCGGCCGCTTGTTCGCTGGCGAGCTGCAGATCGATCGTTACAAGACCAGCGATGGCCTGCATCCGTACAGGCATCGGTTGCCCTTTGGCCGCCAACTTTAGCAGTGTTGCTTTACTGTCGTTTCCGCTGATCGCAACTAAACCTTCGATGGCCGCTTTTTGCAACTCCGGCGTTGCATCGGCGCTAGTCGCCAACTTTTGCAGTTCTTCCGATGCGCCGGCTAACTTCCAAGCGGCTGCAGCCCGAATAGCCGCTAATCGGACCGGCGCCTCTTTGGCTGAAATCAATTTTGCAAACGGAGCCAAGTCACCAGTTGGAATCACTTTTCTAGTCGTTGCAGCCTCAGTTAACCAGCCGATGACTTTCAATCGTAGATCCGGTGCAAAACCTTTTGGTAAAAGCAGTTGATCCAACACAACACGCAAATCGTGCTCGTTGCCGCGATTGCAAATCATCTCAACTACGGTGCCTTGGCGTTCCGGTGGCAGTCGCCCGCTTTTGAAAAGTTTTAATACTGGACCCACTGCGCTCGGCGGTTCCTCTGCGCGAACAGCTGGAACAACGACCGTCATCGCAAGCGAGAGTAGGCATGACACAACGAGCCGCGAGCAAGTGAGATTACGAACGAACATCGAAAACAAATTTCCTTTGAAACTGACCAAACTGGTTAGGCGTAAAGTGAAATATCTATTTTAATCACAACCCGTAGCCTAGGCATCCAGCCTGGGGAATTCTGACGTAGCCTAGGCATCTTGCCTGGGAATTGGCCTGGGAATTGGCCTGGGAATTTGCCTAGGAAACCGCTGGACGAAAACACTACTAGTTTAGGAATATCGGTACTTCTTCCCAGGCAGGATGCCTAGGCTACGTGTCACAGGCCGGCCTTTTGACGGCCGGCCTGTGAACTTTCTTTGAATGCCAAGAGGCAAACCAATTACTTCGCTGCTTCAGCGGCAGCTTTCACCCTACGGTCTAGCGTTTTGTTGGTTTCGCTCAGCGTATGCTTGATGTAATCATCTTGGTCATAAACCAGCGACTCCACGGCGATTTCCGACGCCTTGGCAGCATCGGCACCACTGAAATAACTTAGAGCCCAGATGGCTTGCAGACGCACTTTCGAGTTCTCGTCGTTGACTTGCTTTTGTAGCAAGTCAAGCGGCGAAGCAATTCGATCGCGCCAGTAAACCAAAACCCGGGTCGCAGCAGCGCGAGCTCGCGGCTCAGGCGACTTGAGCATCTGCTTGAGCAGTTCTTCGTTCACGACGTTGTGACTCTGGTGCAGCCACAGGGCTTCCGTCATGTGATGCTCATAAGCCGCATCGCTCTTGTTCAGTTTGCCTGCCCACGCCTTTGCAGCTGTGATCACTTCGGCGCTTGGACGACCTGAGAGTTCAATGCGAGCTCGGTGACGGACGCGATCATCTTTTGATTCAAGCAACTTCAATAGATTCTCGATCGACTCGCCAGCGATCTTTTCAGGCTTCAGTAGATCGCGACCTTCGTAACGAACGCGGTACATACGACCGTGATTGCGATCGCGACTTGGGTCTCGCAAATTGTGCTGCATGTGACCAATGATCGGATTGTGCCAATCGGCAAAGTAGATCGAACCGTCTGGAGCGACTTCAATGTCAGCCGGACGGAAGTTCGGATCGGTCGAAGATACAATCGGTTCGACTTCAGTCGCACTGAAGCTCGAATCCTTTTCTTCCAACTTGTATTGCAACACACCTTGGAAACCGATGACGTTCAATACCAACAAATTGTCGCGATGCTCTTCCGGGAAGTGACTACTGCTGAGCACTTCAACACCGGCGCAAGGTCGAGTGCGTTGCTGATAGACTTGAGGCGGACGTCCGTGCTTGTTCGGATAGTCAATGTCGCCCGAGAACAGGAGTGCGTGGTAAGGTTGAGCACCAGTACCGTCATAAACGAAATCCTGGCCCCACTTTTCGAATGCATGGCCGTGTGGATTCGCAAAACCGAACGATACATATACATCAAACTTCTGCGTTCGCGGTTCGTAACGGAAGACCGCTCCGTTGGCTACGCGACGTGCGCCGCCCCACGCGGATTCGACTTGAGTGTGATGGAAAGTTCCTTCTTGGAAGTAAACCGCGCCACCTGGATCAAGTGCAAAGCTGTTCGCGGTATGGTGTGTATCCGCGGTATCGAGCCCGTGGATAACACGTTCTTTGATGTCATACTTGTCATCGCCATCGGTGTCTTTGAGGAACAGAATCTCTGAGCCTTGGGAAAGCAGAACTCCACCGCCCCAAAATTCAAAACCGGTCGGGTTGTGAATGTCACCTGCAAAAGTCTTACAGACGTCCGCTTTTCCATCATTGTTGGTATCTTCAAGAATCAACAACTTGTCCGACATCGGCTCGGTTGGATTCCAGTGCGGATAACTTGGCCACACCGCGACCCATAAGCGGCCCTTGGTATCGAAAGCCATCTGAACTGGGTTCACGAATTCAGGGAACATCGACTCTTCAGCGAACAGTTCCACTTTCATGTTCTTGTGGACCGTCATCTTTTCGATCGACTGAGTGCCGGTGAGAAATTCGTGCTTGCCCCCTTCAAGTGGACCAGGCTTGTTCGAGATCACCGGAATCAATGTAGGAATATTCGAGTCGTCCGCTTTCTCAGACTTGCCGCGCGCAGTCGACCATACAACTTTGTCGCGATTTCCCGTCTTCACGTCGAGGACTTCGAGTTCGCGCTGAGCGACTGAGTAATTCGACAAACCATCGCCGTATCCGCCGGGACCCTCGGAAAATTTCAAAAACGCGCGGTCACCATAAGTTGAATAGCCATCGGTGACGCGATATCGGTTGAACCAAAAGAAATTCTTTTCCAGGACCGATTTGCGAAGGCCTTCGAGCGAAGATGAGTACTTTGATTTTCCAGTCAGACCCTTTTCGCAGGCCTGGGCAATCGCCAAATCGCCTTGTTCATTTTGGTGAACACCGTTGATCGTCAGCGACTTACCGACTGCGTTGTTACCTGAGGTTGAAGAGAAGATATCGACGTAGGTAATATTCTTGGCTTTTGCAACTTCAGCTAATGCATCCGCATACATACGGATCGCGACGTTATGCTTCTTGACAAATTCTTGCGTTGGCAAGTTTGGATCTTGGACGTACTCATGCGCTGTCGGCGAGAACAGGACCAAGCGTGCAGCTGATTTGCCGTTGTATTGCTTCGAGAGGACGTGGTCGACGAAGTCGCTGGCATTTTTCTTAAATGCCTTCAAGCCAGCTTCGCCAGCCGCCGATTCGGTAGCACCGTAAAACGCGAAGATCACATCGGCTTTGGTGTTCGTCAGTTCAAAGCGATTCTCGCGTACCTTGCCAGCGTCGCGCGGCGAGAGTTTATCGACTTGCGGGCACGGCGCCGAGCCTGACAGCCATTGATCGAAAGTTCCGAAATCGCGTGAACGCATGCGAGTGTCTTTGTTGCGGAACCCGTCAATTTCATCGCCGCTGTAGGCGAGGTTCCGGAACACCAATTCTTGTTCAGGGAATTGAGCGTGGAGAAGTGTCTCCAGCCAACCGTAATGTTGCATACGTTCGGCCATCGTTCCGCCAACGATACAAATGTGATCTCCTTTCTGGAGAGCGAATTCGGCGGCTTGTGTGACAGCAGTCAATGTCACAAAGAGAAACGCCAGTAGCGACCATTTCATAAGTTGGGTCCTCGCAGGGCAAAAACGGTGGGTTGTGGAAGGATTTTACGTTGTCTGTGTGAGTGAAGCATAACTTGCATGCCGCTGCTCAGCAGTGAATTTCGTACGGCACGAAAAGCTCGAGCACGAAAACATGGGGCGACGATAGTTTAATTGCAATTTCTTCATTTTGCCATTGGACAGAGTTAAGGGAGTGGATTCGATCCGTAGTTACACTTTTTTTTGATCATAGTTTGTATCCCATGGCCAACTGAAGGTGAATTGAAATAGAGTAAGTGGTCAAATATTTAAGATCGCCCTCAATGAAATGGTACTCGTACTCAGTTCTAGAAGAGTCATCGCGTAGGAGTACTGCAAAGGCTGAGTACGAGTTGGAAAAAGACATACTCGAGTCTTGATCGAGTCTTAGTTGATTCTTAGTTGATTCTTAGTTGATTCTTGGTCAAGTCGTTGGTTAAGTCGTTGGTTAAGTACTGATCGAGTACTGGTTCCCCCTCGCCCCGTACTCGGGGAGAGGGGGCTAGGGGATGAGGGGCCAAGGCTCGCAATCCTCACCCCCCCGACCCCCTCTCCCTTTGAACAAAAGGGAGAGGGGGAGACGCGTGACGTCCCACCGATCACTTGAATAGAG
The DNA here is from genome assembly GCA_031412515.1 of Planctomycetia bacterium. Classification (GTDB taxonomy): domain Bacteria; phylum Planctomycetota; class Planctomycetia; order Pirellulales; family Pirellulaceae; genus Aureliella. The sequence continues at coordinate 38,037 of JANODD010000290.1, read as the reverse complement.
ACCTAGAGATCACTTGAATAGAGACACAGAGATCCCTTGAATTGAGGCACAGAGAAGATTCTGAGCGCCTTTAAACAAATCTACGACTTGGCGCATCTTCTGACTGTGTCGCGAAATTCACTATTGGGATTCTAATTTTCATGACTGCTATCGCATCCGAACCGTCTTGGAAATCGCGCTCGATGCGAGTCTGTGCTGTACTGCTAATCCTGCTGATACCGCTCACTGCTGGAGCCCTGTGGATCGCGCAGCATGGTAGCCACGGTGCAACGAGTTTTTGCATTATTGAACATGACGCTAAATTTGCAACGTTTATTTATGAAAGCTATTCGGCAAACACCTTTGAGTTTAGATGCCGCAGTTTCGATCTACAGACTGGCAAGCAAGTTTCACGCGAGCGTATAATCCGTGGAATTATCTGCATGGGAAATACGTTTGCAATTGCAGCCCGAGACTCAGATGGATTTTCGTTGTTCCAATGGGACACAGTCCCGTTTCTGAGCGAGCCTCGCACGTTCCATGTCTCAAGCTCGAGTGGTAAGCGGGTGCGCATTCAATCGTTCATCAATGGCTTCGTTCTTGCGTGTGAGTACAAAACGGATTCGGCGAGGATTTTATTGATTGACCCAACGACCAGCACGGTGTTAGACGAAGCCGAAGTATCTAGTAGCGTAGAATTCCATCCCTGGCGAGATACCAACTACGTTGAGCTCATACGAGGTGCAACGCCAAATCAGGTCAGCAGGATGATCCGAATCGTCGATGGAAAGTTAGCGATCGATTCTGAGCGGTCGAAAATCGAGTACGTATCGCCCAAGGATGAATTTGGCGATAGCTACTTCTTCAACAGATCCTCCGATGGCAAATCCATCGAGGTTCGATTTGCGGAAAGCAACGAACTTCGAACATCGATTGAGTTATCACAGTCGCTATTGCGCACTAACACGATCAACTACCTCTCAGGAGATTCATGGATTAGTTTGGGACCGCAATGGGGAATTCCAGTCAAGAATTTAGAGTTTCTTTCTGGCAGAGAGCTGCCCGTTCCGACTGGCTGGATACTTTCCGCGCGAGGCCGCACATCAAAGATCATGCTTGTAACCACGCCGGGCGCATCGTTAGGCGCCGCACCAGGAAAAGCCCAAGCCAAGTTGATCGACGAGGCATCGGGAACTGTTATCGCTGACATTGAAAGCGGAAGAGTTATCGGGTCGAGGTTCATCGCCGATGGGGAACAGCTAATCATTGCAAATGTGGATCAACAGATCATGCACATCGATACAAGGACCGGAAAAGTGCTGAAGGTCTTCTCCCCGTACTGGTACATTCCTTATCTCGAGATCTTGCCCGCGGTTGCATTTTTCTGCTGGGCCTGCGCGTGGCTTTGGTTTTCATCCGTAGGTCAGCGACACGCGTGGATTGACTGTGCAATCATCACCGGCTTATTTGTCGCGTACATTATCTTGCGAACGCGAATGACCGGTTTTCCAGGCGATGTTGTTCGACCGATCTATCAACTCGCCGAAGGGATTTTTGCTTCCTGGTTAATCTTATCGTCGCTGTGGCTAGTGCTTGGACGCACGCGATTGTCCCTACGTATATTGCCCATGATTGGAATTTTAGGACTGATCATTTTCATCGCATTGCTGTGCATGGGTTCGCAGAATCCACGAATATGGGAGTTGATCATCGCGGGAGGCTTACTTTGCGTATGGCTAGTCGTGGCGTATATTCCGCTGCGGTTCATGGGGTACGGTTTCTTGTTCATCGAGCAAGAAGTGAAAGGCGAGTCACCAGCATCTTTGGCAAAGGGAGCGATACCCATCCGCGATCTGTTTTTGTTAACGACCGTGTTGGCCTTTATATTCGCGCTCGGTCGATTTGCCCCGCCCGGTTTGCAACTCAGCCTGAGGATGGTCATCGATTTATTGGTGTTGGTGTTTGGCATCACACTTACAGGACTTGCTGCGGCGCGAGTAGGTCTGAGTCGAAAGAGTTTTGCAGGAAGAGTATTAACGCTCCTCGTTGTTGCAGCATTCGGCATGTCACTGCCCTTCGTTTGGATGGCAGTCAACTTTGGCTGGAAAAGGATTACTGACCCTGACATGACGTTTTTGTTTTGGAATTTACGACTGCATACATCCACCGCAGTCGCGACCGCAATGTGTTTATATGCGTATCGTCTCCGCGGCTGGCGTTTGACGCGGAAAGCAAATTTACGTCTTCTATGAAAAACTTTGGTTTGTCAATAGTTTGCGGGACATTATTTTAGATTGTATGTTTCCCCCCCACAAAGCCCGGATTCATGTCGGACTCTACGGGGCAGGCCAGTGAAACGGAGTAGGTGACTCCAACTGCCGTAACAGGTGCGAACGCTAACTCACTCGCCGTGAAAGTCGTCGAAGTTTGGGCTTAACTGAAATGCAAAGCACTCCAGTACATACATCACGGCGGTGCTGGATGCTGGTATGGCGAAAAGTCGGTAGCGGAATGCGTCAAGCATTTCGTTCATGCGACTTTGCCCTCGCTAATTCAACCTCCGAAAGCCTTGACGGCTTCCGCTACGGTATTCATCTAGGACCCTGCGGCTGCGCCGCAGGGTAACTAGTCCAACATGCAGGGTTACTAGTCCAGCATGTTTGGACGAGGAATGTGCGAGTCCTGCTCGCGCCAGTCAATCAATTGCATTTCAACTTTGCGAAACCCACGAAACTCATTGACAACAGGTCGAAACACTACATCGATCGGATCGGTCAATCGTTCAAACTGCGGCAGCCACTCTTCCGCATTTCCAAATGCAACCGCGCGCATCTGCTTGCCGTGCTGGGAAAGCTGAACTGTGAGGTGCTTTCCGCTGGTGCCAAGCAATTTGGGCATCGAGGCCGTCACGCCAGTTGCGCAAAATAGCGGTCGCGGGTTTCCCATACCGAACGGGGCGAGCAATTCAAGCTGTGTCATGGTGGCGAGATCAAGGTGTGCGATGGCGGCTTCAGCGTCGATGCTGAATTCACCTTCGACATTGATCAACGTCGTCTGTTCAACAACCGCTTCACAAAACGCAGTGCGAAAGGCGGATACATTCTTCTCTTCGATGCGCAAACCAGCTGCGGCAGCATGCCCACCGCCACCGACCAACCACTGCATGCAATCTTGAAAAGCTTGATGCAAGTTCACGCCGTTAGGACTGCGAGCTGAGCCAGTGCCGGCCTTGGCTCCAAACTTATCGAGCGCGATAAGCACCACTGGCTTATGAAATTTCTCAGCCAGCTTGCCGGCGACGATGCCGATGATTCCCGGATGCCAGTTCGGTGAAGCAAGCACCAGCGCAGGATCGTCTTCCGGCGAGTGAACCTCCTTGGCTTGCTTCATCGCGGAGATGTGAATGCTGCGTTCGAGCGTATCGCGGTTACTGTTCAGCTCTTGAATGTAATCGACCAGGGCCGTCGCGCGGGCTTCGTCTTCAGTCACCAGCAGTTCAACACCTAGTTGAGCTTGCCCTAAACGACCGGCAGCATTCAAACGCGGTGCAAGCGTAAACGCAATGTCTTCCGAGGCCAGTTCGGGCTTATCCGATAACTTGGTAGCCTCCATCAATTTTTTCAAGCCGAGTGATGGACTTCGTTTAAGTGTTTTCAAACCGTTACGAACAATCACCCGATTTTCATCGATCAGCGGCACGACGTCAGCCACGGTTCCAATTGCCGCTAGTCCAACGGCTTGCATTAGGAAATCGCGCAAGTTATCCGTTACACGGGGCGAGCCGCAATGCTGTTGACAAAGAGCCCAAGCGAGTTTGAAGGCTACTCCTGCTCCACACAAACCTGTGAACGGATAGTTGTGGCCAGGAAGAGCTGGATGGACGATGGCATCCGCAATCGGCAGTTCGTCGCCGATGCGATGATGGTCGGTGATGATCAGCGAAAGGCCCAGTTCTTTCGCTCGCCGCGCAGGTTCCACGCTTGCAACACCGCAATCGACTGTAATGACTAATTTCTTACCGCGTTCAGCCAGCTTTTCGATCGACTCGACGTGCAGGCCATAACCTTCCTCCATTCGATTTGGCAAGTGATAACTGACACTTGCGCCGAGCAACTTTAGACACAAATAAAGGATCGAAGTGGCCGTCATTCCATCAGCGTCGTAGTCGCCATAGATAACGATTTCTTCGCGCTCTTTGACACCGCGCATAATGCGTTCGCAAGCCGCGGTTAATCCAGGCAACTCTTCAGGCGGTCGCAGACTGGTCAACTTCGATTCGAGAAAGGTTTGCACCGCCTCGGTCTTGGTAACGTTGCGTTGTAATAGCAACTGCGCGACCACTGGCGAGACTTTGCAACGATTTGCGAGTTCTTCGACGGCTTGTCGATCATGCTGGCAGAAACGCCATTTTTTCTTGGCCGACTTGCGTTTGGCTAGAGCGGCTACGACTGTTTGAAATACCGGCGAGTCTCCATCGGATGGTAAAAGGTTTTTCTCTGTCACGGCCAGTCCTCTCCGCGTGTTCAATCAGTCGACTAGCTCGATCGCGCCGAACGCAAACCCGGAAGTCGAGGTTCCGGAGTTCAGCTTCGCGAGCCGCCTGATAGTTTAGGGTAGCAGCGAGCAACTGCAAGCCGAGAGAGAACTGTAGGATGGGACCATTTGTCCCGTCCGTGAGGACTTCGGCGAGACGATGTAGCGTGGGCCTCCAAGCCCGGCGAGAAAAATTGAAAAACCCGAATTCCCGCTGAATTTTCAGGCTAGAAGCCTAGGCTACGGAAATACTGGATTCCCAGGCAGGATGCCTAGGCTACGGGAAACTTGGTATGCAAATTGCGTTCAACGGTGAGAGTGCGTCGTAAGGAAGTACCGCTTCAGCCAGTACAACAAACCGTTTCTTCGAAAAGAAACAACAGGATCGACGCGAGAAGCTCTTGAAATTACATGGAGAATACAGATGTCTATGCAAGCATTCAGAACCAGTACTAACGTCGATACGCGGCCCGAGCATGTGCGTCATTCGGAAGGGGAATTGACAAGGTATATCGAAGAACAAACAGCGAAACTGCCGTCCGATACTTTCTTAATGGCTGCTGGTGCGTCGGTTTTGCTTTCACTGACCCTAAAAGTGGCTGGACGAGATCATCAGGCGTTGTTTGTTGGCCAGTGGGTAGCTCCTTTCCTTGTGCTTGGACTTTACAACAAGCTCGTCAAGGTAGCCGGATCTGACCGCACAATGCGCTGAGGTCAATGGCGCTGAGGTCAATGGCGCTGAGGTAAATCTCGGTGTCATTAAAAAGGGCAAGCTACAATTAAGACAGCTACAATTGAGATAATTGTGCGACAATTGGGCGCTCGTCAACCTAAGTGGTTGACGAGCGTTTGAAACATGTAAGACCTGTTTTGTAAGACCTGCTTATTGAGTTCACACAGATCAGTACCAGTAAATACCTGCGTTTGGACCTAGCTGCATATTAGGGCGTGGGCGATTTCCGTACCAATTACTGTTTCCGCCGTAGTAGTAGGGCTGACCTCCATATCGGTAATAGTAGTTGTTGCCGCTGTACGGATTACCATAACTATTCCCGTAGTTATTTTGATAGTTGTTTCCGTAGTTTCCATAGTAGGATGAATATCCGCCACCATAATAATTGTTGCGGTTGTAACCTGGGTTGGTATACCCCTGGTTGAAGTACTGACGTAAGTTACCCGCCTGCGGGAACCTTGTTTGAATTTGTGCCACTAGTTTCACGCCTGTCGGATGGGTCAAGGAAGAAACTTTGCCCTTCTTCGAGTCGTCTTCTTTGTTTTTGCCTGACTTTTCGCCTTTCAATTCGCGAAGTTCGTTACGAAGAGTGCGAATTTGTTTTCGCATGTCGTCCAAGGCGCGATCCATCAGTTGCATCGAAGTCGAACTGCCACCTTCATCGCGAGACTGGAATGCACTTTCATGCTGTGAATGAAGTTGACGAAGTAGAGCCATAGGTGCATCGCTAAAACTACCAAGCGTTACGGTTATCTCACGCTTTTCACCGTCGCGGCTGACCGTTAACTGAAGTTCATCTCCGGGGCCCATCTCTTCGATCTTTTCGATAAATGTTTGGGCGTCTTTGATGTCATCGTTCTTCACTTTTAAGACAATGTCGCCTTCTTCCAGTTCGCTTTCGGATGCAGGGCCGGATGGGACGATGTGGTTGATTCGCACTTCCCCTTTCTCATCGCTTGCCAGCATTACTCCCAGCCACGCGTCGTGGCCCTTGGGAAGCTGATCCGCTTTGGACGCCAAATGAACTTTGCGTTCCATCTCTTCCCCTTGTCGCCAGACTCTAAGCGTCACTTGGGTATTAGGTTTCATTTCTTCAATGATTTTCCTTAGAGCCATGGGGGATGTTACTTCTTTTCCGTCCACAGACAAAATGTAATCACCCGGCTCAATGCCTGCTTCGTCGGCGGGGCTGTAGGGCATCGTGCCTTTCACGCAAACAGCTTTGCCTGGGCATGGACCAGTCAAAATGCCGAGTGCTGGACTTTCATCGTCTGCGCGTTCATTAGGCGCCTTGTTCGTTTGCCTTTCACGAGGTGTTTGCTGTGTGCTCTTTTGATCACTTTGATTGGTGCTTTGGGATTGATTCTGTTGCCCCTGTTCCTGGCCAATTGCTTGCGGCAACAAGCAGACAGGACCGGCAACCATGATCGAAGCAGTCGCGGTTGCAAGGTATCGCCGTAGCTTAATTCGAACGGTCATTTTTGCGGGCTCCTACGGGTTATTGGAAAGGTTGTTGTACTGACAATGGATACAACTTTATATCCGGCGTGGTTGCAAATTATGCGCCGCGCAGTGCCGGAGGTCGAACGACTTGCGGTTGCCTCAATCCCGCTCGTGGGCAATGGGCCGACGCAGAATCGGCACAGGTTTCGCTGGTGGGGCTCGTCAGTTTTGAACAGTTTTACTACAGCTTGCATGTTTTCCGGCTATGACCAAGCATCGGGCCCCGGTTCGGCAGAGGCTTAATAGCAATGGATGGAGTGAAGCCCTCTGCGAGCTTGTCTCGCAGGTGAATGAGTTTGCAGGCTAGCCAGTACTTGACTCTCGGTCGTGAGACACTTCTAGCTTGTCAAGCGACGTTTCCTGCCAGGTAAGCTGGCAGGGTAACAAAACTATAAGAGCTCTGGAGATTTACTTTGCGATTTCTGAATGCTGCATCGCGTTCATCGGTTTATAGCTATGCATCTTTAGTGGCTGGCGTGCTTTTAATGGCTGGTTGCAATGGTATCCAGTCAGCCCTGGATCCTTTGGGGCGAAGCGCTGAAAAGGTAGCCGGACTTTTTTGGGGGATGACTTTAGGCACGGCAATTATTTGGTCGGTCGTCGTTGGGATGACTCTGTACTTTGCTCGCGTTGCACCGTTGCAAGGAAACCGAAGGACAAGTGCGATGATCATTGTCGGAGGAGCGGTAGTGCCAACGATAGTGTTGTCCCTTTTGCTAGTTTATGGTCTGTCCTTGATGCCAGACATGTTGGATCCAGCCCCGGAAGGGAGTCTAAAGATCGCCGTGACCGGTGAACAATGGTGGTGGCGCGTTAGTTATGATTCCGCCGATGGAGAGCCGATTATTTTGGCAAATGAAATTCATCTGCCTGTCAATGAACCAGTGGAATTTCAGTTGGAAAGCGCCGACGTCATTCACTCGTTTTGGGTTCCAAGCCTTGGCGGCAAAGTCGACATGATTCCGGGCCGGCAAACGCGACTCAAGTTGGAACCGAATCGTACGGGCGTCATACGCGGAGCATGCGCAGAGTATTGTGGGACTTCCCATGCTTTGATGGCGTTTTATGTTGTCATCACATCGAAAAAAGATTTTGATGAATGGCTTGAACAACAACGTGCGCCTGCGAAGAGCCCTGTCGAACCGCTCGCGTTGTCGGGCGAGAAGATTTTTCTAAGCAGCGGCTGTGGAGCCTGTCATACCGTCCGCGGAACGCAGGCAATGGGAGCAGTCGGCCCAGATCTAACGCATGTCGGTGGACGAATGAGTCTCGGGGCCGGCATCCAAGCCAACGACGTGGAGGATTTTTTGGAATGGCTTAAACGAACAAATTCCATAAAGCCCGATGTTCACATGCCGAGCTTTCACATGCTGCCGCAAGATGACCTGCTAGCGCTGGCGACTTACCTGGATGGCCTCCAATGAACAGCGATAACTCCCTACCGCAGGACGCGATCGCAACCGATGTGGAACCGCTTGATCAGGCGCCATCAGTGGAGCTGCGACGGGCGCAAGAGGAGCGGCTGATGCAAACTTGGGAAACGCCCAGCGGTTGGCGGTACTGGTCTTCCGTCAACAACTCAGATGTTGGGCTGTGGTACACGGCGATGGCTTTTGTCTTTTTTTTGTTCGCCGGCGTGCTGGCACTGTTAATGCGAATCCAGCTGGCTGTGCCGGACAATCATTTCCTTTCTGCCGACTTTTACAACCAGGCTTTTACTGTCCATGGTTCGGTAATGATGTTCCTTTTCGCGCTGCCGATTTTTGAGGCTATCGCGATCTTGTTGCTGCCGCAAATGCTTGGTGCGCGCGATCTGCCTTTCCCGCGTCTATCTGCCTTCGGATTTTGGTGCTTTCTTTTAGGCGGTGTTTTTTTATGCGGCTCGATCTTTTTCAACGCCGCACCCAGTGGTGGCTGGTTCATGTATCCGCCGCTTACTTCGAAGTATCAGACAGGTATCGGTGCCGACATTTGGTTACTTGGATTTTCGTTTATTGAAGTTGCTGCCATCGCGGCCGCTGTTGAGATGATCGTTGGTACGCTGAAATGTCGACCACCTGGGATGCGCATCAACTTAATGCCGTTGTACGCTTGGTACGTCTTGGTTGCGGCAGCGATGATTCTATTCGCTTTCCCTCCATTGATTACAGGCAGCATGCTGTTGGAAATCGAGCGAGCCTTTGGTTGGCCTTTCTTCAATCCAGCAGGCGGCGGTGATCCTCTATTGTGGCAGCATCTTTTTTGGCTGTTCGGACACCCGGAAGTTTACATTGTCTTCCTGCCATCGGTGGCTCTAATTGCGATGATTGTTCCAACCTTCGCTCGCACGCCGATCGTCGGATATGGCTGGGTGGTACTGGCCGCGATTGGGACTGGGTTCTTAAGTTTCGGGCTGTGGGTCCATCACATGTTTACGACCGGCTTGCCAGGCATTTCACTTGGTTTTTTCTCAGCGGCTTCAGAAGCAGTTGCGATTCCAACGGGAATTCAAGTCTTCTGCTTCATCGCGACGGTGGCCGTAGGTCGAGTCACCCGTTCAGTACCGATGCTGTTCTCTCTCGGCAGCTTGATGATCTTTGTGTTCGGTGGTCTGACCGGCGTGATGGTTGCGCTCGCGTCATTCGATTTCCAAGCTCATGACACGTACTTTGTTGTGGCTCACTTGCACTATGTAATGATCGGTGGCGTGATCTTTCCAATGATCGCCGGCATCTACTATTTCTTCCCACTGGTCAATGGCAAACGACTCTCCGATAAGCTTGGCACCATCGCTTTCTGGATCACGTTTATCGGTTTCAATTTCACATTTATGCCGATGCATATTTCGGGATTGCTGGGAATGCCGCGGCGGGTCTTTACCTATCCGGCAAACATGGGATTTGACACCCTGAATTTTGTCTCGACGATTGGATCCTTTATCTTGGCGTCCGGCATCGCGGTCGTTTTCTGGGATCTCGTCCGGCCCAAAGGGAACGAACCTTACTCCGAACGAAATCCATGGAATGCAGGCACGCTAGAGTGGTTGCAAGAGATGCCTGGCAAGCCATGGGGGATTCGGTCGATTCCTGAAATTGACAGCCGCTACCCACTTTGGGACCAACCGAATTTCCAACGCGATGTGGACGAGGGGCGCTTCTATTTACCTGACGCAGAAGAGAACATGCGAGAGACGATCGTTACTTCCATCATTGATGCGAAGCCTCAACAATGCCTGCGGCTACCGGGATCGTCGTTCATCACTCTTTATGGTGCATTCTCGCTCGGCGGCTTTTTTATTTTTGGAACCTATCATTGGTGGTGGGCAGCCATGGCGAGCCTCACGGTCGCGGTAGGGGTTTTCAGTTACTGGTTGTGGACCGGTCCAATACCGGACAAGTTAGAGAAAGACGTAGGGCTCGGTCTAGAACTACCGACGTATGTTTCGGGAACGGCATCGATTACATGGTGGGCGATGTGCATCACGATGCTCGCTGACTTGACGGCATTCATCTCCATCGTTTTTGGGTATTTTTTCTACTGGACGATACACGATGATTTTCCTCCGAAACCCAGTCCAGGCCCCGGAGTGTTCTGGCCGCTGACTTCGGTGGTGTTGCTGCTCGGCGCGTGGGGCCTAACGCTCCTTGCGCGGCGATGGAATGATCGCGATCAAAGTGGTGCTTACTATGTTGGACTTGTTTCAGCAGTGTTACTAGGTCTAGCCGGAGCAGCCGCTTTGATCGCTGGGCCTTGGTTTACTGGCCTCGACCCGCAAGAGCACGTTTACCCGGCGACCGTTTGGCTGCTGGTTCTGTGGACCGTGATCCACGTTGCGATCGGGATGTACATGCAACTTTACTGTATAGCTCGACGCCTAGCCGGCCGAATGTCCGCGAGAATTAACGGTGACATCACGAATGTTGCACTCTACTGGCATTTCACAGCGTTAACAAGCGTCGTTACAGTCGCCGTAATCGCGGGCTTCCCTTTGGTGGCTTGAAGAGGTTTCACGATGTCGTCTCAAGAGAAAGAAGTTACGCATGAAAAGAACCAAAGTGTATGGTTGCTGATTATCTCGCCGACCATCTGGGCTACTCATTTTTTCGCGTGTTACTTAACCGCTGCTATTTGGTGTGCGAAGTATGCAGGCCCTGATCGGTCCCTTGGAATGGTCCGACATGCGATCGCAGTTTTCACAGTGATTGCGCTGATTGGAATTGGTCTTACGGGGATCGTTGGGTATCGTCGCCACACCTTCCAACCTGCGGCTCTTTCCACTCATCGTGATACACCGGAGGATCGTCATCGAATGCTAGGGTTCGCGACACTACTTCTCTCAGGGCTGAGCGCGATTGCTACTTTGTTCGTGGCGCTGGCCGCATACTTCCACGAGAAATGTTACTGATGCGCAAAGCTTTTTTATTCGCCGGTTGCTTAACGCTTTTTGTTATGTGGATCGTTTTGCCTCTTTTGGCATCTTCAGCGTTCTACGTCCACATGATAATGCACATGGGAGTCGTCGCAGTGGCGGCACCGCTATTGGCCATTGGAATCGGTGGCGGACCGATGGATCCGGTTAAGAAATTTCCTCAGCTTTTTGCTCCGGTCCCCATATCCTTGCTCGAGCTTGTCGTGGTCTGGGCATGGCATGCACCAGGACTACACCAAGTGGCGAGGCACAGCGTATTGGGAGTGCTGGCGGAACAATCTATGTTTCTTGGTTGTGGTTTGCTTTTATGGTTGTCTGCATTCGGAGGCAACGTGCAGAGTGATGCAAATCGTGCTGCGGCCGGAGTGATTGGACTTTTACTGACGATGATGCATATGGTGTTACTCGGAGCCTTGTTGGCCCTGACACCGCGTGCGCTTTATGTTCATGGCGACAGTGTTCATGGCGATAGTCATAACGGATTGACGCCGCTGGAAGATCAGCATCTTGGCGGAGCAATCATGTTGATTGGCGGTGGTATCTCGTATCTCGTTGGCGGCCTCTGGTTGTCTGTTCGATTGTTAAGAGGAAACGCCCTTCACTCGAGAGTATCTCAATGATGACTATACTGAAGGCATGCTTCCAGAAGTTACTACGCATTGCGAAAAATGCAGTTGCACTTTTGAAACCAGCGCCTGGCTGGTCTGGCCTTAAGCGTTGGCTGCTACAAATTGTCACGCTTGTGAGTCTCCTTGGTATAGGTGCATTTCTTTTCGTCACCTTGGGGCTCGCACCCATCAGAGCCAGTTCGGGCCACTGGCCGATTACATCCTGGTTCCTGCACTCTGCGATGGCTCGATCCGTAGCAACTCAGTCGATGATGATTGAAGTACCTGCGTTGGATGATCCTGGTATGGTGATCAAGGGCGCAACGCATTACGACTTAGGATGTTATCCGTGCCATGGTAAACCATCGCTTCACAATCCTCGAATTGCATTGAAGATGACTCCCAATCCTCCTTACCTTCCGCCAATCATTCACGAGTGGGATCCGCAGGAATTGTTTTACATCGTCAAACATGGAGTCAAATTCACCGGTATGCCGGCCTGGCCATCGCAGCAGCGCGACGATGAAGTGTGGGCGATGGTGGCTTTCTTGCAAAAATTTCCCGAGCTGACCGAGCGCGAGTATGATCGCCTGGTTAATGGCGACGACGCTCTGCCAGAGTCCAAGACGAACTCGCAAGGGTTCGATGTGAAGAATGATGAGAAGGATGCAGACACTGTTCCACTTCAAGGACTGGGTGGACGTAAAGGCTTTGCTCAATCGATCATCAATAGTTGTGGAAGATGTCACGGGAAAGAGGGCCAGGGAAGGGAAGCTGGCGTGGCTCCTAAGCTCGCCGGACAACGACCAGAATACCTTGAAAAAGCACTTGTGGCTTTTGCGAGTGGCGAGCGTCATAGCGGGATCATGGAACCCATTGCCGCTGGACTGAATGCCGATGAGACGCGTGAAGTGGCCCGCTACTACAGTGAACGCGAGGCTTCGCAAGTGACGCTCACTTCTTCAGCATCGGAACTTGCAATCAGTCGCGGTGCCAAGCTCGCACTCGAGGGTTTACCGGAAGCTCGCATTCCAATCTGTGCGGAGTGCCATGGACCCGGCGACCACTTGCGAAACTCCGCTTATCCGACGCTCGCTGGTCAATACGCCGATTACCTTGTGCAGCAGCTTGCACTGTTCGCAAGTGATCATCGCGGTGGATCGGAATATGGGTCACTGATGCACCCAATCGCCCAGCGGCTGACACCTGAGCAGATGCTCGATATCGCGAAGTACTATGAATCGCTAGCCGTTCCACTGACCACTAACAAAACAGTTGTTAAATAGAATTGCTTCGCACAACCAAGGACAGAATCAGGGCCGTCGGCGTCATAAAAATACGTTGGCTGACAGAAACGCAGATGCCCTCCGCTTTGTCCAGATTGAATTTTCGGGTGGCACGCCCTTCGCAAAGCCCTTAGTTTTAGGCACTCAGGGCGTGCCACTCGGACATAATCAACCCAAAGTCAACTGTTGCTGAAGCACCAGTGCAGCAGCTTGAACGGCTTTAACTAGCGAATTCTGTTTGACTTATCCAACCAGCCCCCCTATGCTTATGTCGGGAATTGACGATTTTGCTTTGCTTTTCAGCCATCATAAAATCTATTAATTTTCTGCTTGCCACTCGTGGTCCATGGTTCAAAAAGTTTTCTTGTTGTGACCGCCGGCAGTGGCCAGCCATACTCTTGCTTCTTTTGCAGAGCGATTGGTAACATCGGTTTCCATTAAAGCGGATTTCCTTTGCTTCTCACCCTGCCGTTGGCGCGGGGTATTGTCGACCAGTTGAAACCGAGGAAGCTGACTCAGATCCAATCTAAGGGAGAGACCTTTTGTTAACGATAACAACCGCTGCATTTTTCAATTTGCACGACAAACTATCCAATCAGCCGCTTGAAATCGCAGCACGACTATCGCGGAAAGACCATCGCACACGTGTTCGTTTTGGCAAACAGCGGCCAGGCGATGAAGTTGTTGAGCATGACGGTCGCGCTGTGCTCTTCATGGATAAGTCGATGTCGCAACGCTTACAGCATAAAGTTCTGGATGTGCGCAAGACTACGGATGGCACCAAGTTAGGACTGCGACGTGAACGCAAAGGGCCTGCTGCGAGCTAGGTGCCCTACAAACGTTCTCATAAACTAGCCAAAGTGGATGACCGGTTTTCGGAGCGCGGGCGTCCTCGCCCAATGTCACTCACTTTCTCGGCTTTGCAAAATCGCAACACCTCAGTACGGTTGGACTAATCAGCCGGAACGCGTTAGCGTCCGGTTTTTATCCATTAACCGGACGCTAACGCGTTCCGGCTGATAGATTTTAAACTCGGCAAGCGAATACTATCCTTATTTTGAGTACAGCAATTCGAAAGTGAGTGACATTGGGCGTCCTATGCGACGCATGAGCAATTGCCGTTAAGTCAACACTCTCCAGCGGCGACGGGTCGTCCTGCAGTTGGCACAACGAGCGGGTCAACACGGTACGAACTATCTTCACGCAATCCGAACCCGCTCTGAGACCGACCGATACAACCCGCTCTTAATTGCACCCAGGGTAAATCGAAAGAAACATCCGTTAATCAATGCGACTATCGTCTCGCAGTGGCGAGATCGGGAAAATAGTATTTTGAAAGCTCTGAAGGTAGCTGGGATGCGATTTTGCTCCCCTTGGGAACACTTGCTTTAAACTCCTCAAGTGCTAATTCCGCCGAGCAAGAGAAAAGGTCGTAGCACAATTGCTCCTTTCCCTCTTTCATGTAACTGACGTCACGCACTCGATACCGTTCAAGTTTGGAATGAACAGCGAACTCAATTTTTCCAGAGTTAGCAATTGCACGAATGACGTGTAGCTTTTTCCAATCCGTCGCACCGCCATACGCCAATTCGTTTAGCACTGGAACGCGTTTGTCGGCATTGGTTGTCGAGCCAACGTTGAGGAGCGAAGTGGAAAGCGATCCAGCGATGTAAACATCTCCCAAACCATGAAGACGTCTAATCGCAGCAATAGCCTTGGCCCCAGCCGGCTCGCATTCCATGCAGTGACCAGCCCGCGTTACAAGCTTATGTCCGGAATCAAGTACACTGCAAGCTGTGGCGTTGTAGCCAAAGAGCTTTTCCTCTGCGACCATTTCGTCATAGCATGAACCTAAATCGCGCCCATCCAAATCAAATAGCTGGCTTTGTGGAATCTTGTGGCGATCGAGGAATCGAATCACTTCTGGTTGCATTTCTTCAATCATGAGAACTCATTCTTGGTCATTAAAACTTAAACGGGTGGATTTCAGCCAGACGACGCCATTGGTTCGCAACAAACCGCGATTGTCTTGCAGTCGGCGGTATCATTTTGGCACCGACTTCAGGCGAGTGTTTGCCCCCACAGGTTACTAATAGCGTATCGGGCGCTATCGAAGTAGACGAGATTCTAGTCAAAGGTGACCAAGATCCGAAGGAGCCACTCGCATATATGGCGGCTTTCGCACCTAACTCCTTGACCAATTGCGCCCAGAGACTGGCAGTTAAGTCAATCGAAGCAATTTTCAGATGGCACAGCCAAATTCGTTTAGGGTAAGATTCATGTCAATGCTCCCGACGGTAGCCCATATATTAACGAGCTCAGTTTTTTGCATATAAACAGAAGCAATGGTCCAGAGTGACGAACATTTTCATGTGGTGTGTCGCAATGTTGAACGCACTGCACTGGCAGCTGGACTGGTGAGTAAAGCTGAGCAGTGGCGATTTGGAAGTTTATACAACTGGCTTGGCGGAAGTTGTGGAGTTACACTGGCCATCTCAAAGGTTGCCCAATTGGCTGGAACGTGTCAACCGACCGGTCAGTGAGAAAGAACAGGCGCAGCTTCGCAGAGCAATACAACGCAGTCAGCCTTTTGGGAGCGCTGGGTGGGACGAGTCAACGGCGGAAACGTGGTCTGGCCATGTAAACTTCCCCAATCTTCCAAATAGGCTCCTGACCCCTTTTCCTACCCCAGCAAACAGCTCCAAAGGGTGCCCGCCCATCTGGCGAGTTGGGGAGAACTGCGTAAGAATAGGCTCCTAAATAAACGTCTTGGCAAAGGCGACTTTTCCTCGCGACCAAACGTGTCCAAATGCTATGCACAATGCTGGCTTCCACGAGGTTGTAATGATTTGCATGATTCGGGGATTCCACTACCGCAATGAGTTCGCAACCGGAAAAGCTAAAAGGCCTCAGCATTCGACAGCCTTGGGCCGAGATGATTCTGCAGGGGATCAAAACGATCGAATATCGTAGCTTGCCGACCAAGCTGCGAGGCAAAGTTTATATCTACGCCAGCCTAGGAAAAACGGATCTCGATGCAGCCGATCGCGCTGAGATCGAGTTAGAACTTGGCAAACCAATCGCTTCCCTGCCAACCGGCGTTGTAGTGGGTACTGTCGAGATCGCTGATTGCAACGGAAGCGATGGTGACTTTGAATGGCAACTCGAGAATCCTGAGCGGTTGACTTCCCCGCTTAGACCGGTTGAGCAACCGCAGCCCGTTTGGTTTCACCCGTTCGGTCGACCAGAACAACCTGTTACTGCAAAACCGTCGACCCGCAAAGCTTCAACAAAGGTTGCCGTCTCTACGAACAACGTATCCCGCTTCAATCGTAGTGTCCTTCCGGTTGCGCAGATCCCGTCCACGCCGCACCACGCGAAGTATCTTGCGTATGATTTAACCAAACGCTGTGCATCGGACAACCTCGAAAAACTCACATCGGTTCTTTCCGACGCACAAGTCGACTTGAACCCGCATCAAGTTGAAGCTGCGTTATTCGCGTTCAGCAATCCGCTTTCAAAAGGCGCGATTCTCGCTGACGAAGTTGGCCTCGGAAAGACTATTGAAGCGGGACTATTGCTCGCGCAGATGTGGGCCGAACGCAAACATCGCTTATTAGTGATTGCCCCCGCAAACTTACGAAAACAGTGGTCGCAGGAGCTGGCGGACAAGTTCTTCTTGCCATCGGTGATCCTGGAAGCTCGAACTTTCAACGATTTCATTAAAGCGGGCAATCTAAACCCATTTCATCAAGAAGCCGTAGTCATCTGTTCGTACCAGTACGTTCAACGGATGGCGCCTTACGTCTCACAGACTCTTTGGGATCTGGTGGTAATCGACGAAGCCCACCGCCTTCGCAATGTTTACAAACCAACAAACAAAATAGCCAACACGATCAAACAGTCGATCGCGCCCTATAAGAAGGTGCTGCTCACTGCGACACCGCTGCAAAACTCGTTGCTCGAATTGTACGGACTCGTGAGTCTTATCGACGATTTTGCATTCGGCGATCTCAAAACTTACAAAACTCGGTTTACTCGCCTCGGGGACAACCAGGACTTTCATGAATTAAAAGAGCGATTGAAGCCGATCTGCAAGCGTACGCTGCGCAAACATGTCCTCGAGTACATCAAGTACACCGACCGTCACGCGATTGTGCAGGAGTTCGAACCATCCGATGATGAGCAGAAGCTATATGATCTGGTTTCCGATTACCTCCAGAGTCCTTCACTGTATGCGCTCCCCGCATCGCAGCGGAGTTTAATGACACTCATTCTTCGCAAGTTGCTCGCATCGTCAACCTTTGCAATTTCCGACACTCTACGTGGCCTAGCCGACAAGTTGGAGCACGCGGTACACGCAGCAGAATTCGTCAAGGAAATCCCAGCCGACGTACCCAGCGAGGTCGATGACTTCGACGAATTGGCAGACGAGTGGGATGAAGATGACGCGAAGGACAGCAAACCCGAGCAAAAACTTGGCCCTGAAGACATCGCCGCAATGAAGAAAGAGATGCTGCGTCTTCGCGAATTTCATGAACTCGCCAAGTCGATCTCTGAAAACTCCAAAGGTGCAGTTCTGTTAACTGCACTCCGCCGAGGTTTCGCAGAATCAGTGGCGGCACTTGCGAGAGGGATTACGAGCGGTCCCGTTCAGCAAAAGGCGATTATCTTCACCGAATCCCGACGAACACAGGAATACCTGCAGCGAATACTCGAAGCGACTGAATTCGCGGGTAAGATCGTGCTCTTCAATGGGACGAACAATGATGCTGGTTCCAGGACAATCTACAAAGAATGGCTTGACCTCCATCGCGGCACTGACCGTGTTTCAGGATCTCCTGCTGCCGATATGCGAGCCGCCATCGTCGAACACTTTCGCGATACTGCAACCATCATGATCGCGACTGAGGCTGCGGCCGAAGGCGTCAATCTTCAATTCTGCAACTTGGTAGTGAACTACGATCTGCCTTGGAATCCGCAGCGCATCGAGCAGCGCATTGGTCGTTGCCATCGCTATGGCCAAAAATGCGATGTCGTAGTTGTGAACTTCCTGAACAAAAAGAATGCCGCCGACAAGCGAGTTTACGAACTGCTAGAAGAGAAGTTCAAATTGTTCGACGGTGTGTTTGGCTCCAGCGATGAAATTCTAGGGGCTGTTGAATCTGGCGTCGACTTTGAGAAGCGAATCGCAACCATTTATCAACGCTGCCGCACGCCTGAACAGATTCAATTTGAGTTCGACCAGTTGCAGAAAGAGCTCGATACCGAGATCACCGCTGGTCACGAAGACGCCCGAGAAAAGTTGCTGGACAATTTTGACCAGGAAGTGATCGAAAAAGTTCGAGTTCAGAGTGAGAGTTTCCTCGATCAGTTTCATTTACGCTTGTGGCTTTTAACTCGCTATGTTTTGGCGGACTTCGCTGAGTTTGACGATGATGAATTCTCTTTCACACTCGCTTCCAACCCATTCGATGATTCGAAGATCCATGCCGGTCCCTACCGCTTTGCAAAACAAGTCGAAGATGCGAATACGTATCGGGTTGGATCACCGTTGGCACAGCAAGTACTGCATCTCGCCAAGTCACAAGACGTTCCACCGTGCGAATTGATTCTCGATTATTCTAGCGATCGCAAAAAGATCAGCGCCATCGAACACCTGGTTGGGAACTCTGGCTGGATGCGCTTAACGCACATGACCTCCACATCCATGTCAACTGAGGAAACCCTACTTTTCTCTGGGATGACCGACGCGGGAGATACACTTGACGATGTGCAATGTCGCCGATTGATGGATTGCACTGCGAAAACTGGAAAGCAAGTGGGCCCACCGCCGTCCATCGAATCGCAGCTTGCGTCGCTAGTTGAAGCAGCCAAGAGTCGAGCGCTGAATGAGATCGCAGAGACCAATGGTAAGTGGTTTGATACGGAGATTGAAAAGCTAGATCGCTGGGCAGATGACAAGCGACTCGCGTTGAAATCTGAATTGGAGGCGTTGGAGACGGAAATTAAAGCCGCCAAGAAATCGGCTCGCAATGCGCCGACCCTGCCAGAAAAGTTCGAGTTGCAGCGAAAAATTCGCCAGCTTGAATCAAAGTATGACGAAGCGTTACCCGCGTACAAACAAGCAGCCCGAGAGATTGATGGCCAAAAAGAGAATCTGCTGGACGAAGTTGGCAAACGCCTTTCCCAGGCGGCCAAGTTGGAAACACTGTTTACGGTGAGATGGAAGTTAATATGAGTAAGAAAGCGGAAAAGCACGGTACGGCATCGAGATCTGCGAAGGGAGCGGTACTGCCTGAGAAGTTCGACCTCCGTTCGCACACGATCGCTGAGGACAAAGTCGCGCGGTTGCTCGACTTGTTCCCTGAGATTCGTACCGAAGGTGGCAAGATCGACTTTGACAAGTTGCGATTGGCGCTGGGTGAATCCGTTGACGTGGGTCGCGAGAGGTACGGCATGAACTGGCCCGGTAAGGCCGAGTGTTTTAAGACGATTCAGCAACCGAGTCTCGGAACGCTTCGCCCATGTCGTGAAGAGAGCATTAACTTCGACACCACTGAGAACTTAATCATCGAAGGCGACAACCTCGAAGTTCTGAAGTTGTTGCAGAAGTCGTATCTGGGCAAGGTCAAGATGATCTACATCGATCCGCCGTATAACACCGGCAACGATTTTATCTATCCCGACAACTACTCGGAGAGCCTGCAAACGTATCTCGAATACACGGGCCAAGTTGACGAAGAGGGCCGCAAGTTCGGAAGCAACACGGAAGCTGATGGCCGTTTTCATTCCAAGTGGATGAACATGATCTATCCGAGGCTGTATTTAGCTAGGAACTTGCTGCGCGAGGACGGCGTAGTGTTCATCAGTATTGATGAGACCGAAGTCGAGAACTTAAAGCGTATATGCCACGACATCTTTGGTGACGGATGTTTTGTTGAATGTCTCGTTTGGAAAAACAAGTACAACGCGGGCGCACTCACTAAGGGCTTTTCAAATGTTCACGAGTACATCCTGTGTTACTCGAAGAGTCCTATCGAAAGCGTTGTAGCACCGCTTTCCGAGGATGCTATCGCTGAATATAGAAACCGAGATTCCAAGTATCCAGAGAGAGGCGGTTTCGTCACCCAGCCATTGGCAACAGGCAGCAAAGATCTTCGCCCGAATTTGAGATATCCCATATTGTGGCAGGGTGAGGAAATCTGGCCCGACAAGCAGTGGATTTGGTCAAAAGAACGGGTCGATGCTGCGTTAGCCAATGACGAATTGGTAGTCAACGAAACAAATGGAAAAAAGAGTATTCGTGTCAAGCAATACCTACGCGACGATAGCGGAGCATTAAGAAAAGGAAAGCCGCTGTCAATTCTTATTGGTCCTTACAACCAAGTTGGGTCGAAAGAAATTGAAGAACTGATTGGAAAAGGAATTTTTGATTTCCCCAAGCCGAGCGCACTAATTAAGTACTTGGCGTCGATTACTGTAAATGATTGTCAAGATAATGGAGGCGTATACTTAGATTTTTTTGCGGGAAGCGGCACGACAGCGCAGGCAATACTCGAACTTAACGCATCTGATGGTGGAAACCGAAAGTTCATACTGGTTCAGTTACCCGAGCCGATCGATGATTTGAACCATCCAAATATTTGCAGCATAACGAAGGAGCGAACAAGGCGAGTTATACTGAAACTTGCTGAGCGGCAGGGAACGCAAGTGAAGAGCCAAGGAGAGCTTTTTGATCTTAAACAGAATGCTCCAAGCAAGGAGGAGAGCATTGCGGATAACGGTTTTCGCGTATACAAACTCGCAGAATCTAATTTCTCAACTTGGAATGCCACCGTTGAACACAACAAGGAGAAAATCGCAAGGCAGCTTGAGCTGCATATCGACCATGTCCGCGATGATCGTACAAGCGAAGACATTCTATACGAGCTGTTGCTGAAGAGCGGCTATCCGCTGACAACGCCGGTGGAGGCAGTTGATCTCGCTGGAAAGTCTGTTTACTCGGTCTCTGCTGGTGCCTTAGTCATCTGCCTCGAGAAAGAACTGACGCTGGAACTTATTCGTGCGATTGCGAACTTGCAACCCGAACGTGTTGTCTGCCTCGACGAAGGGTTCGCTGGTAACGACCAGCTAAAAGCTAACGCCGTGCAAACGTTCAAGACCAAAGGTGTAATGAGCTTTAAGACGGTATAGCTGCAGCGAGTCAGTCAGCGGTCTTTACGACGAGGTTCAGTCATCCGGAAATTCTGGACAACTGCCGATGGCCGCGAACTGTTCGAAAAATTGAAAGAGTCGCAAATAGCTAACGGAGTGGGAATTATGAGTAGAGACTTGACGACCTCGGCCATAGAGCGACAGAACGTCTTGAACAACCCGTTTGCTCTTCGCGAAATCCAAAACAACCTCGGGATTACTGGGATCGCGTACCGTGGTGAAATCGTTTTTCTCAAGGAGCAGGTTGCGGAATTCTTGGACATAACCCCCCGAACGGTGGACGCCTACTTGGCTTCACATGACCAGGAATTACGAGCCAACGGGTACGAGGTTCTACGCGGTAAGTCCTTGCAGGAGCTGAAGATATTGCTGAAAGAGTCCTTTGGTAGCGAAGCAGATTTCGTTACCAAAACTACCGCCCTTGGGGTGTTTAGCTTTCGAGCGTTTCTGAATCTGGCAATGCTTGTTTCCGACGGCGATCGTGCTCGGCTACTTCGCCAGACAATACTAGACATCGTCCTCGACACCATCAACACTCGAACTGGCGGTAGCACGAAGTATATCAACCAGCGGGACGAAGATTTTGTTCACGCCATCCTTCAGGAGCCGAATTACCGAGTCGAATTCACGAACGCTCTCGGTGCTTACGTAGTGGAGGGCAAGTTCAAGTACCCGTTATACACGGACAAGATTTATGTGAGTATTTTTTGTGAAAAATCCTCCGAGTACCGCAAAGTACTCAAACTGCAGGCGAAAGAAAACGTTCGGGATACGTTTTACTCTGAGATTCTGGATTTGGTCGCTGCCTACGAATACGGATTTGCAAAAGCTCTTGAAGCCTCTTTTGCAAAGCTGGAACGAAAGCTGACGATTGGAGAAGTCGACAAGCTCTTTCGTGATTTCGAATCGCAGGCTCACTGGAAGCCATTGGTAGAGCGTGCCCGTGTGAAAATGGCAAGCCGCGATTTGGCATTTCGTGATGCGCTTCATCTCACGCTACAGAACTATGTGCGACCGATTGATCCATCCGAATTCGATCGCTTTCTTGGCGATAAGAGTATGGAGTTAGCAGAACGACTTGAGCAAGCCAAGGACGTATTCATTCGCCTGAAGGAACGTGGCTGATGGAGATTGTATACCTTACCATCGAAATGGCAATTAATACTCATGGTCTTACCGTTCAGATCTCTGGTGGTGGCGTGTTAGGTATTCGTGATCAAGGCCAGCTTGCTAGTGTCTTAGAAAACATCCAAAACGATGATTGGTATCCGACGTTCATCGACAAACTCACCCATCTGTTCTTTTCTGCAAACAAGTTCCACTGTTTCGAAGATGGAAACAAGCGAATCGCAATCTCACTTTGCGCTCAAATGTTGCTGCTCAACGGCTACCTATTATGCGTTGAGCGATTCTTGCGCGAGATGGAGAATATCAGCTACCATGTCGCTGCTGGTAAAATCGACAAACCGCTCCTGAAAGAGTTGTTAGCTGCAGTGCTCTACGATGAACTGGACGCGAACGAAGATCTTAAGCTTCGCCTGATCGAAGCAATTAGCAATGGGGAATCAGCATGAAAATCCAGTTTGATTCAGAGCAAGGCTATCAAAAAGAAGCCGTTGCTGCAATTACAGACCTCTTCGATGGCCAGCCCAAGGGTGCACCTGAGTATTCCGTCATCGACATGGGTAAATGGAGCGCCAGTGGCTTGTTTGCCGGTCAAGCTCGCACGGAATTGGGTATCGGCAATCAATTGATTCTCGCTCCGGAGAAGTTGCTGACAAATGTGAGAGCAGTCCAAGATCGAAATGACATAGAAGTCGCCAACCCAAAAAATCCGCTGGAATGCTGGGAATTATTCGATCGGGAAGCCAATGAGCAACGCGACTGTCCGCACTTCTCGATCGAAATGGAAACAGGAACTGGAAAGACCTACGTCTACTTGAGAACCATTTTCGAACTCTCACAAAAGTTTGGGCTGCAAAAGTTCATCATTGTGGTTCCCGGTGTCGCGATCCGCGAAGGCGTTCTGAAGAACATTGAAATCACCGCTGATCACTTTCGTGCACTCTATAACAACATGCCCTTCGAGCACTTTGTCTACGATGCCAAGAAAGTCAATCGACTGCGGCAGTTTGCGGTGAGCAACACCCTTCAAATTCTGATCATTAACATCGACGCGTTTCGTAAAAACTTCACCGGCACCGAGTCCGAACAACGCAGCAATGTGATCTACAAGGAAAGCGATAAACTTTCGGGACGCCAGCCCATCGAATTCGTGCAAGCGACCCGACCGATTGTCATTATTGATGAGCCACAAAGCGTTGATTCAACGGATAAAGCTCAAGAGGCTATCCGAGCATTGAACCCACTTTGCACATTGCGATATTCAGCCACCCATCGTAATCCCTACAACGTGGTCTATCGACTCGATCCGATTCGAGCTTTTGAATTGCGACTCGTCAAGCAGATCGTGGTCGCCAGCGCGACTGCGGAAGGCGGAGCGAATGATGCGTTCGTTCAAGTACACTCAATTGTGTACAAGAACGGCATCAAAGCCAAGTTACGGATTCACTATCAGAATCCAGATGGTCCTAAGCTCAAGTTAGTTACGGTCAAACAGGGGGCCGACTTGTTTGTGCTTTCAGAAGAACGCGCAAATTACCGATCTGGCTTTGAAGTTACGGAGATCAATGCAGAACCGGGCAACGAGTACATACGCTTCTCCAACGGGCGAGTATTGAAACTTGGCGAAGAGATCGGCGGAATGCGCGACGACGTTTGGAAGACGCAGATTAAACACACCGTGAAAAAACACTTGGAAAAGGAATTACAGCTCCGTGGCCGTGGCGTCAAAGTTTTAAGTTTATTTTTCATCGATAGAGTCGCCAATTACCGCTCTTACGATGAAGCGGGGTCTGCAGTCCAAGGCAAGTTTGCTATCGCATTCGAGGAATCGCTAACGGAGTTTTCGAAAGACTCACGGTACGAGGAAATCACTTGGCTTAAGCTTCCTTTCTCCCAACTTCACAACGGCTATTTCGCACAAGACAAGAAGGGTACGCTGAAGGACACTCGCGGCGACACGCAAGCCGACGATGAAGTTTATAACACGATCATGAAAGATAAAGAAAAGCTGCTCACTGAGTCTGAGCCGCTTCGATTCATCTTCAGCCACTCAGCCTTACGCGAAGGTTGGGACAACCCCAACGTATTCCAGATTTGTACGTTGAACGAATCGCAAAGCGTCGTAAAGA
The DNA here is from genome assembly GCA_031412515.1 of Planctomycetia bacterium. Classification (GTDB taxonomy): domain Bacteria; phylum Planctomycetota; class Planctomycetia; order Pirellulales; family Pirellulaceae; genus Aureliella. The sequence goes on along the minus strand of JANODD010000290.1, from coordinate 13,516 downwards.
AACGCCAAGAGATCGGCAGAGGCTTGCGAATTCCAGTGGATCAGGACGGCAAACGCGTGTTTGATGATTCTGTCAACAAGCTCTTTGTCATGGCCAATGAAAGCTATGAAGACTTTGCCCGGGCGCTTCAGACAGAGTACGAAGAGGATTGCGGTGTTACATTCGGTAAAGTACCGATTTCAGCTATTGCAAAGTTAACTTTAGTTGTCGACGATCTACCCAAGCCGATTGGCCGCGAAGTCGCCGAACAAGTTAAGAAGGCGCTGATTGATCAAAAGATGATCGATCCAGAGGGAAGATTGCTCCCTGCGTTTGATCCGAAGAAGACTGGATTCAAGCTCGAGCTTCCCGATGCCCTGAAAGAACTTGCCACCTCTGTAGTCGACCTTCTTTCGTGCTACCAGATCGAGCGACATATCAAAAAGGAAAGAGACGAACGCACGAGCAACCTTCGCAAGGAAGTTCTGCTCAGCCCAGAGTTTCAAGCACTATGGGACAAGATTAAGCCACGAACAACCTATCGAGTCGAGTTCAAAACCGATGAGCTTGTTATGCGCGCAGTGTCCGGCATCCGCAAGATGGCCAAGATTGTACCGCCGCTCATCCGTGTTGTATCCGCACAAGTAAACGTCGTTCGCGGCAATGTTAATGCTCAGGCTATCGGTGTAGCAGAGGATCAAATTGACTATGGCAATCGTCCACTTCCAGATATCCTCGCGTACCTTCAGAACGAAACCGAACTAACACGCTCCACACTCGTTCGAATTCTCCAAGATTCGGATCGGCTTGACGAGTTTTTCGTTGACCCGCAACGGTTCATGGACTCTGTCGCCACCATTCTCAAGTATGAACTCCATCGCTTATTAGTGGACGGCATCAAATACGAGCGTCTCGACTTTGGCCCGCTGCACGATCGCGAGTGGGAGCAGATGCTGTTTAAGAACGACGAGATCATCAACTACTTAACCGCGCTTGAATCTACGAAATCACTCTATGAATACGTCGAGTACGAATCTGAAGTTGAGCGCAAGTTTGCCCAGGCATTAAACGACCGCAACGACATCAAACTTTTTGTCAAACTCCCGCGTTGGTTTCTCATTGACACCCCTGTCGGAAAATACAATCCCGACTGGGCAATTGTGAAGCACGACGATGCAACGATTTACCTCGTACGCGAGACTAAAGACACCAAAGATTTTTTGAAACTCCGCACAGCCGAAGCCGACAAAGTCCGCTGCGGGCAAAAGCATTTTGATAGTTTGGGTGTGCCGTTCAATGTGGCTGTAACTGCGGATGAGGTTTAGTAACTCACAACCATCCCGATTCACTATTTGAGGATTTTTTGGCGTGCCGGTAACTTCAAAAACTTCAGACAAGCACTACTATTCGCAGTATCCAACTGGCAGACATCAGACTGGTGACATTTGGTTTAACATTCCGACTCTAGGGTTACTGCCCAAATGGCCGACTTGTTCTGCGATTGTTGTAACACCAGCCTGTGATCTGCAAAATGGGAAGACAGATACTATCGTGATGATTCCGATAGTTCCATTGAGCCACACAATCACGTTGCCGCAATTTATCCGGCACTTAAGCAACGAACTAAAGGGAATGGTGACTGGGATCATTCCTGAATTGAGGAATTCCTGGGATCTTTGCAATGCCGACTTCCGTGCTTACGCTCGCGATACAGCAATGCGACACGTTTGCGGTCAGACTCAGAAGGAGTCACTCAATCGTTTTGTCGAGTTGATATCGTTTTGCGAATCGACTGAACAAAGACAATCGTTGGGCATGGCCTTCATTAGCCCAGCAAGGCGAATGGATTTTCTACGCAAAATCGTCACAAATGCATTTTCAAGTGATCTGCATTTCTTCCCGCGAGAACGCGAAAGCGATGAGTTCCAAACAATTGCCGAACATAGCGTGGGTTTACTGAGATATATCATTTCCTATCCGGTTGAAATACTTGATGACGCGCAAATGGCAACAGAACTTTCGTGGAAACAAAAGTGTCAAGGGTTTTGTGACTTGTACCGTGTAGCGTTTCAGGACGCCCTTCCGATTCGTAGCTCAAGGCTCAACCAATCGGTTCTAGTAGACTTGATTACTCGTCTCACTAGTTTGTTTAATAGAATTGGTTCTGAAGACTTCACTCCAGCGTGCGTCGACACATTTATCGAGGAATTCTAATGGCTGTTGAGTACATCGCCCTGAGCGGCCCCTTTTGTGAATGGCTTTCGAACAAGACGCAGTCGTTAGATAGCTTAGCAAGTGCAATACTAAAAGTCTGCGATTCCGAAATACTGCGGAAGTCGGTGCATGTTTTTGACACACTACGGGCAGCAAGTTCTGGTGACGGACGATACCTTGTTATTTGGAACACGGATTATTACGACGCAACAGGTGGCCAGTCATGGGCATTTATATCGATGGACCTAGATTCCGGTATTACGAGATTACCTGATATCCAGGCAGATGTACTCCATCGAGCATTGAAGGTTGCCATACTTCGGCTCGGCAGATTAGTGTTACCACATCACTACCGACTGAGGTTACCTGCGCCAAATGTCAAAACGTGTACTGCTGGCGGCCCCGATACAGTTTCGCATTACAGCCTTGCTTTCTGGGAGGGCGATTGCCAGGTCGACAATACCAAACGATTCGCAATGGTTATCGTGGGCCCGGATGACGGACCCTCTAGCAACGTCGTAAGTAGCTCGCAGTCAAAAATTGTGAGCTATGCAATTAAACGTCAGAATTTATTGCCAGAAATGATTCGCGCGACAGAAAAGGCCATTGTGACCGCGGGTAGTCGCGCGAGCTGCGAACTGGAAGCATTCCGAGAGTTTGCAGAAACTTCCCTTGTCGGAAAAAATTCAGCGATCAGTTCCGCTTCTCCGATTGAGGTGGCTCCGCCACTACCAGAAATCGGGAATAGTGCTCGTTACGAAACGTCGATTTTCACCTTTGAGCAATGGATGGAACCCAATAGTCCACTTGCCGACGAGCAAAAACAAATCCTCAAATCAAATGTTTTCTCCCGTCAGCCCATTCGAATTACCGGACCGGCGGGCAGTGGAAAAACGCTACTGATGCAGTTGCTCTGCATCGGTCGTCTGAAAACCGCGGCGCAAGAAGGGAAAATCTGTAAGTGCTTATACATTTGCCACAACACTTCTATGAAGAAGTCTCTAGGTGAGAGATTTGAAGTGCTTGGCGCAGAATCATTCATGATGGGTGGAAAGCAGTCGCTGGAAATTGACACATTGTCGGATTACTGTATTCGCACGCTTAACCTTCAAGGCCAAGACGTTGTTGACTCGGACGCTGCAGAGACTAAAGCGTTGCAGTACCAAATAATCGAAGATGCACTTCATCAGAGATTGCCGGAGATCTCGGTGCGGCCGGAAAACGCACCGCTCCTGCACCTGTTGAAAACGTCACCGGGTTTGCAGAGAATTTTTATTGAGCTTGTTGTCAATGAAGTCGGTGTCGCAATTAAGGCACATTCACTTGAACGCGATAGAAAAAGATATGTTTCAAGCGAAATCCCGTTTAGTAGATTACACCAACATATCACGCCCGATGAACGAATGTTTGTGTTTGACTTATTTGAAGACTACTATAACCAAGTCACTGAGGACCAGGGCATGCTGGACAGCGACGATTTGGCAATCTCACTTTTATCTAAACTGAGAACTCCAATTTGGAATATTCGCCGAAAGACTGATGGAGTGGATTTTCTTTTTGTGGACGAAGTGCAATTATTCAATGAGAATGAGCGACGCCTTTTCGCCTACCTGCCAAAGCCCATGACCGATCGTCAGCACCTCCCGATCGCGCTTGCGTTGGATGAGGCCCAGGAATTGAAAGGTGCAGTATCGTCCGGATTTGGATTGCTCGGAATCGAGCAAATCGCAAATGAACATCTACGGAATGTTTATCGCTGCACGCCGTCAATTTTGAAGCTCGCATTCTTCGTCATACAGCACACTACCGACCTCTTTGGCGTCGATTTCCCAGACTTTACTGCGTCGGCTCGATCCCTAGTTTCCGATTCCCATCCGCTTGCCAAGCCACCTGTTTTAAGAAAGGGAGGGACGGCGGGAAAGGGAGGATTAGGTAACTATATTGCGAAGCGTGCCGCCTCCCTCCGTGCGTCAAACCTTCGGTCAGTTTGCGTCGTTGTCCATGCCGATAAGTATTGGGATGACGCAGAAGCGGCTCTCCTTCGAGTAACGGGCAAATCGCCATATGTCTTAAAGCGTCGCGGAGATATTTTTGGCGTCGACCGCCCTGGAATTGTTATGGCGAGGGCAGAGCATGTTGGCGGGCAGGAGTTTGACGCTGTGATATCTGTCGGACTGGAAGAGGGCGTCGTTCCGCCCAGGATATCACAGGAGAGTTTTGCAGAGTCTCTTCGTCAAAGAGCACTTCGAGAGATGTATCTTGTCTTTACGCGGGCGCGGTATCGACTTGAAATCATTATTTCAGTTAATGCGACGGTGACAAATATTCTTGAACCAGCATGCAAGACGGGCCTATTGCAGTTTAACGAGTTGCCAAAATGAAAGCCACTGAAGCTAAGCTAATAGAATTTCTCAAGAAATCCCCACAGTTCGTAATTCCGATCTATCAACGAACTTATTCCTGGACTGAGCTGGAATGTAGGCAATTGTGGGACGACATCATACGAACTGGATCCGACGAAAAATTGTTGGCTCATTTCGTTGGATCGATCGTCTATGTTGAGAAGGGATTGTCTACGGTAACAGCGCATGAGCCGCTTCTCGTTATCGATGGGCAGCAGCGATTGACGACGGTAACCTTGCTACTCGCGGCACTTGCAAAGGCACTTGATCAGCAGACAGAGAGCGAGCGCGAACCTGTTGATGGATTCTCACCGCGAAAATTGCGCAATTACTATCTGCTGAATCCGGAGGAAGAAGGTGAGCGACATTACAAGCTGCTGCTATCTCAAACCGACAAGGACTCGTTGATTGCCATCCTCGACTGTGTTGAACAGCCGCAAAATCCGTCACTGCGAGTTGTTTCCAACTTCACGCTCTTCGAGGAACTTCTCACCAACAACAACGATCAGTTGAAGTTTGTTTGCAAAGGAATAGCCAAGCTGGTTGTCGTCGATGTTGCCCTAAATCGAGATCAAGACAACCCGCAGTTGATTTTCGAGAGCATGAACTCAACCGGCAAAGAACTCAGCCAGGCTGACCTCATTCGCAACTTCATTCTTATGGGACTAGAGCCAAAACTACAGTCCAAACTTTACCAGCAGTATTGGCGACCGATGGAGTTGGACTTCGGCCAGGAATCGTACGGAACGCACTTCGATGCTTTCATGCGGCACTACTTAACTGTCAAGACAGGCGAGATTCCTAGGCTCGACGGAATCTATGACGCATTCAAAGCGTATTCACGCACCACCGACATTGCCGCTTTAGGGGTTGAAGAACTTGTCAAAGATGTTCGACAACACGCACGCTATTTCTGTTGCATGGCAATCGGATTGGAACCGGATAGCCAGCTAAAGGTTGCCTTCCACGATCTCCGTGAATTAAAGGTTGACGTTGCTTATCCGTTCTTGCTTGAACTCTATCACGATTACTACGGCAAGCGATTGTCGAAGGAAGACTTTTTAGCGATTGTACGGTCGATTGAATCGTACGTTTTTCGTCGCTCGATATGTGCCATTCCAACTAATTCGATGAATAAGACGTTCGCCACATTCTCAAAATCCGTCGACAAAGATCACTACTTGGAGAGTGTCCTTGCGAATTTCCTGCTGTTGCCCAGCTATCGACGATTCCCACGCGACGAAGAGTTTCATCGCGATGTTCAGACCCGCGACCTCTACAATTTCCCGCGCCGCAGTTATTGGCTACGAAGGTTCGAGAACCATGATCGCAAGGAATATGCGCCCGTTGACGAATACACAATCGAGCACATCATGCCGCAGAATGAAAATCTTTCAAAGGAATGGCGTGACGAATTGGGCGCTGAATGGGAACGTGTGCACCAAACGTGGCTGCACACGCTCGGTAATCTCACATTGACTGCTTACAATCCCGAGTACAGTGATCGCCCCTTCAACACAAAGAAGACGATGAAAGGCGGCTTTCACGAAACGCCCTTACGGGTGAGCGCTGGTCTAGCCCAAATAGAACACTGGAACGAGGATGCAATCAAAACACGCGCTGGGAAACTGGCAACCGATGCCCTGCAAGTTTGGGCAGCCCCATCGCTTTCAGAAGTGGTTCTTTCAAAGTATCGCAAACAAGCCAGTAAGAACTCTGAGTGGACGATTGAAAACCATCCAAACCTGCTAAAAAGTCCAAACGATGAACTTTTCGCAGCATTCAAGAAACAGGTTTTAGAACTTAGCCCCTGCATCACCTGCGAGTTCTTGAAGCTCTATGTTGCCTTCAAGGCTGAGACAAATTTTGTTGATGTCGTCCCTCAGTCCAAACGCCTGAGACTATCACTCAACATTGACTTCAGTGAACTGAACGATCCCAAAGGTCTAGCCAAAGATGTCACAAACTTGGGGCGCTGGGGGAATGGAGACACTGAAGTAATGCTCGCCTCTTTTTCCGAACTCCCTTACGTCGTCGGCCTAGTTGGGCAAGCATTTGAACGTCAAATGGGCGAAGTTTAGCTCCGCTAATTGGGGCATACATCTATAGCATCCATAACGAATGAATACACGATGACGTCAAATCCAACAGAAATAATTAGAATAGAGCTACTGAAGGAAGCACGAGGCGACTTCGATTGCGACTCAACATATCGAAAGAGTCCCGGAGGATTCTATGAGTGGCTCAAACGTAGTAAGTATGACCTGACCGCGCTTGAAATGTGCGAGGCAGTCAGGGACTTAGAGACTGACGACAATGGTCTACCAACTCCAAAGGTTCTATGCTTAATTGGACTATTGCTCGCATCCCGTGAGAGTAGGAGTATTTTTGCCGACTCGGCTTATCGCTGGCTGCCCTCCGTCGTAAAACAGCTTAATCCATCCGCCGAAATCTGGGCCCCTATCCAGCGCGAAGGTGAAGACGACCTCCACTGGTCTGACTCCGCATTCCCTGGAACGTACAACATCGCCAAGCCGGGTAACAGTTTGAAATACGATACGGTGGCGATCATCCCGTACACAGATTATGGCGATTGGGCGATCGCCTACAGTGGAAGTGGCCTCGAGTGCCAGACGATGCATAACCACTACTTCGACACAATTCTTCCGCTATGTGACCAGCTCTCTGACGACGGGATGCTTATCTACCTTGATTGTGCAGAAACGGCGGTTGGGCACTCTGTGCCAAAACACTTCGGTCGCTCGATGCCTAAGTGGGGACTAAACATGCAAGCCGTCTTCGAGTGCGGGATGAAAAGCCAGTTGCGAGGTGTAGGGCGGTCAAGAAGCTGGCTCTATACTTACGAGAAAAAGCCCTCACCGCAATCGATCCCCGTGTATCGGGTCGATCCGACGGTACAGGATGATTTAGAAGACCTTTGCAACCCGGACATACAATCCCTTCGCGCCATCGTTGAGCAATACAGACGCGGGATTGCTGTCCACAACTTTAGGACCGAAGTTTGCCCTGGCATTGAGCTTATTGACATCCAACGTCAAATCTCCAACCAAGCCAGAGTACTCGCTGTACCGATGGTACCGATCTCTGAATTCTTCCGCGTTCCAGAGGATGGAGAGGTACCGAACGGTTACGTCGAGATTGACTCAAGGATCGTGCACAGCAAAATGTGCGTTAATACTGCGCTGGCGAATCCAGAGTTTGTTCGTATCTTCTCGCAAAGTGAGTTAGGTTTAGCATATTTGAAGTCATTATCTAGCGAAGATATACAGTGGGGTTCACGATTGAAGATTTTACTAAGTGATGCTTGGCCACTTCCACCGCTTCAACGGCAGGCTGAATTGATCAAAGCATCGCGCGTCATTCAGGAGGCAAGAAGTCAAGTTGTGTGCATGGAGCATGCGTTGTGGAATGAACGCGATGGTCTAGTCAGCATTAGTCCCGTACTCTCTCCGCTGTCAAAGGAAGGTTTGCTACGCGGGTGGATTGAGTCGCTCCCTAGCCCGCTAGCTTACTTGCTGGTGGACTACTTCGGCGACGTTGTTACGCTCAAGCAGAAGTGTTGGGATTTGCTCTGTTTCTTGGAAACTCTGTGTCAGTATATTGCAACCATCTCGATGAGTGCGCTTAAGCCGCACGATTCGCTCTGGAAGGAGTTTGCGAGCAAGGTAGCGGGTGAGACTGGTTACCAGCTTCCCGGTGAGACTTCATTTGGAACATGGAAAAAGCTTGCGTTTTCAAGTGGAAGGATCATTCGCGATGAACTTCCCCGAGTTTCTGGGACTCCTATTGATCGCAAAACAATTGGCACTACAACCTTCACCACTGAACGTAATCATTTGATGTGGGCAAGGATCTGCTCAAAACGTCTTTGTAGTGTATTTGATCGTGCCAATGAGGCTCGCAACCGGTGGAAGGGACATGGGCCCAATCGCGTTTCCGACACAATCGTTTCAGAATTGCACGACTCATTGTTCGCGATGGTTGAAGAGGTTCGAGAAGTATTAGGATACTCGCTTGGACAGTTGAATCTCGTGATACCGGGTTCTGGTACAATGACTCGTCATGGGTTTGAATGCAGACTGCAATGCTTAAGTGGCACTAAGTCTCCCGCTACGGAGTACACAACTCGCTTAAATCACCCGCCGGTCGCTGGCCAACTATATCTCGATCCTCAGACGAATGCCGAACTTATTCCCGTATTGCCGTTCGTTTTCGCGGAGCTCGGTTTAAAGCCCATTTTCTATTTCTACAGTCGAAAGAATGGAAGCAAATACTTGTTCGTCTCTCACAACTGCGAGCTTGCGCCAGAGCGTGAACTTACGTCTGATGCAGATGTTCATCTTCTTGAGATTTTTGATCGTCTAGTATCAAAGGGAGATCTCGAATGAGCGACACGGTGCCGCGATAAAATAGAGACCTGGATTTAAATGTGAACAAAGCTGTAGAAGTATGCTAAGTTTGCACTATGAAAAGAATTTTGACGCAGCTTCACGACCTTCGAAATCATCCAGAGCAAGATGAGCAAATATGCATGGAAGCTGCAACTTACTTGCGGGATGCAAATGAAATTGCTCTGGAGAATGGCCTGGATATTACGCCAGTTCCGTATGCAATTACACCCGCGAAAGCGATTGCAGCGGTTAATCGGTTTATTGCGCAAATGACACCTGAGAAGTTTCTGACCGTCCCAGAGGCTGCCGAAAAACTTCGAGTTTCACAGGCGAAAGTGTCGGAGTGGATCAAAGCGAATCGATTGAAAGCAGTTAACGTCGCCAATTCCGGGAAGCGACCGCAGTATAGAATCTCGCGCATCGCTTTGGAGAATATTGCTCCAGAGAAGCAACTCAAATTTAAGCATCTTTAGTGTACAGCCACTGATAGACGACGTCAGCGACAGCCTTAAGTCGAACATCGGGTACGTTTTGGCGGTATACGCCGGACATGGAACCGTCGATGTGCCCCATGATCGATTTAACGGCGACTGAGTCAAGGCTATTGTCACCAACGGTCTGAAAGGTCCTACGCAAGTCATAGAAGCTTCGCTTGATGCCAAGAGAGTTTGCGACCTTCCGGAATTCGGCAGAAATTGGACTCGACTTGCTATCGGTCGACCAAGCATTGCCGTACTTCGTAATGAAAACAAGGCCGCTTGTTCGGCTGCCGATAACTTCCTGAATTGCTGCAATTGTCTCCGGCCAGAGCCTCGCGCGACGCTCAACACCAGTTTTTGGTCGAGCGTGGTTGTGCCAGCCGCTGCATAGATCCAGACCTTGAACGGTCAAGGTTCCGCAGTCGGTATTGCCAAAGCCACAATTGACCCCAAGCAAGATCATTGCCTTCAACTGCGTTCCAGCACCTTCAACTAATCGTGTGATCTCGTTGGAGGTAAATAGCCTTTTGGGCTGCTGGTTGCGGTGTTTACGTAATGTCTTAAGCGATGGCTTTTTGAATTGTTGGCCGTAGTTGAAATTGATGCCTTGCGAAGCTGCAATCCAATTGAACGCGACACGCGAGCGAACAATGTGATTATTAATCGTAGTTGGGCTGCCCGCGTATTCTGCTCTCAGTCGCGAGAAGTCATTGGGAAGCAACGTTGTAATACCTCTCGCGCCATCAATAACGCCGAGGATGAACTTGCATTCCGCTTTGTAATCTTGGAAGGAACGAGCCGTTAGCTCAGCAGTGGCAATGAGCTTCTCTTTGGCTTGCAAGAATCGTTCTAGACCTTCGCGAAGTGACATGCCACCCTGTGTCGGCGGTTCAAGTCCCGCTTCGAGATATGGCCGTTTAAATTCATAGTCGCGAAGAGCATCAAAAGGGTTTCCCCAACGCTCGCCGAAGTAATGCATCTTCCCCTGTATTCGCTTGACGTAATAGCCTTGCGAGTGTGGGGTCAACGGAAAATCTGGACTGGGTTTTTCAAGAGATCTGATCATAGTACAACCTTAGCTCACAATCCGGGTGTTGTAATCCGGGTTGTAACCGCTCTTGTGTACTCGTCGATCAGAATCGACGTAAGTCGTTAACCTGTAAGAAGTAGCGGCGGAGGGATTCGAACCCCCGACACGCGGATTATGATTCCGCTGCTCTAACCAACTGAGCTACGCCGCCGTCGTGCTTACTAAGCAACGATTTTCAGCCAACAAGTCAACTGAACTGGCAAAATTCTAACGAATGCATGCCAGTTCCGGTAGCCCTGAAAAAAGTTGAACTAAATGTGCTTTTTTAAAGGATGCATGAGAGAGTGGTAGCTGGTTTCGTGAGAAACCAGACGACGGACGAACCACTTTCCCACAGCCGGTTTCTCACGAAACCAGCTACTCCACTTGCGCTGCGGCCGGTTTCTTACGAAACCAGCTACTCCACCTGCGCCGCAGTTGTAAATCTCAAGACCCGGGCAGCCAGAGTTTGCTCTTCGATTCCTGGCCTTCCGATTGCCCAGGAAGTACCAAGCCGCTGGCGGATTCTTGCGGTTCATCGGCGCCGCCGAGCATGCCGCCCATTGGGTCAGCCCCGCGGCCACGACCGGCTCCGCGAGTCTGCTCCATGATGTACTGCATGAAACTAAGGATATACGGGTCGTTGGGATGCTTCTTGGTGGCATTCAACATGCATTCCTGAGCCTCCTGAACTCGACCGCAGGCTTGTAGTAGACTCATTCGCTGGATGACCGCGCGACCAACAGGAGCACCGGCTTTTTCAAGTGCCGTCTCCAACTCTTCGCAGTACTTGATCTTGCCGTCCACGGAGGATTCGAACGAGATCATGCCACTGAGAGCGGCGATGCGGATCGGACTGTCAGCCAATTTCTCGCGGCTCAAAACTTCCTTCGCACAGTGGTAATAGACGCGATAAGCACCGAGTGACATGGCGCGACCGGTGATGGCCTGCAACTGATTATCGGAAAGCTGCTTGCAATCGATTCGATCCAGATCAACAACGCTCGTCAATTGAATGTTCTCTGACTGCGGATTAACAGTCAGTGCTGGTCGCGGCAAATCCAAGCGGCGGTAGATTTCGTCGATCGACCCGCGAGGCACGACAAATGATTGCTCGCCTTCCAAGTGTACAAGCAAGCCGCGAAGGATCGCCCGCTTGCGCTCGTCCTGGGATGCTTCAAGCACCGATTGGTTATCTAAAATCGGCATCTGGCAACTCAGGAAATCATCCACCAATTCCGTGCCACGTTGCTCAAAGGACAGCGGCTCTCCGGGCGTCGCAACGAGGACCTTGGGGCGACGCAACAGCAACGGATAAGGACTGTCCGATGGAATCTGATGGCCATCGATCTCATTGCCAAGTTGAAGAGTCTCAAGCAGTCGATCTAATTGGTCCTTTTGCTTGGCCAAGCTCCGCGCAACAAGCAACACTCGCGCTGGACGATCGGTTTGTTTTCCGAAAGTGACCACGGTCGCGACGAACTGAGCGATTTCATTTTCGTCAGCCGCAGGTGCACCGAGAATCTGTCCTCGACCGACTGAGAAGGAGCGATCGTAGACTGCGAAAACACGTTTGGCAGGCACTTCGTCATTCACAGCCGCGGCATAGAAGTGCCGCATTTGCTCCGCTTCCTGACCACCATACGGCTGAGCGATATCAAGCTTCTCGAGCGACTCGTGAACACGCTCGTCCGAATCGACTTCGCAGTACCGAATCAACATCGGCGAATTGATCGACTTTTGGCCGGGTTCGATTTCAAAGGCAAGGGCTAAGTAGTAAGCCCGCTCTTCAGCCGAAATCTGCATGTTCTCAGAGAGCTTCTTCGCCGTTGCAAAGGCTCCCTCTTGATCAAGCTGTGCGTACTGCGCTCGCAGCAAGTGCGACAACGTGCTCGGTTGGTCCGGGAAGTCGCGAAGGATCGCGCGGAGTTTCGTTTCAGCTTGCGGATAGCGGAAGGTCCGCGCCAACGATGAGACTTCAGCTAACCGTTCTTTGCCTAGTGACACTTGCGTGTTCTCAACGACGCGCGTTGGAGTTTTGGCAAGCAGGTTTAACGTTGGCTCTTTCAGTGGCGACTCTTCGTTGTTGTCCGCATCAGGCATGAGGGTATTGAGAATGTCGCACCAAAAGCCCATCATCGACGACTTGTCTTTTTCAACCATCGTGCGAATCAGCACTTGAATGGCTGGCAGTGTCATCGAAGGGAAAGTCTCACGCGACTCCGACATGCCTTGCAACAGATAGCGAGCCGCGTTTTCAAGGGGCTCTTCGTCGTTGCACGCCACCATCGAACGCATGACCAATGCGAGCGGATTGTCGGGCTTAAGCTTCAGAAACCGAATCGCTGTTTCGCGAAATGTTTCAAATTCTTGCATCGCCAGCGACAGTTCGCATTTGATCGCCAGCAACCAAGCCGTATTCGGGGTCTTGGCCAGCAACTGGTTAATCCGGTCCAAGGCCGCGAGTTCCTGCCCGCCATCTGCCAGTCGCATAATGGTTTCCAGCTCTTGTGGCTGTTCGACGCACTTGCAGAATTTAAGCTTCTTGCCATTGCCACATGGGCACGGTGCGTAACTATCGATTGTCATCGGAAACTTCCTATTTTAAGGCATTGTGGTCGGCATTAAGCCGATCTTATTTGGCAATTTTTCAGTGGAACTGTGACGCGAGCCCAGATTTTGCTCGCAAAGCAATCGCCCCGTGGCCGACGCTGCTAGCGTCGGTTTCTCGCATACCATCGCAATATTCGCACGTCCTGGCGGGTGATAAGACAGAAGATTTTATCAAAATACGCCCCAAAAGGCGAGCCGGTTTCGCGGGGTATGCTTCCAGCTGGTATGGCGAAAAGTCGGTAGCGGAATGCGTCAAGCATTTCGTGCATGCAACTTTGGCCCGCAATATCAACTCCCGAAAGCCTTGACGGCTTCCGCTACTGCGTTTGTTCACGACTTTCCGACAGC